>JBAVML010000202.1:0-2244 GCA_049690035.1 Chthoniobacteraceae bacterium
CAGCGACGGCGGTGGTTTTGAGGAAGGTGCGGCGATTGGTGTTCATGGGGAATGATGCACCGGACTAACCTCCGCCGCGCGTCCAAGCTTAGCCGCTCTTCCGCGGCTACAGCGCGTCCTTCAACAGACGAAAGATGGCGGTGCTGTCGAGGAAGCCGTGGAGCTTCTCCGAGCCCGGTCCCTTCCCCACGGCGAGCACATCCTCCGCGGCGTTCAGCGCGGATGGAGTGAGGAAGGCCGCTGGCTCGTTCTTCGCGCCAGGCGGCTTCGCCGATGCGTCGGCGGAGGCTCCGGGACCGTTCGGGCCGGTCGCCCAGGTGATCGCGGGCTGGCCGGAGGCATTCGTGCCGAGCAGGGCGACGCCGTGATCCTGGCGCAGGGGGTAGCCGTTGAGATTCATGCCCCCGGTCGCGTGGCGCCCAACTGCGATGATGAGCGACCTCTCGCCGGCATAACGCACTGCCGTGGCGATCGCGCGGTCGAGGGCGAGTGTCTCCGTGATCACCCGCTCGCCCTCATTTCGCTCCGCGGCTGCTGTCACCAGCGCGTCATCGACGACGAGGACGTAGCCTTTTCGGTTCGTCTGCAGGCACTCGATCGCGCGCCTCACCATGTCGGAGAGCGACGGCTGCTCGCTCCCGGATTCGATCTGGTTGCTGAAGGCCATCGGCCCATTGCTGAAGATGCCGAGCAGCCCCGTGCTGCGATAGGACGCCGCGTCTTCGAGCGCAGCCTTCGTGCGAACGAGTTCCCGGCCGGAGGATTGCAGTTCGGCGAGAAGATCGCGCTCGCCGGCCAGCAAGCCACCCTTCGATTTTGGGAGAAATTCCGCCGCACCGCCACCGAGGACGACATCAAACATCGGGGCTGCGACGAGGAACGCCGCGGTTCTCGCGGTTTCGCGCGCATCCACGGAGTGGGAATAGAATGCGGCCGCGCCTGCCGAGGTCAACGACCCGGTGGTGACGAGGCCGGCGCCGCGACCGCTCGCGAGAGCGAGTTCGAGGATGGTCGGCAGGGATTTTCCCGTCGGGGCGATCGCCAGCGCGCGATGATTCGCTTTCACCCCCGTCGCGAGAGCCGTGGCTGCCGACGCCGCATCGGGCACGGCAAAGTCATGGGCCGAGTTATTGAGCAACGCGACACTGCCGAGCGATTCCAAAGCCAGCCGCTGATCCGCGCCGCCTTCGTAGAGGCGCGCCGCCGTGAGATGCCGCGCGACCATGCCGTCGCTGACGAACAGGATGATCCCGAACGGCTTCTGCACCACCCAGTTGGTCACATAGAGGAAGCCAAATCCTGCGAAGGCCAGCAAACAGCAGAGCGCGAGCAGTTGATTTCGGAGCTTCATGAAGCGGAGCGCCGGATTCAACGGATGGCCTTCCGGCTTGGCAATGCCGGAGTTTTGCAGCGCGCGAGGAGAGATTCGCCAGCGGTATCCCGACCGCCGCTTGCTAAATGAGCCTCGCACCCCTCGTCGCAGAAATGCGAGTCGGGCGCACCTGCGAGGAATCTGGGACGGACGAGCCGGTCGCTCCACTCCGACGGGAGAAGGGACCGCGTCGAAGGGAAACGGGACATTCCGCTGAACCTACGCCGTCGCTCGCCCGGCAGTTCTCCGGAAATGTTTGGGAGTCTACCCCCGGATGGCACGCCTTCCGCTACGGTTAATATGGAAATTATTGAATAATACGATAATATGAAGCTCGCTAGCCTCGCCTTTGCCCTTTTCCTCACCAGTTCCCTCCCCTCATTTGCCGTCCCGGTCGATCTCGGATCCACGGCGGGATACACCCCCTACGAC
Source organism: Chthoniobacteraceae bacterium (assembly GCA_049690035.1). GTDB lineage: Bacteria > Verrucomicrobiota > Verrucomicrobiia > Chthoniobacterales > Chthoniobacteraceae > Chthoniobacter. The sequence goes on from JBAVML010000202.1 coordinate 1,805, forward strand.
GCCTACATGCGTCCGGTGAAGCGCATCCTGAGTTCCGTCCCCAATCAAAAGGCCGGGATGGACCGCGTGGCGGAATTGATGCGCGAGGGCCGCTCCTTCCGCTACGTGCATAGCGACCCCTACAACCCGCTGCCGCCAGCGGAAACCGCCCGTCGCCGTTCGGGCGACTGCAAAGACAAGGCGCTGTGGCTCTGCGATCAGCTTCAGGACTCCTCGGCGCGTTTCGTTATTGGCAAAATGAAGCGCAGCTCGAGCATTAGCCACGCGTGGGTGATGTGGCAGAATGAAGGACGCTGGTTCGTCCTCGACTGCACGCTGAATTGGAAGCCGATCCCGATGGATACGATCGCCAACGGCGACTACGTGCCGCTCTACTCCTACGCCAAGAACGGCACCTACCGCCACGCGGCGACCAGCCTGATGGTGGCTGACGCCCGCAC
>JBAVML010000203.1:0-17960 GCA_049690035.1 Chthoniobacteraceae bacterium
GGCGTATCCGCCGAGGAGCCCGATCCATTGATCCGGCTCGCCGTAGCGACGTTCCCCCGCGCGGTTTTTTTCCGCGATTACTTTCAACCAGCCTTCGAGCCAGGATTGCGAGGCGATCGGTCCCGGCTCGTCGGTGTCGCTGTTTTCATCGTGCAGCACGGCGACGAAACGATCTGCGACCGTTTCCAGCGCTTCGATATCGAAAATGTCGAACTCCTCGCCCATCGTCACCATGAACCACAGCTCGAGATCCACCGCGTGGAGGGCGTCCGCGATTTGACCGAGGAAATCGGAGTAGTCGTCGCGATAGTTCGGATCGAGTTGCTGCCAGTCGATGACGATCCCGCCCGCTTTCGCCTGGCGGACCGCATTCACGAGATCCGCGATGAAACGCCCGCGTTTGTCCGCCGGGCCTTTCGCGAGATTTTCGACGGCTTCCGGCTGCCAGTCATTCCCGGAGAGATTGCGTAGGATCGGCATGATCGTCAGCCCGCGCGAGGCGGCGAAGGTCGCGACCCGCGGCTCGACATCGATCTGGAATTTGCTGTCGGTGTCCACCAGCGAAAACCACTCCGGTGCGAGGTGGGTGAGCGACCCCGCGTGTTCTTCGAGCGAGGCAAAGCTGTTCGGATCCCAGTCCACATACAGGCCGAGGCGAATTTCTCCCTTCGGCTTGTTTGCTTTCTTCAACTGCGCCCGGATGCGCGCGAGTCGTTCCTGCGAGGCTGGAGATTGTTCGTAGAACCGCTGCCAATTCATCGCATTGGGATCGCTCGTGGGTTGCGTGGAGCGCTGAGCGGCGGTCTTGAGTTGGCCTTTGAGGGTGCGGATCGACTGCGGGATGCGCACCTCCGGGCGGACGAGGAGAGCCTGGAAAAACCAAACCACGCCAGCGGCCACGATGAGCGCCCACGCAAACAGCACGATCCGCAGGCGCGGCCAGCGGGTGCCGTTGGGATCCTGGAAGATGAATCCACGCGGGCTGGCTCTAGGGTCGGAGTCGGGCATCGGGGTGACTGTAACGGGATCGAGGCGATTGCGGGCGGGGAAAGTTCGGCGAACCTTCAGCGCGCGAAGCGGAAGAACGTCTCAGCCGTCTTCGTCGTCCGCGCGGCCAATTCATCGAGCGACTCCCCACGGAGGGCGGCGATCTTTTCGGCGACGATCCGGGTAAAGGCCGGCTCGCAGCGCTTTCCGCGATGCGGCACCGGCGCGAGATACGGGCAGTCGGTTTCCACCATGAACGCATCGCCGGAGATCTGCGCCGCCGTTTCCTGGACGACTTGAGCGTTCTTGAAGGTGACGATGCCGGTAAAGGAAACGAGGTGGCCTTGCTCGATCAGCGTGCGCGCCTGCTCGATCGATTTGCCGAAACAGTGGAAGACCGCGCGCAAGTTGCCGGCGTAGGGCGCGAGCATCGCGACGGTGTCGTCCCACGCCTCGCGTTCGTGGATCACGACGTTGAGGCCGAGTTCCACCGCGAGGTCGAGCTGCTGTTGGAAAAGAATCGCCTGAGCGTCCTTCACCGCGGCCGCGCGCACTTCGGCGGCGAAGTCGCCGGGTGCTCCCGTGCTCACTGCGCCGCCGATCGCGGCCAGGTCTGCGCGGATCCCGCTGCCGGGCAGACGGTGGTAGTCCAGCCCCATCTCGCCGAGCGCCACCACGCGCGGATGCGCCGCCAGCACGCGCAATTCCTCGATGCAATCGTCTCCCGCCTCGTCCGCATTCGACGGATGCACGCCGATCGTCGCGAAGACGTTCGGATACTTCTCCGCGATCGCGATCGCTCGCCGACTTCCTTCCACCGTCGTCCCGATCGTGATGACGCGCGTTACGCCGGCTGCGGCAGAGCGGGCGAGGAGGGCATCGAGTTCATCCCCGAAATCCGGAAAATCGAGATGCGCGTGGGTATCGATCAGCATGCCCCGAGGCTACCACTGAATCACCGAACTCGCCCAGGTGAGTCCGCCGCCGAAGACCACCAGCAGCACGTAATCTCCCACCTTCATCCGCCCCGTGCGGTTCGCTTCGTCGAGCGCGATGGCCACGGCCGCGGCGCTGGTGTTTCCGTAGCGGTCCAGGTTGACCATGAAACGTTCCATCGGGATGTGCAGCCGCCCGGCGATGGCCTCGATGATGCGCAGATTCGCCTGATGCGGGATGATGCACGCGAGGTCGCTCGCCTTGAGGTTCGCGTCGGCCAGGGCGCGCGTGGCCGCGTCCATCATGGAAGTGACGGCGTGTTTGTAGGTCTCCTTGCCGTTCATCTTGATGCAGTTCAGCTTCGCGTCCGCGTTTTCCTTGGTGATCGGCGTCCGCGAGCCGCCGCCGGGAATGTAGAGGATGTCGGCCAGGCCGCCGTCGCTCGCCATGTAGGTGGAAATGACGCCGTGGCCGCCGCCGCGATGCCGCAGGATCGCCGCTCCCGCGCCATCGCCGAAGAGCACGCAGGTGTTGCGATCGGTCCAGTCGACGATGGATGAAAGCTTCTCCGCGCCGATCACCAGGATCGTGTCGTAGGTGTGTGAAGTGATGAATTGCTGCGCGATTTCCAACGCGTAGAGGAAGCCCGCGCAGGCCGCGCTCACGTCGAAACACGCCGCGGACTTCGCACCGATTTTCTGCTGCACAAAACAGGCGGTGCTCGGAAACGCCATATCTGGCGTCACCGTCGCGACGATGATGAGATCGATTTCATCCGCGGTAATACTGGAATTTTCCATCGCCGCCTGCGCCGCTTTGGCCGCGAGGTCGCTCGTGCTCTCGCCCTCGGCGGCGATCCGCCGTTCCTTGATGCCCGTTCGCGTGGTGATCCACTCGTCCGTTGTTTCCACCATCTTCTCCATCTCCGCGTTGCTCAGCACCCGCTCCGGCACGTAGCTGCCCGTTCCGATGATCGAGACGGTGCGGTTGGCTTGGCGGGGACGCGTTCGGGGCTGGGGCAGGCTCATGGATGTGACGATCTTATGACACCGCGGTGCACCCTGCACGCAAGCGCCAATATGTCTGCCGTCCGCGTGATCCTTGATTTCCCGCTTCAAAGCGACGGCTGCGCTGCTAGCGTCCCGCAGCGCGCATGTCTGAACTCACGATCACGTTTCTCGGCACCGGGACCTCGCAGGGGGTGCCGATGATCGGGTGCGATTGCCTGGTCTGCACGTCGAGCGATCCACGCGACCAGCGCACGAGGGCGTCGCTCTATGTGGAGACACCGGAATGTGCGTGGGTGGTGGATACCGGGCCGGACTTTCGCGCGCAGGCGCTGCGGGAGCGGGTGCGTCGGGTGGACGCGGTTGTTTATACGCACTCGCATACCGATCACATCATGGGCTTCGATGACCTGCGGCCGTTCTGTTTCGGCGGGCACGATATTCCGATTCATGCATCGTCGGAGACGATGGCGGACCTGCAGCGCGTGTTTGTCTTTGCCTTCAACGGGCAGAACCGCTGGCCGGGCTATGTGCGGCCGTTGCCGCGGTTGATCGAGGGAGAATTTCAGCTCGGCGAAACGACGGTGACTCCACTGCCGATCGTGCATGGCCGGGCGCACATGCTCGGGTTTCTTTTCAGCCGAAAGTGCGAGCGGCTGGCCGCATATTTGACCGACTGCAAAGAAGTGCCGGCGTCGGTGATCGAACGGATCGCGGGTGTCCGGCATCTTATCGTCGATGCTCTCCGCTACACCCCCCACCCGACCCACATGAATATCGACGAAGCTCTCGCCCTTCGTGCGGCCGTCGGTCCGGCGCAGACGTGGTTCACGCACATGTGCCACGATGTGGGTCATGCGACGGCGGAGCCGATGCTGCCCGACGCCGTGCGCCTGGCTTACGACGGCTTGAAGATCGACGCATGAACGCGCGATCGACGCTGGCGACGAAGGTGATGGTGGCACTGCTGCTGGGGTGGGGGATGGTGGCGAGGCTGGCCGCGCAGCCGCCTGCGGAGGAGCCGTTCCCGGCGGCGCCCGCGCCCAATCCTAATGCCGAGGCGACGCTGATCATCTACAACGAAAAAGATCCAGAGTCGGTGGAACTGGCGCGCTTTTACGCCGCGCAGCGCGGCATCCCGAAGAAGCGGATGCTCGGCCTGAAGTGTGCGCTCGCGGAGGAGATCACCCGCGAGGATTACGATCGGACGATTGCCGAACCGGTGCGCCGCGCCTTCACCGCGAATTTTTGGTGGAAGCTGCGCGAGCAAGACAGCGTGCTGGGTCCGGTCGAGTCCAACAAGATTCGCTTCATCGCGCTGATGCGCGGAATCCCGTTGAAGATTACCGGGGTCACCGGCTATTTGGGCGACAAGCCCGTGGCCGATTCGCCGATCGGCTCGCGCAATGATGCGGCGGTGGACTCCGAGTTGGCGACGCTGGGCGCCCATTCCCGCGTCATCTCCGGGGCGTTGAACAACCCATATTTTCGCAGCTACACCCCCATCCTCGATGCGCGCCGGCCGGACATCATGCTTGTCTGCCGGCTCGATGGACCTTCGGACGGGACGGTGCGGCGAATGATCACCGACGGCATCGCCACCGAACGTGAGGGGCTCGCCGGCTTCGCGTATATCGACGCCCGCGGGATCGATCCGGGACCTTATCGCGAGGGCGACGACTGGCTGCTCGCCGCCGCGGGCACCGCGCGGCGCAAGGGGATGCCGGTGATCCTGGACAATGGTCCGGAGATCTTTCCGCAGAGCTACCCGATGCGGCAGGCGGCCATTTATTACGGTTGGTACACGGAGACGGTGGCCGGACCTTTTCTTCGGCCAAATTTCCGCTTCGCCCGCGGCGCGGTCGCGGTTCACATCCATTCCTACAGTGCCTCGACGGTGCGCGACCCGCAGAAGAACTGGGTCGCCCCGCTGCTCTACTCGGGCGCAGCGGCCACGATGGGCAACGTCTATGAGCCCTACCTCACCCTCACGCCGCATCTCGACATCTTCCACGATCGGCTCTGCGCGGGGCTTACTTTCGCCGAGGCGGCGTACATGTCCGAGCGAGTGCTTTCGTGGATGACGACCTTCGTCGGCGACCCGCTCTACCGACCCTTTGCAGGGGCGGGGACCGGAGAACTTAAGCCTGCCTCGGGCGAATGGGCGGAGTATCGCAAAGGAGCCAGCCTGTGGTTCACAGAAAGCCCGGCGGCGGGCGCGGCGGCGTTGAAGGCCTCGGGAAAAAAGCTGCGCAGTGGAGTGATCTTCGAGGGGCTCGGCTTGCTGGAGCTGGCGGCGACAAAAAGCACGGCGGCGATCGAGGCGTTTCAACAAGCGCGGCAGTACTACTATCAGTCCGAGGACTCGGCGCGGGTGGCGATCCACGAGATCGTCCAGCTCCGCGCGCTGGGGCGCGAGCAGGAAGCGCTGGCGCTGACGCGGAAGACGATCGCGATGAATCCACAAGCTTCCGCCGCCCCGATGTTGCGGTCCTTCGACCCCACGCTGGCCACGCCAATGCCGCTGCAGCTGGCCACGCCGCGACCGCTCGCCACGCCGCGTCCCCTCGCGACTCCGCGCCCGCTCGGCGTGCCTCGATGAGCGATGGAGCAGGAGGCGCGATATGCTTCGCTGGTGCCTGCCGCTCTGCGCGAGGAGCCGCTGCTTCACCCGTCTCGGGAATTCACAGAGCTGGAGCTGCAGGCGCACTGGTTTGCCGGTGACTTCGGCCGCGAGTTCACCACCATCGGGGGAGATGCGGTGCGGGTGGTGCAGTTCGGTGTGTGGAATCGCGAGGCGGGACCGGATTTTGCCGAAGCCGCGATTTCGCTGAATGGCGGAGATCCCCAGCGCGGCTGCATCGAATTGGATCCCGACGTGCGCGACTGGGAACGTCACGGCCACGCGACCAATCCCGCCTATGACGCGGTGGTGCTGCACGTCTTCACCCAGACGGGCTCTGGAGAGAATTTCACCCGCACCGCCCGCAACCGGAACGTGCCGCAGGTGCGGCTCGACCTCGCGCGGCTCGATGGAGCGGTGGTGAATCCGCAGCCCGCGGCCAAGGAGGGCCATTGCGCCGGCCCCCTGCGCGGCCTGGCGGAAGAAAAGGTGCGCGAGGTGTTGCTTGGTGCGGCGCAGTTTCGCCTGCGGCGGAAATCGGCGGCGCTCGCCCGGCTCGGGGAGCTCCATGGCCAGGACGAGGCGCTCTACCAGGCACTCGCCGCGACGCTCGGCTATCGCAACAACAAGCTGCCCTTCACCCTCCTCGCTCAGCGACTGCCGCTGAAACTGCTGCGACGGCACGACGCCGATGCGCTGCTCTTCGGCGTGAGCGGCTTCCTGCCCGCGACCGATCTCGGCGCGTTCGATTCGCCGACGCGCGGCTACCTCCGCGGCCTGTGGGAGAAGTGGTGGCCGCAGCGCGGAGAATTGGAGCGGCTGACTCTGGCGCCGGAGGTGTGGAACTTCGCCGGCCAGCGTCCCGCGAATCATCCCCAGCGCCGACTCGCCGCCCTCGCCCGGATCGTCGCGTTTTGGCCGAAAGTCCGCGCGCTGGCGAAACGCGGCGAGCCCGGCGCGATCCGCGAGTTCTTTGCCGGGCTGACCGACGACTATTGGGATTTCCACTACACCGTGAGTTCGAAGAGTGCGGCGAAGCGCATGGCCCTGGTCGGCGACGCGCGCGTCACGGACATGCTCGCGAATGTCTTCTTTCCACTCGCGCTCATCACGAGCGAGGCGAGCTGGATCGGCTTCAAGAATCTCGCCGCGCCGCTCACCAATCGCCGCGTCGAGGTCGCTGCGCTCCGGCTTTTCGGTTCCGGCGAGATGGGTCGCAGCTTGCTTCGCAGCGCGGCAATGCAGCAGGGCTTGCTGCAAATTTACGAGGACTTCTGCATGCGCGACGCTTCCGATTGCGACCGCTGCCTGTTCCCGCGCCAGCTCGCCCGTTGGTAGGCGCCATTGCCGTTGCGGGCGTGGGTTGAAGGCGCTTACGTTTCCACCATGTCCGCCACCAATTCCACGATGCTCGCACTCGGCACCGCCGCGCCGGATTTTTCGCTGCCCGACGTCGCGACCGGACGCCCTTTCGCGCTGTCTGATTTCGCGAGTAATGAAGCGCTGCTCGTCATCTTCCTCTGCGCTCATTGTCCGTACGTCATCCACGTCGCTCCAGAGCTCGCGCGGATCGGTCGCGACTACGCCGGCCGCAGCCTGGCCATTGTCGCCATCACGGCCAACGACATCGCGAACTACCCGCAGGATGCGCCCGTGCCCACTGCCGCGTTTGCCAGGGCGCAGGGGTTCAGTTTCCCGATCCTCTTTGACCAAGCGCAGAGCGTCGCCCGCGCCTACACCGCCGCCTGCACCCCGGACTTCTTCCTCTTCGACCAGGATCGGCGGCTAGCCTACCGCGGCCAGCTCGACCGCACCCGGCCGCGGGTCGGCGCGCCGGATGGAGCTGATCTTCGCGCAGCGATCGACGCGGTCCTCAGCGGTCAATCGCCCAGTTCGGATCAGCGTCCGAGCATCGGCTGCAACATCAAATGGAAGCCGGGAAATGAGCCGGCTTACTTCGGTCACTGACCGTCCGCGGAAATCGTCATTGAGTCCGGCGCCGCGCGGTCCACAGTGTTCTCATGAACACACCGCGCGAATCACGGCCGCCGACTCCCGCCGGGCGCGGCGCGGGGTCGAATCCCGCGAACCGCTTCGAAGCCCAGCGCGTGGAGCTGGAGCCCGATGCACTGCTCGATGACGACGGGCAACCGCTGCCGCTCCGCACGCAGTTCTTTCGCGACGATTCGCAGTCGATCATCGCGTTCAACGACTCGCCGGACATTCCTTTCCGCGCGGGAGTGAGCCCGTATCGCGGCTGTGAACACGGTTGCGCCTACTGTTTCGCACGGCCATATCACGAATACCTCGGCTTCTCGGCGGGCCTGGATTTTGAGTCGAAGATCATGGTGAAACTGCGTGCGGCGGAGCTTCTGCGGGAGGCGCTATCGCGGAAAAAATGGGAGCCCCAGCCGATCGCGATGAGCGGGGTGACCGATGTCTATCAGCCCATCGAGCGCCGCCTGGGCCTGACGCGCGCTTGTCTCGCGGTGCTCGCCGAGTTTCGGAATCCCGTGGCGATCATTACCAAGAATCATCTGGTCACCCGGGATCGCGATCTTCTCGCGGAACTCGCGCGGCACCACGCGGCCAGCGTGGCGATCTCCATCACGACGCTCGACGGCGACCTCGCGAAGATCCTCGAGCCACGCGCCTCCACGCCGGGGCGTCGGCTGGCTGCGGTGCGGGAGCTGAGCGCGGCGGGCGTGCCAGTGCGGGTGCTGATGGCGCCGATCATTCCGGGCCTCACCGACCATGAGATGCCGGCGCTGCTCGCCGCTGCGGCGGAAGCAGGCGCGATCGGCGCGAGTTACACGGTCCTGCGCCTGCCTCACGCGGTTGCGCCGATCTTTGAAGACTGGCTCGACCGGCACGCGCCGGGCCAGAAGGACAAGGTGCTCGGTCGCATTCGCGAACTGCGCGGCGGCAAGCTCTACGACGCCCGGTGGGGCATCCGCATGCGCGGGGAAGGACCGCTCGCCGAACAGATCAAGGCGCTTTTCCTGATGGCGAAAAAGAAGGCAGGCTTCTGGGGTGAGAGTGTCGGGATGAATTCGACCGCGGAACTTTCCAGTGCGTCGTTCCGGGTGCCGGGCGCGCAGCTTTCCCTCTTCGACGATTGAATAGGGTGTGGGGCCAGCCGTCCTCCAACGCGCGCTTTCCTTTTGTCGCCATCGCGCTACGATCCTGACCCCGCCTTGAGCACCACGTCTCCAGCTTCAACTTCCGCCACCGCTCCGATTTACGAATTTCGGAAGCAGCCGGTGAAGCGGCGGTTTCCAACTTTCCGGATCGCGCTCGTGCTGCTGCTCGTGACGGTGGGGTTGCTGTTCGAGCCGAATTGTTTTCGTTTCGCCGTCCGCTACTTCGTGCAGTTCGAGGCGTGGCGCTGCGGAGTGAACGCAAAGATCGGAGACGTGGAAGGAAGCCTTTTCGAACGGGTGCGGGTGCTCGACTCGGTGTGGATGTATGAGAGCGAAAACGGCCCCGTCACGCGACTGGAGATCAAGGAAATCGAAGCAGATCTGTCGTGGCGCGCCCTCTTCGCCCGCGGGTCGGCGCCCTGGTTTCGGTCACTGACGTTCGACGGACTCACGGGGAAGGTGCAATTGCCGATCGACGCGCCTGCGCTGGCTTCGCCGCATCGCTTCGTGCTGCCGCGTCCGCAGGGTCGCTGGTTGCCGGGGCCGGAGCGCATCGAGGGGCGCAACGCGGATTTTATTTTCGAAAGCGACGGGGATTTTGTCCGGCTGCAAAATGCGCGCTTCACGATCAGCGAGGTGGCGCCCGGTGAAGTGCTGGTCGGCCAAGTCGTAATCAAACAGCCGTGGCTCAACCGCACCTTCCGCAACGTCCGTGGAACCACGAAGCTCGACAACGCCCGGACCGAACTGGCGGCGGTGACGCTGGAGCCGGGGGTGACCGTCCAGAGCCTCTCGGTGGAACTCGCGGAGATTGTCCGCGGTCGGTTGAACCTGGAATTGCAGGTGGCGGCGTTCGGCGGCGGGATTCGCATCGAGACGCAGACGCTGCCGCGGGATCGGCAGCTGGCCTTCGAAGCGACCGGTACTTTCTCGCAGATCGCGATCGGCCCGCTGGCCGCGTTCCTCGGTCAATCGGACGCTGCCGGCGGGACGATCAAGGAAGGGAAATTTACCTTTCGTGGATCGCCGCAGAGCCCTTCCAAATCGACGGCGTCGCTGCGCATCGAGGCGACGAATTTTCAATGGGAGTCGCGGCAGTGGGACTCGCTGGTGCTCGGCGCCAGCCTGCTCGAGGGCCGCGTGCAGATCCCCGAGCTGACGCTGCATCAAGGGCACAATTTCCTGAATCTCCGCGGCGACTTCGAGCTGCCGGCGGTGAAGCAGGAGTGGTGGCAGAGCGAGTTTGCTTTCGATGTGAATGCGAAGATCGAAAACCTCACGGAGCTTTCGGCGCTCATGCTCCCGGAGTTCAAATACGTGGCGGGGAAGGGGACGATCGACGGTTCCGTGCGCGGAAAGAATCAGCAATTCAACGGGCAGATCATCGTGAGCGGCTCGCACCTCACCTGGCGAAACGCGCCGGTCGAGGAACTGCACGCGACGCTCAAGCTCAACGGCAACGAACTCCAGCTCGCGAATCTCTCGATCTTCAACGATGGCGACTACGTGCGCGGACGTGGCGTGGTGAATATCCTCGGTGACAAACAATACTGGGGTGAACTGCGGGCCTCGATCGACGACCTCGGCCGATACTCGGCGCTGCTGCAAAAACCAATCGTCCCGGAGCCGCTCGCCGGCGGCGCGGTGATCGATTGGACCGGCGAGGGCTCGGCGAAAGGCCATACCGCGAAATTCATGGCGCGGCTGCGCAAGCTGCGCTCGCTCGGCGCGAGCAGCGCGTTGCTCCATCCGATCAATGCCGACTTCGAGGGCACCTACCAGCCGGGCGCCGTTCTCTTCAGCAACTTCGCGCTCTCCGATGACGCCTCGTCCTTCACCGCGAACGTCTCGGTCGGAAACAAGGCGCTGAGTGTCCAAAATATCCGCTTTCTGCATGGGCCCACTCTCCAACTGGAAGGCGATGCGCTCCTGCCGCTCGACGTGTGGCAGGCCTGGCCGAATACCAATCTCGCCACGCTGCTCAACGATGCCACCGTTTCGAAGGTGCAGATCAAGGCCAGCGACCTCGACCTCCACGCGGCCTCGCAGCTCACCGGCTGGAATTTTCCGATCGAAGGCACGGTGCGCGGTGAACTGACGGCGGAAGGCGCGCTCGGAGCGATCGCGAGTCATGGCCGCTTCAGCCTCAGCAAGGCGAAAATCCCGGCTGGCTGGACGGGCGAACTGCTCAGCGATATCACGGCCGAGGCGGTGATCGACGGACAGAAGATGACGGTGGCGAAGTTCTCCGGACGGCATTCGGGGGGCGACTTTCAGCTCGCTGGCGACGTTGATTTTACCAACCTCCGCGATCCGCTCCTGAAGCTCACACTGACGAGCGAGCGGAGCGAAATGGTGATCTTCCCTGCCGCGATCGGCGTGCGTCTCGGTGCGGCCCTCGCGCTCGGGATCGATGGGCCGTCCACCTCGCCCGTGGTCACGGGTGAGGCCAGGCTCATTTCCATGGGCAGCGCCCCCGAGCCCGACCTCGCGCCTCTCCTGCTGGGGAGCGCAGCCATCAGTCTCCCGGCCGCTCTCGATTTTCCGTCGGGGCCGTGGAACACCTGGCGTTTCGACATCGCCTGTCGCTCGGCGGCGCCGCTACTGTTGGGGAAAACGGCGGCCACATTTGGCGCCGACTTGCGGCTGACGGGGAATGCGAATGATCCCGTGCTCGTCGGAACGGCCCGGGTTTCCGGCGCGCCGGCGCGAATCGGCCAGACGCCGGTCACGATCAATGAAGCCTTGTTCGATTTCCGCGTGGGTGCGCCGCGCGATCCTTCGCTCACGCTGAACGCCACCGGTGCTATTCTGGGTGAAACTTTCACCGCCAATGCCGTCGGTCCGCTGAGCCGGATGGTGCGTTTCTTCGTCAGCGAGCCACCGCTCACGGATGAATTGCTCCGCGCGCAACTCGTCGCCGGCGGGCCGATTTTCCAGCCTGAGATTTCCCTCCTTGTGCCGGCTGCACAGGCGGGCCACGCGGAAGTCTATGTCTGGACGCCGATCGACGGCGGTTCACAGTGAGCATGCCGTGGAGCTCACGCCGCGGGGGACGCGGGCTCTTCATCGGGCGTTTCTGTGGAATCGATCTGCATCTCGACTACTCGTGGTTTTTCATCGCCGCGCTGGTCACCTACTCGCTCGCGGTCGAGGTTTTTCCGAGCGAAGTGCCCGGTCACTCCACCATGTTTTATGGGCTGCTTGGTGGCGTCGCCGCGTCGCTTTTTTTTACCAGCATCCTGCTCCACGAGCTGGGGCACAGCGTCGTCAGCCAGCGATGCGGGATTCCGGTGCCGCGCATTACGTTGCTCTTTATCGGCGGGCTCGCGGAGATTTCGCGGGAGCCGGATGATGCAAAATCGGAACTGAAAATCGCGCTCGGTGGGCCGGTCGTCAGCGTGATTCTGGTCGCCTTCTACGCCGGCTGCGCGTGGATGCTCGCCAGGTGGAAGGTGGATGGGTTCGACAAGGTCTGCCAATGGCTGGCGATCACCAATGCGAGTCTCGTGATCTTCAATATGATCCCCGGCTATCCGCTCGATGGCGGTCGCGTGCTGCGCGCTTTGCTGTGGGCGCGGTCGGGCAAACTGCGCCGCGCCACCTACATCACTTCGCGCATCGGCATCGGCTTCTCGTGGCTGCTCATCGCCTTCGGTGTCTGGCTGCTGATCACGCCGCCGCACGCTTGGAATGCATTCGTTTTTGTGCTGATCGGGATGTTCCTCAAGCACGCGGCCGAGCGCGGCTACGACAACGCGGTCGAACGCTCCGTGCTCGTGGGCCTCACCGTCAGCGATCTCATGACGCGGACGCCGGTGTCGATTCCCGATCACCTGCCTCTGAGTCGCGCGGTTGATGAGTTCTTCCTCAGTAATCATCACGTCGTCTTCCCGGTCTGTACGGTCGAGGGGGAATTCCGCGGCTTGCTGAAGCTGGCCTCGCTCAAGGACGTGCCGCGCGAGCAGTGGCCTTACACCACGGCAGGCGACGTGGTCGCCAATGGCGGCGCCAGCGCGCTCAGCATCGAAGCGCGCCGGCCTGCCGCCCGCGCCATGCGGGAGTTGCTCACGCCCGGCACTGGACGTCTCGCGGTCGTGGAAGAGGGAAAACTCGTCGGCATCGTGACCCGGCGCGACCTCTTGCAGTTCATCGAGATCCACAACGAACTGGAAGCGTAGGTCGCGAAGCGAATCTTCGGCTGCGCTTTACTCGCGAAATTCGATCACGCCGAAACGCTCCGGCGCGTGAAACGTCCCAAGCCTGGTCGGCGACCAGGCGCTCAATTCGCGCGGCTGATCCACGGGACGGTCGATGCGGCAAAAGTTTGCGCTCCATCGCGCCATCGGTCGCGGCGGTGCGGCGAGCAGGCTGCGAAATGGAATCGCGAGCTCCGCACTCCAGCCGGACGGCGTGGTGCGCGCAGCCGTGCGGAGATCTTCGCACCGCCAGGCAAATTCCCGCGTGTAGCCGCTCCGGTTGCGTCGCGCCACGAGGTCGAGCACCGCATTGAGCGGGTTCACCTCGATCTCGAAGTAATTGGCGAGATCGCCGACGGGATCCAGGAACACTTCCACCACTTCCTCCTCGTAGAGCGGCGCGTCCCGCTCCGTCATTGTCGCCCACGTCCGCGTGTCCTCGCAATGAAAGAGGACGCGCAGCTCGTCCGGCGTCCAGCCGAGCCGGACCCGCGTGCGTTGCTGCGGTGCCAGAGCCGTGACCGTCTCGCGGAGCTCGAACGCTGGCAATTCCGGCCAGGGCGCGGCTTCGCTCAGGGCGAGCACTTCTCCGAATGGCCGACGCAGGCAGACGGCGTTGCAGCGTCCGTCCAAGGTGACGCCCTACAGCGGCGGCTGCATTTTATAGATCAATCCCACGACGACACCCGCCCCGAGCAGTGCGACGATCGCCAGGACAATGAGTGCGAGACCGACGGAGTCGCGCCCCTTCTTCTTGGTTTGGAACGGAGAGGCGTTCGAGAAATCCGCGGGGCGAACGCTCGCCGCGGCGGGAATCGAGGCGACGGTTTCCTCCACCGGCATCGGCCGCGAGGGCGCGGGAGTCTCCGAGCTGTAAAGCACGGAGACCTTGCCGAAGATCACGGCGTCGCCGTCGCCGAGCTTGAAGTCCTCACCCTCCGCGGCTTCGCGGCCGTTGACCCGGGTGCCATTGGTCGAGCCCAGATCGCGCAGCACGTAGTCGGCGTCGTCTTTCGACAACTGCGCATGTCGGCTCGAGACGGACGCGTCGGCGATCTCGATCGTGTTGTCATCGACGCGTCCGATGGTGATCACTTCTTCCACGAGTTCGTGGACTACTTCGGTGCCGTCGGGGAGGGATACAGTGAGCTTGGGCATGGTGCGGAGGGTAGCAGTAGATAGCGGTGACACGCAAGACTACAGCCAGCATGCGTCCGAGGTGCCACGCGCCGCCGCGCGCGCGAAAATGGCTTTGCCAACTCGCCCCGTTTTTTGCTATCGGCGAAGGCATGCCAGAGCCACTCCGCTTCGACGCCGGACATCGCTGGGATTCCGGCCTCAGATGGGATGGTTTTGTGCCGGAAACCTCAACCCCCAAGAACATGCTCCAAAACCTCCTCGACCTCGACATCAGCGACGCGGACTGGACGGCCATCGATGCCGCCCTGCTCGTCCTCGAAACCAAACTCGGCGCGAAACTCCTCGACCTCACCACCGAGCAGCGCATCTCCCTCAACAAAATGGGCGACAAAAGCGAAGCCTTCTGCCGCCAATCGCTCGTCGTCGGCCGGCAGAACGTCGGCGAACTCACCACGCGGGCCGTCGCCGGTCTCACCGCCGCCGAAGGCGACCTCGCCAACGTGGACAAAGTCCCCCCGCGCCTCGCCCGCCTGACCGCGCTCACGGAAAAAGCCGAGGACTCCGAAATGGCCCTCGGCAGCGACGTCATGGAATACGCCCTCTTCCAATACGGCTTCCTCAGCGCCATCGGCGCCGGCGCCGGCCTGGATGCACTCCACGACCAGCTCGGCTCCCGTTTCACCAAAACGCCCGCCCCGGCCACGCCTCCCGCAACGCCTCCGCCGACGCCCTAGCGCCAAAACGGCGCATTCGGCGGAAACCATTGAAATTCGTGGAGCTTAAAGCCCCATCGCCGGGGCAAAAACCCTCGTCGCCGAGGGTCAAAGCGTCACCGCCGGGGCTCCGACCTCCACCTGCGGGGCTTTCACTGTCACCGTCGGGGCTCGGACCTCGGCGGGCGGCGGTTTCACCCTCACCGGCGGCCCTCTGCGCCCCGCCGCTGCCCGTCGGAACCCGGACGGCGGCGGTTCATGCTCCACTCCCGGCCCGCTCAGCCCTGCTGCCGGGGCTCCGAACGCCGGCGGCGGCAGGCGCCGAGGGCGCTGGCCCCGAGGAGCAGCGTGACCACGGTGCCGGGCTCCGGCACCGTTTGGGCGACCACCGCGAGGGCCATTCGCCCAGTAGTCGCCGCGGGAAGTCCGATGCCGTTTGAGCCGAAGCTGCTGGCCAGCCGTGTCCCCCACGGACTGCCAAAGGACGTGCTGATGACGGTGTCGCTCGGCTGCTGCTCATTGGATTCACTCCAGCGCCAATCACTCTCGGATTGGTTTTGCTGAATATAGACGCCGATGTAGTAGGTATGGTTGGCCTCCAGGTTGAGATTCAAGGAAGCAAGGTCATCAATCTTCATTTCAAAGGTTGGATTATTAACCATGCCATCCGCGGCAGGGCCGATGCCGTAGGGTGTGAACGTGGGATATTGGTCGCTGCCTTGAGGCAATGAAATGCGGTAGAGGTCTCCGATCTCAGGGTTGGTCATGACCGCCGCCTGGCTGCTCCACACATTCAAGGCAAAGACAAAACCTCCAAAGTTTGGCACATACTGATGAGCGGCGGGACCGTAGCCCCAACCGATGCCCCGGAAGGTTGTGAGCTTCACATCCTCCGGCGGCGTGATCGAAATTGGTATGTAAGCGAAGAAGCCACCCAGCGCGTTCGTCGTGAGATTCGCAAACCCCCTTAGATAATCCGTCTGATACCCATCAATCGAATTGCGTAAATCCACCAACGCGGCCGAGGCGTCGAGGGTGAGCGCCGAGGCCGCGAGCAGGCTCCAGCGGAGGGCGGTGCGCGACAGAGTGCGGGCCGGGAGCGAGGTCATGCCGGCCATTCAGGCAAAAAGCTCGGCGAGGGCGACGCGGAGGGCAGGCAGACTCCCGCAGGCGAGGACGGCCCCGCCTTCCACCACGGTCTGCTCGCGGTAGAGGCCCGCCTCCGGGCGGCGCGACACTTCCACCCGGCGCTCGACGGGCTGGACGATCCAGTATTCCTCCACGCCCGCCTCGGCATAGAGGGAGGCCAGGGCGCGATCCTCGGCGGCGGAGGTGACGGCGATCTCGATGACGAGGGCGGCGGTGCTGGGGTGCTGGGGTGCTGCGTGGCGAAGTCGTCCTCATCACCGCGCACGATGGCGAGGTCGGGCTCCGGCTCGGAATCGGCGAAAGAGAGGGGATCTTCCCGCAGGAGCGTGCAGTGCGGGGGAAGATTTTTTTGCAGCAGCCGAAACAAGCGGCGGGCGATGGAGGAATGCAGGGGGGACTTGGACATTTTCTCGATGAGGATGCCGCGGATGAGTTCGGTACGCCGACCGTGCTCATTGAACTCGGAGAGCTGCCGGTACTGCGCGACGGTGAGCGGCGAAACCCGGGCGCGGACTTCGGGCAGATCGAGGATCGCAGATGCGGCAGACATGCCGGGGAGATAGCCCGGTGCGGGCGGGGCGTCCAGTGGGATGTCATGGCGCCGGGCGGAAGAGAGGGTCCATCTTAGAACGTCGCAGTCCTCTTGTCGCGCATTTGCTGAGCGCGCTACCGCGATTTCTCGATCAGCTTCGCAAACTGGCCGAAGAAGTAGCTGGCGTCATTCGGGCCTGGGGCGGCCTCGGGATGATACTGGACACTGAAGATCGGCAAGCTCTTGTGCGCGAGGCCCTCGACGGTTTGGTCGTTGAGGTTGATGTGCGTCACTTCGACGTCGGCGGGGAGGGAGTCGGGATCTACCGCAAAGCCGTGATTCTGCGAGGTGATCGTCACCTTCCCCGTGCGCAGATCCTTCACCGGCTGATTGCCGCCGCGGTGGCCGAACTTGAGCTTGAAGGTCTTCCCTCCGAGCGCGTAGCCGAGCATCTGGTGGCCGAGACAGATGCCGAAGATCGGCGTCTTGCCCATCAGGCCGCGGAGATTCTCGTGAACGTAGGTGAGCGCCCCGGGATCGCCGGGGCCATTGGAAAGAAAGACGCCATCGGGTTTCATCGCCAGCACGTCGGCGGCGGAGGTGGTGGCCGGCACGACTTGCACCTTGAAACCCTCCTGCCGCAAACGGCGCAAGATGTTGGTCTTCATCCCGAAATCATAGGCGACGATGCGATGTTTGATCGCCGGCAGTGTTTCAAAGACTTCGCCGTTCTCCGTGACTTCCGCCTTGTCGCCTTTCACGATCGTCCACGCACGGCTGAGCTTGTCCTCGGGATCCCACTCGAAGGCGGCGGACGGCGTCACTTCTTTCACAAAATCCGAGCCGGCCATCGGCGGTGCTTTTTTCGCGCGCTCCACGGCTTGCTCGGGCGTGATGTCTTCGCTCGTCAGGCAGCTCTGCATCGCGCCACGCGAGCGCAGGTGTTTGGTCAGCGCGCGAGTGTCGATGCCTTGGATGCCGGGGATGCTCCATTTCTTGAGGTAATCATCGAGCGTCTCGTGCGACCGCCAGTTGCTCGCGATGGGGCTGAGTTCCTCGATGACGAAGCCGCGCACGTGCGGCTGCGCGCTTTCGTTATCGAGGTCGTTCACGCCGTAGTTGCCGATTTGCGGCGCGGTCATGGCCACGATCTGGCCGCGGTAGGATGGATCGGTGAGCACTTCCTGGTAGCCGCTCATCGACGTGTTGAAGCAGGCTTCCCCCACGGCGGAGCCGGTGCCTCCAAAGGATTCACCGAGAAAATAACGTCCGTCTTCGAGTGCTAAAATCGCGCGCATGGCGCGAGAGATTATGCACGGCCGGTGCGATATGAAGCGGAAATGTGCGGACGGCGCCGCCGCACATTTTCTTGGCCAGCCAGCGCGCTTCGCGACAACATCGGTTCGGAAATGACTTCACTCTTTCAAAACCCCGATTCGTCGCGAACGGGAAAGCGACTGCTCAGCCTGATGCTCGCGTTTGCCCTCGGCGCCTGCACTAATGTCAAGAACGACAGCGCCCGCACGCGGAC
>JBAVML010000204.1:0-1741 GCA_049690035.1 Chthoniobacteraceae bacterium
CCTCTAGGGGGTCGACAAGAACCCCTTCGCGGTGAACCTGGCCCGGCTCAGCCTCTGGCTGGTCAGCCTCAGCAAGGACGCACCTGGGGTTCCCCCGATTTCGTGGACACTGATCAGGGCTCCACATGGGTGAGTGTACGGGCAGTAATGAACTGCTGCTCGTAGTTGATCGGGCTGAGGTAGTCGATCGTTGAGTGGCGGCGCTCGCGGTTGTAGTAACCCTCGATCCAGAAGGCCAGATCACGCTGCAGCTGCTGGGGTGAAATCAACACCTCGCGGTCGTCATCGAGGTCCAGCTCGAGTTTGAGGGTGGAGAAGAAGCTTTCCACCACGGCGTTGTCCCAGCAGCAGCCCATGGCGGACATGCTGCAGGTGATCTTGTGCTCCTCCAGCAGCTGGCGGTAGTCAGACGCTCGGTATTGGCTGCCCTGGTCTGTGTGGATCAGCAACTGCTCCGGCTTGACCCGACGGTGACCGAGGGCCCGGTTGAGGGCCTCGATCACCATGGAGGCGCCCATGGTCTGCTCCAGCTTCCAGCCGACGACACGCCGGCTGAACAGATCGATCCATACCGCCAGGTACCGCCAGCCATCGGTGGTGCGGATGTAGGTGATATCCCCGGCCCAGCAGCGGTTCGGCGCCGGGGGCTGGAAGTCCTGCTGCAGCAGGTTCTCCGCCACCCCGCAGGCCCCGCTTCCTTTGCGGCAGGGCCGGAACGCCTTGCGGGTTCTGCCCTTGAGCTGGGCACGTCGCATGAGCCGGGCGACGCGGTGGCGGCCGACCTTGCGGCCGGCAGCCACCAGTTCACGGTGTACGCGCGGGGAGCCGTAGAAGCCCCGGTGCTGCTCGAACACCGCCTGGATCTCAGCGGTGATCAGAGCGTTCTCGGCCGCCCGCTTTCCCGGCGCCTCCTGCCGCTGCCGCCAGGCGTAGAAGCCACTGCGGGTCACCCCCAGCTGCCGGCACAGCCAGGAGACGGAGTGACGACCTGTGAGCTCATCGATCAGGCGAAACCTCTCGGCGGCAGCTGCTCTTTGGCAAAGTGCGCTGCCGCCAGCCTGAAAAAATCCTTCTCCCTCCTCAGCTCCCGGTTCTCCTTCCGCAGCCGGTTGAGTTCCTCCCGCTCGGCTGTGGTGAGCAAGCCCTGGTCCTTGGAACCAGCCTGACCGTGATCAATGCGGGACTGCCGCACCCAGCGGGCCAGGCTGCTGGAGGGAAGGCCCAACCGCTGGGCCACGGTGTTGCAGGAGAGGCCCTCCTGCAGGCAGAGGCCAACAGCCTCCTGCTTCTGCTGTGCCGTGAACCGGCGTCTGGTCTTGGTGGGGTTGGTCATCGATGGACAGTCTGGTGGTCATGGCGTGACCCTTACCGACTTGTCCACAGAACCAGGGGAAGCCCAGATGAGGGCACGGGGCCGGATGGAACCCCAGAGCACATCGCGCAGGAACCACTGATCCACATTGGCGGTTTCCTTGGCGGCAGGGCTATAAGCCCTGAGCAATGCGCTGAGATCGGGCAGGACCCCACCAATACCACCCCATAGGCCGGCCAGGATTGGATCGGTGTGGGTCCACCAGTCGCGCATCACGTGGAACCAGCAGCCGGAGGTGATCCACTGCTGCACGGCGAAGACTTCGCGCTGATGGACCACCGAATCGCAATCGCGCACCAGGAAGCGCCCCACGGCTGGGTCATTGGCCACCTGGAAGCGCCAGCAGAGCTTCTGGCGCAGGCTCTGGCC
>JBAVML010000205.1:0-2424 GCA_049690035.1 Chthoniobacteraceae bacterium
CTTCAGCGGCGTGCTCATCGACGCGCTGCCCGATACTTCGCTGACGAACCAAAGCCTCGGCCGCAACGCCAACGGCAACTTCGTCCTCACCGGCGTCGAAGCCGAGATCACCGCGCCGACGCTCACCGAACAACTCGTCGTCGCCTTCACCAAAGCCGAGGCGGACTACGAGCAGAAAGGCTACGAGGTGAAATTCATCGTCGAGGAAAATGCGAAGCGCGGCAAAGCGGCGCGCGGGCGCAAGGGCTGGGCGATCGACGGCAACGACCCGGCGAAGCGCCTGCCGCGGAAAGCGATGTTTCTTCCCAGCGCCGAACTCACCGTGCCGCCAGATGCCACGATTATCGTGCGGCTGAAACACGAAGGCATCGCCAATCACAACATCGGCCGCTTCCGCGTGAGCACCACCTCGCTGCCGCCCGCGGTCGTGAAACTCAACGGTGGTGAGACGCCCGCCGACATCCGCACCGCGCTCGCACTCGATCCCGCAAAACGTACGCCGCAGCAGCGCGCGGCGCTCGCCAAATTCCACCGCGAAAACACCGACAACCCCGCGACCCGTGCCGACACCGCGCTCGCGGATGCGCGCAAAAAACTCGACGACTTCAAGGCGACGATTCCGACGACGATGGTGATGAAGGAACTGCCCGAGGCGCGCGCAGCCTTCATCCTGAAGCGCGGTGAATACGACAAGCCCGGCGACCAGGTGCCGCGCGGTACGCCCGCCTTTCTCCCGCCGCTGCCCGCCGGCGCTCCGGTCAATCGACTCGGCCTCGCGCAGTGGCTCGTCTCGCCGGAGAATCCGCTCACCGCGCGTGTCTGGGTGAACCGCGCGTGGGAGAAGCTCTTCGGCATCGGCCTCGTCAAGAACACCGAGAACCTCGGCTCGCAGTCCGAATGGCCGAGCCATCCCGAGCTGCTCGACTGGCTCGCCACCGAGTTCGTGCGGCTGAAGTGGGACATGAAAGCGATGCAGAAGGAGATCGTGATGAGCGCCACCTATCGCCAGTCCTCGCGCGTCACGCCGGAGGTGATGGCAAAAGATCCCGAGAACCGTCTCCTCGCGCGCGGCCCGCGTTTTCGCCTGCCCGCCGAAGCCTTGCGCGACCAGGCGCTCGCGGTCAGCGGACTCCTTGCCGAAAAAATCGGCGGACCGAGCGTGCGGCCCTACATGCCGCCCGCCGTGTGGGACGAAACGAGCGTCTATGGCGACCTGCGCAACTACAAAGCCGACACCGGCGCCGACCTCTACCGCCGCACGCTCTACACCGTGTGGAAGCGCACCGCTGCGCCGCCGTCGATGCTGCTCTTCGATTCACCCACCCGCGAGATTTGCACCGTGAAGCGTTCGCGCACCAACACGCCGCTGCAAGCGCTCGCCTTGTTGAATGAAGTTACCTACGTCGAAGCCGCGCGCGTTCTCGCGCAGCGCATGATCGCTGAGGGCGGCGCCACGCCGGAGCAGCGTATCGCGTGGGCCTTTCGCCGCGCCACGGGTCGCGCCGCGCGACCGGAGGAGTTGAAGGTGCTCGCCGCCGGGCTCGCCAAACGCGCCGCTCGCTACCAGCAGTCGCCGGAAGAAGCGCAGAAGCTCCTCGCCTTCGGTGATGCGAAGCCCGACCCGAAGTTCGCGCCCGCCGAACTCGCCGCCTACACCACCACGGCAAACGTGCTGCTGAACCTCGACGAAGTCGTCACCCGCGAGTGACGGTCAACGTCCGTCGGCACTGCGATCGAGAGCGAGCGCGAACTCGTCGCGAAGAAAATCGTGGAGGATCGGCACCAGCGTGCGGGCGAATTTCTCGCGGGCTTCCGCCGTGTCGCGCACGCCTTTGAGATTCGCCTCGATCTGCAGTCCAGCCACGGAGGCGCCCTTGCCCGCGTGGCGCGCCACGGTGTAGCCGCCAATGAAAAACGGCAGCACCGGGGCAGGTCGCTCCGGGCTGGGCGCCGCCAGGTAGCCCTGCGCCTCGAGTCGTGCGCCGAGGCTGCGCTGACCGCGCACCAGCTCCGCATACGGCAGCTTCGATTGCTTCGCCATGAGGCGCAGGCTTCCGCCGGCGGCGATTCCGGGCGCGTTCAGTTCGGCGTCGGTGAGCGCGTAGGTTTCGATCGGGTGAAGATAGCCGAGCTCGATGCGCTGGTCCTTGTGTCCCTGGCCGTGGATATCGATGAGAAATCCCTTCCCCGCCTGCGCCACCGCGGCCGCGCAGGCCTTGTCGATGAAGGCATGATATTCATTCCAAGCTCGTTCGCCGGCGGGGAGACCCGCGGCCGCTTCCACGATCTCGCGGTTGCAGTCGAGTTTTTTGCGCGCGAGCCGGCAGATGATGAGATGCGCGTGGTGGCCGGTGCGGGTGTGGATCTCGGCAGCGATCGTCCGTGCAAGTTCCTGCGTATTCGTGTCGATCTCCAGCACCCCCT
>JBAVML010000206.1:0-3915 GCA_049690035.1 Chthoniobacteraceae bacterium
GAACCTCCTCGTCGAGCGCGGCATCCATGTCCGCTCGCAGTCCGTCCTCCAGCGCACCGTCAACGACGACCCCGCGACGATGCAGTTGCTCGTCCGGCGACTGAGCTACGTGAACGTGCATCCCTACTACGTCTATGTGCATGACATGGTGCCCGGCGTCGAAGATCTGCGCACCAGCGTGGCCACGGCGCAGCAGTTGGAAAAACATGTGCGCGGAACGACCGCCGGGTTCAACACGCCCGGCTTCGTGCTCGACACGCCGGGCGGCGGCGGCAAGCGCGACGTGCACAGCCCCGAGCACTATGACCGCGCGAGTGGCATCTCCGTCTTCACCAGCCCCGGGGTGAAGCCAGGGCGCAAGTTTCTCTACTTCGACCCAATCGACTCGCTTGACGCGGAGCACCGCTGGCGCTGGACCGTCCCGCACGAACGCCGTGCGATGATCGATGCCGCGGAAGGCGCGGTAAGCTGACCGGCGAGATCCCCGTTCACTCCCAGACTTGGGAATGAGCGACGCCGAGCCGCATCCGGCCGACCGGCAGGGCGGATCGCGCGCTCGAAAGGAACAACCGTGTCCTGATCGGGCGAAATCTCCGAAAACCCGTGTTTCTCCTTCGGAACACGGGACGTGCCCGGCGATTTGTCGCCGCAGGATCAACTCAGGGTTCCCCCTAAAGCGAGTATGGTTTTTATGGATAATAGTTTCTTCAATAGGCGGTGGCACGACGGTTGCGCTCTCACTGCTGCACTGAATCAATTTTCCAGAATACGAGAACTTCCTTACCCCGATGAACAATCCACCCGAAATACTCAGCTTCGTTATTCCAGTCAAAGACGAGCAAGACACCATTCGCGAACTTTACTCGCGAGTCGCCGCGGAAGTCGCAGCGCTCGGCCGAGAGTTCGAGATGATCTTCATCGATGACGGCAGCACCGACCGGAGCTGGGGCGAGATTCAAACCCTGGCCAGCGAGGACGCCCGCGTTCGAGGGATTCGTTTCCGGCGGAATATCGGCAAAGCCAACGCACTCACGGCCGGCTTCAAGGCCGCGACGGGCGGGGTCGTTTTCACCATGGACGCCGACCTTCAGGACGATCCGAAAGAGATCTCGCGCTTTCTCGCCAAGCTGGAAGAAGGCTACGACCTCGTCAGCGGCTGGAAGCGGAAGCGGCACGACCCGTGGCACAAGGTGCTGCCGAGCCGCGTCTTCAACGAAATGATCAGCCGCATGATCGGGGTGCGCCTGCACGATCACAATTGCGGCTTCAAATGCTACCGCGCCGAAGTCGTGAAGAGCGTAGTCCTTTACGGCGAGATGCACCGCATGGTGCCGAGCCTCGCGAGCATCCGTGGCTATCGCTCTGCGGAGATCCCGGTCCAGCATCACCCGCGCCTGCACGGCCAGAGCAAGTATGGCGTGAAGCGGTTTCTGCGCGGATTCATGGACCTGCAGACCGTGTGTTTCTTGAAGAACTACGGCGAGCGTCCGCTGCACCTCATGGGCGGTGCCGCGGTCTCATCGCTCGGAATCGGCGCCGCGATCTTCGGCGCGTCCGCCGCAGGACTGCTCGGCGCGGCGTTGCATTTTTGCGGGACGGTGATCGGGGCGTCCTTCATGGCGGCTTCCCTCCCGTTGCTCGCCTGCGGTTTCCTCGCGGAATTGCTCATTCACCGCGGCACGACCAACGACCGTGAACTGCCGATCGCGAATACCACGAATCCTCCGACGAAGGCGGCCCACTCGAAAACCGGCGCGCCCCGAGCCGCCGTGGAAAACGACGAGCCGCCACTCGTCCTCATCGCCGATGACGATCCCGATATCCTCGAAGTGCTCGAAGCGCAGCTCACCCAGGCGGGCTTCCGCGTGGATCAGGCGGCGAACGGCGACGAAGCGCTGGCGAAAATGACGGCGGAAACGGCCGTCGTGGTCCTCGACCTCAAGATGCCCGGTCGCGACGGCATCGATTGCCTCCGGGAGCTCCGGCACCGCAACGCAGACGTGAAAGTGATCATGATGTCCGGGCTCGGCGAGACCAACGACGCGGTGAAAGCGATGAAGCTCGGGGCCTTCGACTACGTGCAAAAGCCCTTCGATCTCGCCCACCTCGTCGGCGGCGTCTGCCGGGCCGCGCAGTTGCACGCGCTATCGGAAAACCATCTCGCCGTCACCGCTTAGTCCCACTCAAGAAACGCAAGGATGCACCCCATGACCACGCCCGTTACCTCCTCGGAAAAACGCAAGCTCAAGATCTGCGTCATCGGTTCCACGTATCCGCGACACCACGACGATCACGAAGTCCCGTGGCTGCGAAAGTCGGTGAACTTGATCGCCGAGCGCGGCCACGACGTCACCGTGGCGGTGCCGTCGTTCCGCGGCCTGAAGCACCACACGATCGACGGCGTGCGCGTGCTCCGCTTTCGCTACGCGCCAAAGCGATTCGAGAATCTCACCCACGACCAGGGCGCGCCGAACAAGCTGCACAACCCGCTCTACAACCTGCTCGCCGTTCCTTACATCCTCATGGGCATCATCCGCGTCGCCCTGTGGAACGCCCGCGAACGCTTCGATGTGATCCACGTTCACTGGCCCTTCCCGCACGGGCTGTTTGCGGTCATCCCCGCGCTCTTCGGAACGAAGGTCGTTGCGACCTGTCACGGCGCGGAACTGGCGTTGGGGCGAAAGAAGAAGTGGATTCGCAACGTCCTGAGCTGGGTCTTGCAGAAGGCCAACGTGCTCGGCTGCAACAGCTCGCACACCGCCGCGGAAATCAAAGCCGTCTGCGGACGGACGCCGACCGTCGTCCCCTACGGCGCGACGACCAGCATCGAACCCTCGGGTCCCGACGAGAAATCCGCGGCCGGGCCCGCGACCATTCTCTTCAGCGGCCGTCTTATCCAGCGCAAGGGTCTGCCGTATTTGATCCGCACCCTTCCCGAGGTGCTCAAACATCGACCCGTCAAGTTGCTGATCACCGGCAACGGCGACCGCCGCGAGGAATTGGAAACGCTCACCCGCCAGCTCGGTCTGCAATCCACGGTGAGTTTTCTAGGCTTCGTCAGCAACGAGACCCTGAGCGAACTCTACCGCACCTGCGACCTCTACGTTCACCCCGCAATCTTCGATGACAAGGGCGACACCGAGGGGCTCGGCGTGGTGCTCATCGAGGCATTGATGAATGAACGCCCCGTCGTCGCCTCGGCCGTCGGCGGCATCGTCGATGTCATCGAGCATGAAGAGACGGGCCTGCTCGTGCCGGAGAAAGATGAGCCCGCACTCGCCGCAGCGATCCTCCGCGTGCTCGACGATCCGGCGCTCGCCCGGCGGCTCGGCAAGGCGGGGCGGAAATTTGCTGAACGCCATTTCGACTGGTCGCGGATCACCGATGAGACCGAGGAACTCTACTACCGCGCCACCAGGGAACCGGACGCGATGCCTTCACCCGAGATGAAAGGCGCCGCGTGTGCCGCCTGACGACCGACCGATGACGACCCGGCGCACCGTGATCTCCGGCGCGAAGCTCCTCGTCGCCGCAGCCATCATCATCGCGATTGGGAGCGCACTGCGCCAAAACTGGCCCGCGGTTGCCCGCATCGCGACGCACCTGGATGCGAGTTGGATCGGCATCGCCTTTATCGTGTGCCTGGCCTACCGCGTCGCCAATGCCTGCGGCTGGCCGCTCGTGCTCGGCGCCTTGCGCTTTCCGCTCCCCGTCGCCCGCGGCGCGCGCATCTGGCTGGTCTCGGAGACCATGCGCTGGCTGCCGGGCAGCGTCTGGGGGTTTTACTCCCGCGTTCACGAGGCCAGGAAAGTGGGCGTCCCGGCGGCGACCGCCTCGATGAGCCTGCCGCTCGAATTGATCCTCACCATCGCCGCCTGGACGATTACCGCGATCGTCGGCCTGGGGTCTTCCGGG
>JBAVML010000207.1:0-4394 GCA_049690035.1 Chthoniobacteraceae bacterium
GTGGTTTCTGGTGGCTGCACTCTGGCGTTGAACGGAAAGACGCGCTCCCGCCCGCCCCATGCTTTTTACCCGGCCGATGCGTGGCCTTCCGAGGACTTGCCAAGCCGCGCGGGCTGCGCTGTGCTCAGCAGCCCTTTACCTCTATGAGCTCCGAACTTTTCTCCCTCTCAAATGAAGTCGCCGTGGTTATCGGCGCCACTGGTGTCCTTGGCGGCGCGCTGGCCGATGGCCTGGCAGCCGCTGGTGCGAAGGTGGCCGTCGTCGGCCGCAACCGGGAGCGTGGCGAGGCGCGCGTGCAGGCCATCCGCGACGCAGGTGGTGTCGCGGCTTTCTTCACGGCGGACGCGATGGACCGCAGCTCGGTGGCCGCAGCGCACCAGGCCATCGCGGCAGAACTTGGCGAGCCGACCGTGCTGGTGAATGGCGCGGGCGGCAACGACCCGAAGGTGACCGTCACGGCGGAGCGGGCTTTCGAATCGATCGCGCTCGACGACTGGCGGGCGAACTTCGATCTCAACCTCGTCGGTGGGGTGGTGCTGCCGTGCCAGGAATTCGGTCCCGCGATGGGTGAGCGGGGGCGCGGGTCGATCATCAATATCGCCAGCGTTTCGGCGCACTTGCCGCTCTCGCGAGTGGTGGCCTACAGCGCGAGCAAGGCGGCGGTGCTTTCGCTTTCGCAATTCCTCGCCCGCGAATGGGCACCGAAGGGCGTGCGGGTGAACACGATCACGCCCGGCTTTTTTCCGGCGGAGCAAAATCGCAAGCTGCTCTTCAACGACGACGGCACGCCGACCCTGCGAACGAAGGCAATCTGGGGGCACACGCCGATGAACCGCTTCGGCGAATCGCATGAGCTGATCGGCGCGTGCATCTTCCTCGCCGCGCACGGCGCGAGCAGCTTTGTCACCGGGACAGATATCCGCGTGGACGGCGGCTACCTGAGCCAGACGATCTGAATTACGCCCGCTGGAAGCCGGCGCGACTCGCGGCGAACTTTCCTCTCGCCGCGGAGCCCTGAGCCCTCGCTCGCGGTGCGAGCCCGGGAATCGACGACCGCGCCGCGCCTTCTCCTACTCCGGCGACGAAGCGGCAGGAGGGGATGTAGGAACCTTCGTTTTGGATTATTGAATTCACTCGCCCGTCCTAAAGATCCTATTTCTTGCGCGGGAGACGACGCGTTCCCGAGCGCGCTGCGCGATTTCTGGGTGTTCTCTCACGCGAGGGCAGGCTAACTTTCGCGCATGTCCCCGACGCTCTCCCACATCGCTCCCGACGGAACCTTTCTCGATCGTGACCAAGTCCGCGCTCTGATCGCGCAGGCTTGTCCGGCCAAGGATTACAGGGACAAGCGGGTGCTGCTCATCGTGCCGGATGCGACGAGGACGTGTCCGCTCGGGATGTTGTTTCAGGCGATGTTCGAGCAGATCGGGGGCACGACCCACGCTCTGGATGTGATGATCGCGCTCGGCACGCACCAGGCGATGAGCGAAGAGGCGATCTGCAAGCGGCTCGACATCGACATGCACGAGCGGCGCACGAAGTACGCCAGCGTGCGCTTTTACAATCACGAGTGGGACAACCCCGCGGCGCTGCGGCACATCGGAGATCTTTCGCAGGATGACACCCGCCGGCTGACTGGCGGACTGCTCGAGATGGATGTGCCGGTGAAAGTCAACGCGCGCCTCTTCGACTACGACCAGATCATCATCATGGGCCCGGTCTTCCCACACGAGGTGGTCGGTTTCTCGGGCGGAAACAAATACCTCTTCCCCGGGGTGAGCGGCCCCGAAGTGCTGAACTTCTTTCACTGGCTCGGCGCCGTGGTGACGAACCCGATGATCATCGGCAACAAGTGGACGCCGGTGCGCAAGGTCGTCGATCACATCGGCGGCATGGTGCCGGTGCCGAAGCTCTGCCTGTGCATGGTGGTGGACAAGGCGCAGCTCGCCGGGCTTTTCATCGGCACGCCCGAGGGGGCTTGGGACCAGGCCAGCGAGCTCTCGCGGAAGCTGCACATCACTTACAAGGACCACCCGTATCACACCATCCTGAGCTGCGCGCCGGCGATGTACGACGAACTCTGGGTGGGCGCCAAGTGCATGTACAAGCTCGAGCCGGTGATCGCCGATGGCGGCGAGCTGATCATCTACGCGCCGCACATCCACGAGATCAGCGTGACGCACGGGCACCACATCCGCAGCGTCGGTTACCACTGCGTCGATTATTTTGCGAAGCAGTGGGACAAATTCAAACACGTGCCGTGGGGCACGCTTGCCCACAGCACACACGTGGCCGGCATCGGCACGTATGAGAACGGCGTCGAAAAGCTGCGCGTGCGAGTGACGCTCGCGACGGGCATTCCGGAGGCGGTGTGCCGTGAGGTGAATGTCGGCTATCGCGACCCCGCAACGATTAACCCCGCCGACTACGCCGACCGCGAAGACGAGGGAATCCTCCATGTTCCGAAGGCGGGCGAGATGCTCTACCACCTCAAGCAGCGGCCTGATTGGGCGCGCGAGATGTAGGCCGCGGCATCCCCTTGCGACGGAAAAGATGGGGGTTTGAGCGATGAAAGCACGGATGCGGAAAAACGTGGCCCGACGTGTGCTTTTAGGACGGGAGCTCATGACCGCCATCCCGAATCGCAAGAAACGCCTCCTCTTCGTTGATGACGAGACGATGTTGCTCGACCTCTACAAGCTGGTCTTTGAGGACGAGAGCGATCAGTGGGAAATCAGCTTTGCTCCCGGGGGGCAGGAAGCCCTCGCGCTGATGGACGTGACGCCGATGGATGTCCTGGTCTCAGATATGCGCATGCCCGGCATGAGCGGCGCGGAACTCGTCCAGGAGGTGATGAAGCGGTACCCGAGAACCTCCCGGCTCATCATGTCCGGCTACGCGGACTCCGAGCAGATCGCTCAATGTCTCGGCGCCACACACCAGTTCATCGCCAAGCCGTTTGAGTTGCAGATCCTGCGCGGCACGATTTCGCGCGTTTGCTCGCTCGACTCCTGGCTGCTCGACGAACGGCTCAAGAGTCTCGTCGCGCAGCTCCGCAGCCTGCCGAGCCTGCCGTCGCTTTACTTCCAGATCATGGAAGCGCTTGGTTCGCCCGATACCTCACTCGAACAGATCGGGGATATCATCGGCCGCGATCCCAGCATGACGGCGAAGATCCTCCAGCTCGTAAATTCGGCCTTCTTCGGCATCGCCCGCCGAATCTCGAATCCAGTCGAAGCGGTGCAATTCCTCGGCGTAGGCCGCGTCCGCTCGCTGGTTCTCTCGCTGCACGTTTTTTCGTGCTTCGATCAGGTACACCTCAAGAATTTCTCCATCGAGACCGTTTGGAAGCACAGCATGTCCACAGGACTCGTCGCCCAGAAGATCGCGCGCCTGCAGAAAGCGGATCGTGCTTTCACCGATGAAGCCTATGTCGCCGGCATGCTGCACGACATCGGCAAGGTGATGCTCGCCGCCAGCCTTCCGGATCTCTACGACCAGGCAGTCAAGCTGGGCGCAGACCAAAAAATCGCTCTCGTGGAAGCAGAGCGCGAGATTTTCGGCGTGACCCATGCGCAAGTGGGCGCCTACCTGCTCGGCTTGTGGGGACTTCCGATCACGATCGTCGAAGCCGTCGCCTTTCACCACAATCCGCTGGAGAGCGCAGTGAAAACTTTCAGCCCCCTGACCACCGTGCACGTGGCCAGCGCGCTGGAGCGGCAAATTCGCGGGCTGGAGGCGAATGCGGCGGATCTGGCCATCGATACCGAGTACCTCTCCGAATTGGATCTCGAAGCCCGCCTGGAAGATTGGCGAGAGGCGGCGGAAGAGGCCTTGGGCGACGAGGCGTAGTCGGCGCGACGGAGATTGTCGGGAAAGGCGAGTCTGCTTTAATTTTCGCGGGTTGCCGTGACTCCGTGGGATCGTGGGCGCCGTCGCGGAGTGCCGCGTTTACGGGCCAAAATCTTCTCGCCCCACCTGCGCGGCCTTGTATCCTCCGCGTCCCTTTTCATTCACCAAACCACCACTATGGAACCTACCGCAGACATTGCCGTCATTGGCCTGGCCGTCATGGGCCAGAATCTGATCATGAACATGAACGACCACGGGTTTACCGTCGTCGCTTACAACCGCACCACCTCGAAGGTGGATGAATTCCTCGCTGACGCGGCCAAGGGCTCGAAGGTCATCGGCGCGCATTCCATCGAGGAGATGGTCAAGCTGCTCAAGCGTCCGCGCCGGGTGATGCTCATGGTCAAGGCGGGCGCCGCGGTGGACGAATTCATCGAGCACCTGCTGCCGTACCTCGAAGCCGGCGACATCATCATCGACGGCGGCAATTCCCTCTACGACGACACGGCGCGCCGCGTGAAGTATCTCGAATCCAAAGGCAT
>JBAVML010000208.1:0-7937 GCA_049690035.1 Chthoniobacteraceae bacterium
AGTAGCCGCCCTCGACGTATTCGCCGTCGCGATAGTAGCGACGTTCGCGTTCGTGGCGTTCGTGTTTCACGATCTTGCCGATCAGGTAGCCGGCGCCCGCGCCGATGGCCGCGCCGTGCAGTGCATCCCGCCCGCTTCCGTGGAGCAATCCGCCGATGGCCGCGCCCGCCGCTGCCCCGGCGAGCGCGTTGTCGCCGCTGGATTCGCAGCCGCCGACGGCGACCGCGATGACGAGGGAGAGGGACACGAGGGGAAGGCGGGATTTCATGAGCGAGAGGGTAAAAGTGGGAATCAGACGGAAAGGAAGCGATGGTTGTTCACAGAAACTTCGCGCGTATCAAGCCGCCCGCGACGATGGCCATTTTCTCCAGCCGGCTCAGCCGATATCGCTGGTGGAAGACTTGGAATCCATCGCGTTCAATCCGCGAAAGCAGCCGGCTGTAAACGACGCGCATGATCTCCGCGGCGACGAGCGCGCGGCGATCACCGGGCGGCCTCGCCGCCACCGCCTCGGCGTAGAAAGTACGCGCGCGCGCCGCTTCAAACCGCATCAGCGCAAGGAACGAATCATTGCACCGCCCCGCGGCGAGATCCTCCATCGTGTAGCCGAAACGCGCGAGGTCTTCGCGCGGCAGATAGACGCGTCCGCCGTTGCGCCAGTCTTCGCCGACGTCGCGCAGGATGTTGGTCACCTGCAACGCGAGGCCGAGGCTGATTGCGTAATCGCGCGAAGCCGGTTCGCGGCAGCCGAAGATCGCGATGCTGATCAAACCGACCGCGCTCGCGACGCGGTAGCAATAGAGCCGCAGGTCTTCCCACGTCGCGTAGCTCGCGCCCGCGAGATCCATCTCCACGCCGGCGATGATCTCGAGGAAATGCTCCAGCGCGAGGTGGTGCCGCGCGATGATGCCGCGGACCGCGAGCGCGAGCGACGGCTCGGCGTTCACGGGGCCGCGCAGCGCTTCCTTCCACAGATCGAGCGCGGCCTGACGTTCGGCAACGGTGCGACCAGGCTCGTCGCCGATGTCGTCGATCACACGGCACCAGGCGTAGAAAATCGTGATGTCTTCGCGCCGATCCGGCGGCAGCGCGACGAAAGCGAGAGCGAGGTTGGATTTGCTGGCGCGGGTGATTTCCCGCGCCTCGGCGGGCGGACGGCTCACGCGTCGGTTTCCGGCCAGAGCTTTTCCTTCGACGCCGCGACTCCCTCGGCCACGTTGAGCACCCGATCGCCGCATTCAACAACGAAACGGGGCGACGCCGTCGCGATCACGGCGATGCCGAAACGGCTGGCCGCGAGCCGGAGCAAACCCGAAAAAGCGCGCAGTTCCTCACCGGCCAGCGCGGAGTCCAGGCCCTCGACGAGCAGCGCGGACGGCTCGTTGACCAGCGCGCGCGCGAGCGACACGCGATGCTGGGTGAAGGGGGTGAGTTCCGCGCAGGGCACTTCGGAGAACTCGAGAAGGCCGGTGAAGTCGAGCAGTGCATCGCTGCGACGGCGGGCCTCCGCGGCCTCCACATCCGAGACCTTGAAAAGCGGCATGGCGACATTCTCGATCACACTGAACGCCGGGAGAAGAAACGGCGCCGTGAACACAAAGCCCAGCCGGCGCTCCCGCAATTTCAACCGCGCCTCCTCGGACAAGCCGTGCACTGGCTCGCCGTCCACGAACACCTCACCCGCATCCGGGACTTCGAGCAAGCCGAGCACCCGCAGCAGCAACTCGTGACCAGATTCCGGCTCGCCGACGAGAAGGTGAAAAGCTCCCCGGCCAAAAGCGGCGTGGGTCACGGACAGCGACACGAACTCGCGCCGACAGACGATGTCGCGCAATTCGAGGACGCTGGAGGCGGTTACGGACACGTTAGAATTTGATCCATTCTTCGTGCGCCCGGGCGTGATCGCAATTCCGGAAGACACACACCCAGCTCGCGAGGAGCCAGGCGCCGACGACGCCGTTCAGCCACGGAGCGACGAAGGCCCAGACAATGCCGGGCGCGGTGCCATCGCCGAGCGCGCGACCACACACCAGATTCAGCGCCACGAAGAGATAGAAGTGCACGCCGGCGACGATGAGAAACCAGCCGAAACGCCACCAGTGCCGGCGCAGGAACTGGCGGTGATCGTGGAGCGCCTTGATGATGGACTCGTTGTGAAAGGTCAGCGTGATCTGCATGGTCGGAAAAATGAGGAGGAAGCCCGCGAGCACCGAGCGCGCGACCCACACGCGAAAGTCGAGCGTCGCATCATCCACCATGAACCACGCCTGAAAGGGAGTGAAGTTTTTCAAAATGAGCGGGAGATCCAGGAAGAGGCTGCTCACGGTCACCACGACGGCCGCCCATTTCAGTACGAAGGCAAACCGGCGAATCGCGAAATCGAGCAACCGCGGATGATCGAACGTAATCCCGCGCACCCAGCAGTAGGCGAGGAGAATGAGGTAGATCTGAATGCAAACGCCGAAGAAGTACTCGAACAGAAACGCGATCCAGACGACGACCGGCGACCATTGAAACCAGAGGAGCGCCGAACTTCCTTCGAGCTGAAGAATGGGAGGCGCCGCGTAAAGCAGCACTTTCGCGATGACCGCCAGCGCGCCCAGCAAGATGCCCGCGTAGGCGAACCAGCCCCACAGCTTGAAACGCTGGCGCAACGCGCGCTGCAGGACCATCTGGTGTCCGTCCCAATTCATCAGCAACAAGACGGCCGCGACGCTCGCGAGCGGAAAGGTCGAGACGAGATTGTTGAAGATTCCCGCCACGCTCTCGACCGCGGGCAGCACCGCATCGCGGGCCGCGTCGCGCAGCCCATGCGGCGGCACATACCAGAACGACTCGGGCGATCCGGTGAACCAAAACTGGGGATCGCGCCACGCCGCCCGGAGCCACATAAAAACCGGTCGATCTCCCGCCGGCAGCACGAAGTAGCTGTAGATCCGGATGACGAATTGAAAGAGCGTATTCGCAAACCCGAAAGCGCCGAACGCGAGCCATAACGCCGGATAACGCCGGACCGCCCGCCAGCCATCGCGCAGCGCCGAACTGACCGGATTGGTGAACATCAGCAGCAGGTATCCGATCACGGCACCCGCGAGCAGCCAGGGAAGTGGAGCCTTGGAAATTCCGAACACAAATGCACCCGGGGTGGGCATGGACGGATTGATAGGAGTCGGTGCGCCGCCTGTCCATCCCGGTGGCGCGGGATGTTGCGACCGCGAATTGGCTTGAGCCCGACGCGTCGCCTGTTGCTCCTTTGAATCTGCCGATGACCTCCCGCCTTTCGCTCCGCGATTTCTCCCTCGCGCTCGCGCTCTTCGCGATCTGCGGATTCTTCGCGTGGCAGTCACCGCAGTTCCTCAACTCGCGCAATCTCTCGCTGCTCATCATCGATTTCTCGATCACCGCGGTGCTCGCCATCGGCATGCTGCTCGTGCTCCTGCCGGGACACATCGATCTCAGCGCGGGCAGCGGCGTGGGTCTGATCGGCGGCATCGGCGCGGTGCTGGTGACGAACCACGCGTGGTCCGCGCCGCTCGCGCTGCTCGCCGGCATCGGTGTGGCTCTCGTGCTGTGGTGCGCGATGGGCTCGCTTATCGTGCGGCAGCACATCCCGGCGTTCATCATCACGCTCGGCGGCCTGCTCGTCTTTAAGGGCTTCTTCTGGCAGGTGATCAACAACCACACCGTGCCCGTCGTGACTGGCGGGCAGGCGAATCTTTACTCGCAGCTCACCACCTACTACCTGCCGCATTTCGCCGGCTACGCACTCGCGGCGCTGGTCGTCGCCGCTCTCGTTTTTCTCCGGGTGAAAAGCGATGCCCAACGCCGCGAGCACGGCTTCACCACGGACGATGGCGAGCTTACTTTCCTCCAGCTCTTCATCACCGCGCAGGCGGTGTTTCTCTTCGTGCTCGTCACCAATCAATTCCGCGGCGTGCCGCTTCCCGCCTTGATTCTCGGCGCGGTGGCGCTCGTCGTCTGGGTGCTCACGCAGCACACGCCGTGGGGGCGCTACCTTTACGCCATCGGCGGAAATGAAGAGGCCGCCGTCATCTCCGGCGTGCCCGTCGCGAGAGTGACCATCGGCGCGTTCACGCTCATGGGCGCGATCGTGGCGCTCACCGGTTTCCTGCAAACCGCGTATGGCGGCGCGACCACCACGACCGTCGGCGACCTCATGGAACTCGACGCCGTCGCCGCGTGCGTCATCGGCGGCGTGAGCCTGCGCGGCGGGCGCGGCACCGTGCTCGGCGTGCTCTTCGGCGCGCTGATCATGGCCTGCCTGCTCAATGGCATGACGCTCCTCGCCGTGCAGCCCGAGCAGAAGTTCATCGCCCGCGGGCTGGTCCTCATCCTCGCCGTGTGGATGGACGTGCGTCTCAGCCGGCAGGCTCAGACGGCGTGAGCTCAAAACCCGATCCCTTAATCCCCGCGATCAAAGAAGTGGAGCCTAGGGGGTTCGAACCCCTGACCTCCTGAATGCCATTCAGGCGCTCTACCAACTGAGCTAAGACCCCGTTACTTCTCGCCGAGCGGATCCGGAGATCCTTCGGCAGGGCGGCAAATATGCGCGGATCAAATTCAGTGGCAAGAAATTCCGTGGCAGAATCTCGTCCGCCTACTTAGCGCCCGGGGTTTGCGCGGCCGGGTGGCTGTGGTCGCTGCGGCGACGACTGCGGCACTTCTCGCTAACCTTCGCGGAGCCCTGGAGAAACGTCGGCAGGGGCAGTTCCCGCAGTTCGCTGAGTTCCATGCGCGCAAGCCTGACGGCCGCTTCGAGGTTCTCTCGATATTCCTTCGTATCGGGAATTCCTCCACTCGACTTCTCCATCGCGAGCCCCCGGAAGCGGTCGCGCGCGCTCTCGACCTCCGCCGCCCAATCCTCGACCTCCGCACCCTCGAGGCGCATCAACCAACCCGCATAGTATTCAGCTGTAGCAAGCTCCGCGCGGACGTGCTCGATCAGCGGGGACGCAGCGTCCTGCTGCTGAATTTCCGCCAGGAGCGCATCCAGGTCTTCCAGGCCTTCAGGCAGACCGCCGGACCTCGTCCGGGCCCTGGCCCACGCGAGGCGCAGCGACCAGCGCAGGACGCGATCGGTGTCAGGCAATTTTGCCAAGGCTTGGGAGTAAGCGGACGCCGCACCTTGCCAGTCTTCGACTTGAGCCAGTTCCGCGGCCAAAGCGACGCGACGGGCGGCTTCGTCACGAGCCATCGCCGTTTGACCAGGACCAAAATGGGCCGCGAGCAACAACAGAGGAGCGAGCAACCAGAGGTAAAAAAGGCAACGCTTAAGCATCTGAAGCGGTAGCATGCCGTTCGTCACCGTTGCCGATCGGGAGTGATGGGAGGCGCATTCGGGGAACGCTCATCGCCAGCGTCGGAACGTGCTCGGTCTGCAGCGACGCGGATCGGTTTTCGAGCGTCCCATAGGGCGAGAACTCAGCCTCCAAGTCCATCGCGGTCGTGCCGGGCTTTTGATACAGCCATTGCTCCAACGCCCGCAGAAGAACACCTGCCTCCGGATGATCGCGAAGGCGCGAGCGTGCCGCGGGAAGATCGTGAGCGGAAATGCCGAAGCGCGACCGCCATGAGGTGAGGAGCAGGCGTTCGAGTTGCAGCTTCTGCCCGGTGTCGAGCTTCCCCGCGATGGCGGCCTCGAGGAGCGGGTGAAGCTGCGGTTTCGAGGTTGGCAGTTCTAGAGCTTCCCGCTGCTCATCGGTTTCTTTGGGGCGTCGGTTATTGAATACGCCGAGCGGAATCGCCATCAGGCCCCAGGCCACGGCGGCTCCTGCCATCGTCCATTTGTAGGTCTCGCGCATCACGATGGGCAGGTCGCGATGTTGAATCAGCCAGCCGTTGTGATTTTCGGGCAGCGACCCGCCGATCTGGACCATCAACGGTGGCAGAAATTCATCGATCGAACCGTCCTGACGAATCAGGCAATCTCGCAGATCGTGCTCGCCGGCTACAAACCCGGTGAAGCGAAAATCATAACGCACCACCGGCCCGCGCGGGCGCGCCGAGGCGATGCGGAGGATGAGTGGAGCTTTCCGATCCGGAGGCTTCGCGATGAGTTCGGAACCGATGAGCATCGCTTCGAAACGGCCTTCGATTCCAATCGGGGAAGACGGAAGGGCGGCGCCACTTTGCCCAGCCATGATCGCCAGAACGATCGTCCAGAAGGGCAAGAAACGTCTCATCGCGCTCGTTATCCCAGATCGGTGATGATTTCGCGCAGGACGGTCGCCGCGGTGTGTCCTCCCGCCAGAGCGTCATTCTTCAACCGAACACGGTGCAGGAGGACGTCGTCGGCCAGCGCATAAATATCTTCCGGGATCGCGTGATCACGGCCTTCGATGCAGGCACGAGCCCGCGCGGCGATGGCAAGGGCGATACTGGCCCGCGGGCCGGCGCCGGCTTCGATCATGCGGTGCTGCCGGGTGCGCCGGACCAGCTCGACCGCGCGTTTGGTGAAAACCTCGCTGACGTGGACCTGTTGAACCGCTTTCATTGCCTCGACCAGCTCGCCTGCGGTGGCCACCGGCGGCTCTTGCAGCAGATCGAAGGCGGTCTTCGGCACGGCTCCACCATTTTCGTCGATGCGCAATCCGAGCGCCAGATGGCGGCGGACGATTTCCTCCTCTTGCGCGACATCGGGAGGCTCGACCTGATGACAGAGGAGAAAGCGGTCGAGTTGCGCCTCGGTCAACTGCACCGCGGGTTCTTGCTCGCCTGGGTTCTGGGTCGCAATTACCAGGAACGGCGCGGGAAGAAGATAGCCCGCGCTGCCGATGGTCACTTGCCGATCCAGCATCGCTTCGAGCAGGGCGGTCTGCACCTTGGGAGCGGCATGCCCGACTTGATCGACCAGCAAGAGATTGGTGAAAATCGGGCCAGCTTTCATTCCACCCCCACCGCCAGCTTGATCGACTAACTCGAGTCCCACGAGGTCCGCGGGAAGCAGGTCGCGCGTGAACTGAACCCGAGCAAACTGCAAACCGATTGCGCGCGCAACGGCATGGATGAGCAGTGTCCTGGCCATTCCCGACTGCCCTCGCAAGAGGACGTGGCCGCCGGTAAGTAGGGCGATCAAAAGGCGTTCGGTGAGCACCACTTTCCCGATGACAATGCTCCCGATCCGCTCGCGAATCGCGTCAACAAACCGAATGGAACTGGTCGCGGTCATCGGGAAAAATGAAGCGCGATTGATCCTCCTCCTGTCATCGCTTGACAAGCCGAAACGCACCGCGGCTGCGACGCGAGAAATTCGTGCAGCCAAAGTATCTCGACTACTCCCTCAAGGAACCGTTGCCCGATTCAGCTCTTTTTTCGCTCAGACTTCAGCAGGTCTTCGGGACCGAATCTGACACAGACGCGAAAGTCGCGGGCAATCCCCACGAGGCGCGGGACTTGCAGCCTGTGGAGCTGGGACAGTCCATCGAGAAACCAAGTCCTAATCCACCGACGCGCCGACGATTTCCATGAAGATCACCTTGATCTCTGGAAATCTCGCCCGATACTTCGCCCCTTTTCCCCGCCATCTGCACGCGCCTGCGTTCGGAACGGCGGGGTCATCGTCTCCATTCATCGTCAAAATGCCGCAAACCAAAAAACGCGAATCGAAGAAGCCAGTGAAACGTGCGGTGGAAAAAGCCAGGACAACTCGGAAAGTAATCCTCCAGGCTCGCCCCAAGGAAAAAGCCCGGAAGACAATTCCGGCCAAGGTCGCGAAGGCAGCGAAAACAAAGAAACCGGAAGCGAAGACGAAAGCGGAACCTATCGTCGCCGAAGTGAGCGCCATCGACCGCCCCGAGATGCAGGTAAAGCTCCGCGAATTGATCTTGCTGGCCAAGGATCAGGGGCACCTCACCTTTGATGACCTGAGCGAAGCCATGCCGGATACCGATCCCGCCGAGATCGAGGCGATCATGGAT
>JBAVML010000209.1:0-12063 GCA_049690035.1 Chthoniobacteraceae bacterium
AGCAAGCTCTCCGCCGCAGTCTCCACGAAGCTGCGGAACGAAATATCGAACGCCCAACGGCTAATGAGGGCAGCGCCACCCATGGCCGTGAGGTTCGAAATAACCACAAGGCAGGGCAGAAGGAGGAAGACCGCAAGGACGCGGGGGCTGACAAGGAAGCGCAGTGGACCGATGCCCATGGCCTCGATCGCCTCGACTTCTTCCGAGACGGTCATCGTTCCCAGCTCCGCCGTGTAGGCGGCGCCGATTCGCGCCGCGACCATGATGCCGGTCATCAGCGGTCCGAGTTCGCGGGTGAAGGCGATCCCGACGAGCGCGGGCACGAGTCGCTCCTGGCCAAAGCCTTGAAGTTGATAGCCCGTGAGCAACGCCATGGTCAGGCCGATGAAGAACGAAACCAGCGAGACCAGCGGGATCGAACCGACGCCTGTGCGATCCGTTTGCTCAAAAAAAACCGAGAGCCGAAAGGGGAATCGCCCGCGTGTCACCGGGTCGCCCATTTCGTGCACGGTACCGATGAGCAGCCAGACGACACTGCTCAGATGCTGAAGCACGTTTCTGATGGCGGGCCCGGGGCTGAGCATGATCAAAGGAATCGCACGTCGCACCCCCGGTGCGTGCGCAAGGGGCAGCTGCGCTGTTCACGAGGATGAGCAGGGAGCGGGGCGCAGAGGATCAATCGTCCGCCCGCGAGGAAGCCGGAGACGGTGGGTCCAAATTCTCCGCATCAAGATTAGCAGGAAGGTCCGAAGCGGCGGCGAGCGGCACCCCGAGAAGTTCGCCGCGGCGATCGAGCTCGT
The DNA here is from genome assembly GCA_049690035.1 of Chthoniobacteraceae bacterium. Lineage (GTDB taxonomy): Bacteria > Verrucomicrobiota > Verrucomicrobiia > Chthoniobacterales > Chthoniobacteraceae > Chthoniobacter. The sequence continues at coordinate 801 of JBAVML010000209.1, forward strand.
GCGCCACTTCGCGCAAGGCGCGGTCGAGCAGGAAGGCATGAAGCAAAGCATCGCGTTCGGCGGCGGGCGGGATGAATGACGCATCGTCGAGCGCGGCGAAGTAGGCCGTGGTGAGAGAGCGGGTCATCACGCCGGTCCACAGCGCGGCCCACGGGCGGAGGGTATCGCGATCAGATTCGGCCTCGCGGCGAAGCGCGGCGGCGGCCGCGTAGTCGAGCGAGCGCAACATCGCGGCGAGATCAACGAGCGGGCAGCGTTTGAGCGCTCGCTCACCGATCGGCCGGCCAGCCTCACCTTCGAAGTCGATGAAGACGAAATCCTTCCCGGTGTTCAGCAACTGCCCGAGATGCAGATCGCCGTGCACCCGCGTCTTCGCGGCACGGAAACGCCGGTCCAGCAGCACGCCGAAGACCTTCAGCATCGCGGGCCGGCCTTCCATCAACCGCGCCGCAAGTCCGCGTTCCGCGTCGTCGAGGCGCGGTGAATGCCGGCGCAGCAGACGCAGCACGCGCCCGGCCTGGCCCCGCATCGCCTGGTAAAGCGAGCGCTGGTGGAGCGTGGTGAAAGGCTCCGTGGGGAAGGCTCCCGCCAACGCCCGGTGCAGCGCCGCGATGCTTTCCCCCAGACGACCCATCCGCTCGGGAAGGACGGCACCGATCACCTCGGACACTTCCGCGTTAGAGGGATCGAGGCGCGATTCCAGGGCGCGATCGAAGAAGCGCGAAAGCGCATCCAGAATGAACATCCAGCCATTTCCCTGATGCGCGATGTAGCTGGTGAGCGAACTGACCACGCTGCCGCCGACCGCGAGCGAACCGTGGATCAAAGGTGCCGCCGTGAAGTGTTGGCGTTGCAACGCATCGAGCAATTCGACCTCGGGATGGGGACCTTCCTCGACCCGGCGATAGACTTTGAGCAGAAGCGCATCGGCGAAGGCGATGCTCGTATTCGCGCGATCTTCTTCGACGACCCGGCTGCTCGCCGCAGCGCGCTCCAGCGTCGCCGGATCGAGCGCGAAAAGCTGGCGCGGCACTGATGCCAACTTTGCATCGGGCTGCAAATGCAGCCTCAGCCAGCGTTCGCGCACTTCGGCAACGAAAAACGCATCTGCAAGCACGCTACCATCTTCCACCCGCGCGATGATGGCGCGGGGATGCGCAGTGGAGAGTGGCGCCGCTGCCGAAGCCTCGACCCGCGCGATGGGCAACAAATACATTTCCGGTGTCCCATCCTGGAACGTCACTTCCACCCATGCCAGCCACGCCGCGGGCAGCAACGGCGCGACGCGCGTCAATCGGTATTCGCGGACCGTGCGTCCTGCCGCCTGGAACCACGCACAGCGGGGCAGATAGCCAGGCAGCACATGGGTTGTGAGCGCGTTGCCTAGTCCTGCAGTCCACTCCGCGAAAGCCGTGACGGTCGGCATGATTTCACTGTCCTGTCGAATGCTCGACTCCCCGCGCAGAGCGAACCAATAGAAGCCGTGCGGCCCCAGCGTCACGACCATGGGCGCCTCGGCACGCAGGGCGGGGAATGCCGTATTGCCAAAGAGCTCTTCCGGCACCGCCCCGGCATGCCCGCGCAAATCCAACTCCACGACTTGCGCGAACCGCGAGAGATTCGCGACCACCAGCACGGTCTCGTTCTCGCTGCGGAGCAAATACGCGAGAACCTTGGCGTTTTCCGGCTGCAAAAACTCGATCGCGCCGTGCGCCAGCGCTTCCGAGCCTTTGCGCACCGCGAGGATTCTGCGCATCCACCAAAAGAGCGAAGAAACGTTCCGCTGCTGATTCTCCGCGTTCACCGTCTCGTAGTGATACTCCGGATCGATGATCAACGGCATCAACAGACGCTGCGGATTGGCCGATGAAAACCCTCCGTTGCGATCCGGGCTCCACTGCATCGGCGTGCGGACGCCATTGCGATCACCCAGGAAGATGTTGTCGCCCATGCCGAGTTCGTCGCCGTAGTAAAGGATCGGCGTGCCGGGCAGCGAGAGGAGCAGCGAGTTAATCAGTTCGATCTTGCGGCGGTTGTTGCCGAGCAACGGCGCGAGCCGGCGGCGGATGCCGAGATTGATGCGTGCTCGCGGATCGGCGGCATAGACTCGCACCATGTAGTCTCGCTCCTCGTCGGTCACCATCTCCAGCGTGAGTTCGTCGTGATTACGCAGAAAAATGGCCCACTGGCAGTTCGCGGGAATCGCCGGTGTTTGTTCGAGGATGTCGATGATCGGAAAGCGGTCCTCCATTTGCAGCGCCATGAACAGCCGCGGCATGAGCGGGAAATGAAAGTTCATCTGGCACTCGTCCCCTTCCCCGAAATATGCAGCGGAATCCTCGGGCCACTGGTTCGCTTCCGCGAGCATCATGCGATCGGAATACTTCGCGTCGATGTGTGCGCGGAGCTTGCGCAGAAATGCATGCGTTTCGGGCAGGTTCTCGCAGTTAGTGCCCTCGCGTTCGTAAAGGTAAGGCACGGCGTCGAGCCGCACGCCGTCGACACCGCGTTCCATCCAGAAGTCGATGACCCGCAGCAGTTCGTCATGCACGAGTGGGTTGTCGAAGTTCAGGTCTGGCTGGTGTGCAAAGAAGCGATGCCAGAAGTAGGCGTTCGCGGTGTGGTCCCAAGTCCAGTTGGACGGCTCGAAGTCCTGGAAAATGACGCGCGCCTCACGATAGCGTTCCGGCGTTTCACTCCAGACATAGTAATCGCGTTCCGGCGAGCCCACGGGCGCACGCCGGGCGCGCTGAAACCATGGGTGCTGGTCGGAGGTGTGATTGAGCACAAGTTCCGTGATGACTTTCAGCCCCCGGTCATGCGCCGCGGCGAGGAATGCGTCGAACTGCTCCAGCGTTCCGTAGCTTGGGTTCACCATGAGGTAGTCAGCGATGTCATAGCCATCGTCGCGCAGCGGGGATGGATAAAACGGCATGAGCCAAAGCGCGGTCACGCCGAGTTCCGCAAGGTAGTCGAGCCTCTGAATTAACCCGCCGAAATCCCCAACTCCGTCGCCGTCGCTGTCCTGAAAGGTTTTAACGTGAAGCTGGTAAATGACGGCATTTTTGAACCAGAGAGAATTGCTCATCGCCTTCCTTATCGGTCCCAATGAAGCGTTCGCGTGTGCTCCGATTTCGCATCCCTAACATTAAGTCAGGACACGTCCTGATGGCCGGAAGTGATTCCCTTACGAAGATCTTAGGAAGCCACTCCACGATCCCCGATGCGCGCTCAACCTTTCGACAAAACTCTTCTCGCGCTTCTGAACGAAGCTCAGCCCGAACGTCCGTGGCGTTCAAGCGCAGAAAAGCGCCAATGCGTGGTCTGCGACCACGTTTTCCGCGGCGACGAAGTCATGGTCCGTCGTCTGCGTCCGCGGGCATATCGGCTCGCATGTCCGAATTGCGGCAGCGCGCCGGCACTCTGGGTTCGCCTCGGCAATCCGCTCATCGACGAAGAGGTGTGGAGCGATTGGGAGTCGGCCATGGAACTGGTCAACCCGGATCGCGAGGATGAAAGCGGTGTTGGCATCGCGATCAACAGACGCTGAAGGCTGGGGTGCCGGACTCGGGCGGGGCGCAGGTAATGCAGAATCTCAACGGCCAGAAGGTGGTCCTTTGGCGATTCGGGGAACGATCGTCATTGACCATGAGCGCTGCAAAAGGAACTCACACCGACCTGCCTGCCGAATCGGATACCGAGGGTGTCAAACGTGCGGCGCGCGCAGCGGTGGAGAGCGAGAGACGGCGCATCGGACAGGAACTGCACGATCATCTCTGCCAGCAACTGCTTGGCGCCGCCTTTGTGGCAAAGGGTCTGGCAGACGGCCTTGAACCGGGGTCCACCGCGGCGGCCGAAGCCGACGCACTGGCGCGACTGATCAATGCGGCTGTGCAAGAGACCCGCGACATCGCGCGCGGTCTTTTCAATCGAAAATGAACGCTTCAGCAAACGCGACACGGAACTCGGCATTTCCGCCCACCGCTGAGACGCGGATTCTCATCGTGGACGACCACCCGATCTTCCGCCACGGAATTGGCCAACTGCTCGCGCGCGTTCCTGGAATCACAATTTGTGGCCAGGCGGAAAACGCGCAAAGCGCGCTCGAGTCCATGCGCCAGCACAAACCTGCCGTGGTCTTGCTGGATGTCTCCATGCCGGGAACCAACGGCATCGAGCTCATCAAGCTGATGCTCGCCGAGCAACCGCGCCTCATCATCCTGATGCTTTCGATGCACGACGAATCGCTTTACGCCCTGCGAGCACTGCGGGCCGGCGCGAAAGGTTACGTGATGAAGCAGCAAGCGATGGAAAACGTCCTCGACGCGCTTCGAAAAGTCATCAACGGCGGGATCTACGTGAGCCCGCAGTTCAGCGAGAAGCTGATCTTCAAGGCGATCAAGGGAAGCGACAGCGATCTTGGTTCGCCCGTGGACAATCTCTCGGATCGCGAGCTTGAAGTGCTGCATCATTTCGGTCGCGGCAAGACGACCCGCGGAATCGCGGAGACGCTTCATTTGAGCGTGAAGACGATTGAAACCCACCGTGCGCACATCAAGGAAAAGCTGGGATTCAAGGATGCGGACGAGATGGTGAGATTCGCGGTGGAATGGGTGGCAGCGACCCACGGCTAGCGCCGTCTCGTTTTACGACCGATGCCGGGCGTGGGAACGAATTGCTCGGCGGTATGACGTATCCGATCGCCACCTATCGCCTCCAATTCCACGCCGGTTTTACCTTCCGTCACGCGCGTGAGCTCGTCCCCTACCTGTCCCGCCTTGGTATCAGTGACATCTATGCTTCGCCCTTTTTTCGCGCGGCGCCCGGCAGTCAGCACGGCTACGACGTTTGTGATCATAACGAGCTGAATCCGGAGATCGGTACGCGCCAAGAGTTCGAGTCCTTCTCCGCCGAGCTAAAGGCGCACGGTCTTGGCTTGATCGCGGATTTTGTTCCCAATCACATGGGCATTGAACGGGCGCTGAATCCGTGGTGGCGCGACGTGCTGGAGAATGGCCCTTCTTCACCCTACGCGCATTTCTTCGACATCGACTGGCACCCGCTCAAGCGCGAACTCGAAAACACGGTGCTGCTGCCGGTGCTGGGCGAGCAATACGGACGGGTGCTGGAAGGCGACGGGTTTCGCGTGGAGTTCGTCGAAGGCGATTTTCTGCTGCGTCATGGTGAACTGGCGCTCCCGCTTGATCCTCGCACCACCGTTTCCTTGCTCCGGCGGAGCGCCGATGCGCTTTCGCCCGCTCCGGCAGAACTGCAAAGCATCATCACGGCCATCGATCATCTCCCGGAGCGCACCGAAACCGCCGCGGAGCGGATCGAGGAGCGAATCCGCGAGCGAAAAGTCATTCGCGAGCGGCTCCTCCGGCTGTGCGGTGAGATGCCCGTGGTCACCGCGGCGATTCACGATGCGCTGGCCAGCTATCGCGACCCGGCCGATGTGACCCGTTTTGACCGGCTCGACGAACTCATCAACGCGCAAGCCTATCGGCTCAGTTCGTGGAAGGTCGCGGGGGAGGAGATCAACTACCGCCGCTTCTTCGACGTGAATACGCTCGCGGCCATCCGCATGGAACTCCCGGAAGTCTTCGAGGCCACGCACCGGCTCCTGTTGGAATTGATCGCCGGCGGTCACCTCACGGGCGTCCGCATCGACCATATCGACGGCCTCGCCTATCCCCGCGAGTACCTCACGCAACTCCGGCAGCGCGGCGGCGACTCCCTCTTCCTCCTCGTGGAAAAAATCCTCGGCCCTGGAGAACGGCTGCGCGCGGACTGGCCCGTGCAGGGAACGACAGGCTACGAATTTGCCAATCAGCTCGTGCAGCTTCTCGTTTCAGCGCAAAACGCTCCGCAGCTCGCGATGACGTACGATCGCTTCCTCGGATTCCGGCTCGACTACCGCGAAGTGGCTTACCGCAGCAAGAAGCTCGTCATGCAGTCCTCGATGGCGAGTGAGGTGAACGGCCTCGGAAACCTGCTCAACCGCATCTCGGAGAGCCATCGCTGGTATCGGGACTTCACTGTCAATGCGCTAACCACTGCCGTGCGCGAGGTCATTGCGTGCTTTCCGGTCTATCGCACTTACCTCGATCCCGAGCGGCCTGCCGATGACTCGGATGCGCGGATCGTCAGCCGTGCGATCGGTGCGGCGCGACGACGCAACCCGGCGATGGAACGCACGGTCTTCGAGTTCCTGCAGGACGTGCTACAGCCCCCGGCGGACAATCCGCATCCGGTCGATGAAGCGCTACGCCGCACTTTCGTGCTGAAGTTTCAGCAATGCACCGGGCCGATCACCGCAAAGGGTGTCGAGGACACCTCGTTCTATGTTTTCAATCGCTTGGTCGCGCTGAACGAAGTCGGCGGTGAGCCTGCCGCGACCGGGCCGACCGTCGAGGAGTTTCATCGGCAAAACGCGGCCCGCCTCGCCGAGTTTCCGCACTGCCTGCTCGCCACTTCCACGCACGACACCAAGCGCAGCGAAGACGTGCGCGCCCGCCTCGCCGCGATTTCGGAATTGCCCGACGAGTGGACCAAATCCGTGCGCCGCTGGCAGACGATGAACCGCAAACACCGCCGCGAAATCGACGGCGAAGCCGCACCCGATGCGAACGAGGAGTATTTGCTTTACCAGACGCTGCTCGGGGCCTGGCCGCTGGAGGGACTTCACGAGGGCAATCGCGCGGATTTCACACAACGCATCCAGGCCTACATGGAAAAGGCGGTACGGGAGGCGAAGGTGAACAGCAGTTGGCTCGAGCCCAATGCCCGGTGGGATGAAGCCGTGCGCGAATTTGTCGCCGCACTCCTCGCGCCCGGCGGACGCAATCGCTTCCCGCAAAGCGTGGCGCCTCTCGCGGCGCGAGTCGCGCAACGGGGAGCGGTGAACTCGCTCGCGCAGACGGTGCTCAAGCTCTCCTGTCCCGGCGTGCCGGACTTTTACCAAGGCACGGAGTTGTGGGAGTTTTCGCTCGTCGATCCCGACAATCGCCGCCCGGTGGACTACGCCCTCCGCCAGCAGCAACTCAAAAGCGCGAGCAGCAGTTCGCCGGGCGAGTTGCTCCAGACTTGGCCGGACGGGCGGATCAAGATGTTCGTCATCCACCGGCTTCTGAACTTGCGCCGCGAACGCACCGAGCTATTCGCCCGCGGCTCGTACACTGGCATCGCTGGTCAGGGTTCGTTCGCGGACAAAGTAATCGCCTTCGAGCGCCGCAGTGAAAGCGCAGCCGTGCTGGTCATCGTCCCGCGGCACACCGCGACGATGGGTTTTCCGCCCCTTGCAGAGACTTGGGCCGATACTCGCATTGTCCCGGCCACCGCTCCGCTGCGCTGGCGCGATGTCTTCACCGGGCGCGAATTTGCCGGCGAAACGCTGGCACTGCGGGAACTCTTCGCGAGTCTGCCCCTGGCCGTGCTCGTGCAGGAAGCCTAGGAGCGCCCTTCCGTCGCCCGCTGAATCGCGGCGATGAGTTGTGGGCCGTTGATGGGCTTCACGAGGTGCTCGACGAATCCGGCCTCGCGGCTGCGGCGCACGTCTTCCTCCATGCCGTAGCCGCTCATCGCGATGCCGGGCACGCCTCGTTTTGCGCGAATGTGGCGCATGATTTCGTAGCCGTTGCCGTCGGGGAGACCGAGATCGCTGATGAGCAAATCGAACGTCTCGCGCTCGGCAAAAGCCGTGGCACTGGCGGCATCCGCGGCACTCACCACGGCAAAACCCGCCCTGCGGAGGAGGCGATTGAGGGTGCGGGCGGTATCGGCGTGATCTTCGACGACGAGGAGCCGGAGCGAACGCGGTTTGCCGTTCTCCGCCGGCGCCGGGTCAGCGGGTTTCGAAAAGGCAGCCGGCGTTTTGGCCGGCAGTTCGATGACGAAAGTCGAACCCAGATCGGCCCCCGCGCTCTCGGCGCGAATCGAGCCGTGATGAAGCTCGGCGAGCGCCTTGCAAATCGCCAGCCCGAGGCCCAGCCCGCCGAACTGCCGCGTGACGCCCGGGTGGCCCTGCTCGAAGGCGTTGAAGACGCGCGGCAGCACTTCGGCGGGAATGCCCCGCCCGCTGTCCTGCACGCGCACTTCGCCGCGCGGGCCGGCGAGGCGGCGGGTGCTGATGTGGATCAGGCCGGCTTCGGGCGTGAATTTGATGGCGTTCTTCAGGACGTTCCAAAGCATCTGCTGGAGCCGCGCGGGGTCGGCGGCGACCAGCCCCGCAGCATTGTCCAGCGACATCTCGAGGCGGAGACCCCGCTCGTGCACCGCCGAGCGACAGATGGCGCAGACCCGGCGTACCGCTTCGTTCAAATCGACAGGCTCGATCTCGAGCTTCATCTTGCCGCTGGTGATGCGGCTGAGGTCGAGCAGATCGTCGATGAGCTTGGTTTCGAGTTCGACGTTGCGTTTGATCATCGCCATGTCCTCGCGCACCTCGGGCGGCAATTCCGAGTCGTGCTCCAGCGCCCCGGCCGCCATGAGCACGGGAGTGAGCGGCGTCCGTAATTCGTGGCTGAGGACCGCGAGGAACCGGTCCTTGCTGCTGTTCGCGGTTTCGGCCGCATCCTTCGCTTCCTGCAGCGCAGCCTCGGCGCGGCGACGCTCGGTTACATCGGTGAAATAGCACACCACGCCGTGCTGGCCATCGGGCAGGGTGACGCGTTGCGTTTCCCAATCGTAGGCCCGCTCTTCGCCGAGATCGTGACGCGGCGCAGCAAAGGGCGGCGACACGAAGCGCTCTCCCGTTTCCAACGTGTGGCGGAAGACGCGCGCGCATTCGCCGCCCACTTCCGGCCCCCACAGGATCTCCATGACCTCAGAAAAATCGCGCCCGATCAGCGGATGCACGTGTTCAAACGCGGGCATCGCGATCGGATTGATCTGCTGAAGCCGGAACTGCGCATCGACCACATAAACGCCGAGCGGCGCCTGCTCGATGAGGGTGGAAAAGAGCGCTTCGTTTTGGCGCAGGACGGCGTCCGCTTGCTTGCGCGCGGTGATGTCGTGAAAATAAACCGAAAGCCCCTCCGCGGACGGATAACACCGGCATTCCAGCCATTTGTTGAGCGGCTCGGGATAATACTCCTCAAACTCCACCGGCTGCCCGGTCGCCACAGCGCGGTGATAACCTTCGTGGAATTTCGTGCCTTCCGTCGCGGGAAAAAGATCCCATACACACCCGCCGAGCAGCTGCTCGGGGCGCATGCCGATGATCCGCGCGGCCTGGTCGCTGAAGTGGGTGTAGCACCAGTTTTTATCGAGCACCGCGAGCCCGTCGGTGATGCTGCCCATCACTGTCTGCAAGCGATCATGGGCTTCGCGCAGCTCCAACTCGGCGCGTTTCCGTTCCGTGATGTCGAGGTTGATGCCCGCCCACGAGATGATCTCGCCGCGCTCATCCCGCACGGGCACTCCGCGGGCGAGGATCGAATGCCAGTCTCCATCCGCGCCGCGAAAGTGGTGCTCGCGATCCCAATTGCTGCCGGTGCGCACGCATTCCCGCCACGCCGCGAGCGTGCGTGCGAATTCCTCGGGAGAAAGTCGGTCGCCCCAACCGAAGTCGGAGCATTGTTGCTGGGTAAGCCCGATGAGGTTGAGAAAGCTTTCGCTCGCATACGTGTTGCGGCCTCCGCGGTCGCAGATCCACACGCCGTAGTCGATGCTCTCGCCGATGGCGCGGTAGAGGGCTTCGCTGCGGCCCAGTTCTTCTTCCATCTGCTTGCGGTCGGTAATGTCGATGACGACGGCCACGAGGCCGACGATTTCGCCATTCGCCGCGCGCTCTGGCGCGTAGGCGCAGCGCATCCAGTGCGCGCCGAGTTTTTCGTAAGGGATCCCAACCTCGAACTCGACGACCTCGCCCGCGAGGACGCGCACGAGGTGCGGGCGGATGCTGGCATACGCGGCCTCCCCCACGACCTCCGCGATCCGTCGGCCGATCACCTCCTCGCGCCGCAGGCCGAACCGCGCGGCATACGGCTCATTCACAAATTTGTAGCGATGCTCGCGATCGCAATGCGCGATGAATACCGGAGCGGTGTCGGCGATGAGGCGCAGTTGCTCGGCGCTGGCGCGGATGGCTTCTTTGGCGCATTTGCTTTCTGTGATTTCGCGGAAGAAAACGCCCAGCCGTCCGCCGGACATCGGGTAGGCATTGATCTCGAACCATTGCTGCCATGGCGCGTAGAAGTTTTCGAAACGCACCGGCACACGCTCCGTCATCGCCCGCCGGAAATTCGTCTCGACCTCCGTGCCGTTCGAGGCGGGGAACGCTTCCCAGTGGATACGGCCGAGATATTCCTCCGGCGTCAACCCACGCAACCGGTCCGCCTCCGGGTTGAGATAGACGATGCGGAAATCCGCGTCCATCGCCATGAACGCGAGGTTCATGCCCTCAAGGACTTCATTGCGCTCGGCGCGTAACTCGGCTTCGCGAGCCATCGCCTCGGCGCGCGCTCGAGCGAGCGCGAGCGTGCCGTTCACTTTCGCCAGCAGCTCGCGCGTCTGGAATGGCTTGGTGAGGTAGTCGTCGGCTCCGGCTTCGAGGCCTTCCACGCGCGCCTCTTCGCCGGCGCGGGCGGAGAGCAGAATGATCGGCACGGTCTGCAACGCCGCATCCTCACGCATCGCCCGCAAGAGGCCGAAGCCATCGAGCCGCGGCATCATCACATCGGTCAGCACGAGGTCGGGCCGCTCGTCGAGTGCAGCCTCCAACGCCGCCTGCCCGTCGGCCACCGCGACGACCTCGCACTCTCGGGCGAGCAGGCGTGCGATGTATTCGCGCATGTCCGCGTTGTCATCGGCGAGAAGGACGCGCGGTCGGTCGGTCGACGCGGAGAAACTGGCGTCGGCGCTCGCGCCCATTTCCTCCATCCCATCCGGCAGCCAGCGCAATGCTTCGGCCACGAACGCGGCCGCCACACTTCCGTTCGCGCCAGCCTCGGCCGCCGCTACGCGCTGCCCGGTTGGCAAGTGCTCCCACCCGCCAGGGATCGTGACGGTGAACGCGCTGCCCACGCCGGGCTCACTCTCCACGCGCACCGTCCCGCCGTGCAGCTTTACGAGTTCATGCACCAGCGCGAGGCCGATGCCGCTTCCCTCATGCGTGCGGCCCGGCGCGCCTTGCACCCGATAAAACCGTTCGAACAAATGCGGCTGCGCCTCCACGGGAATGCCGGTGCCCGTGTCACGCACGGTCAGTTCCGCGGCGCCCCCGGCGCCGCGGAGCGTCACTTCCACGCCGCCGCGAAGGGTG
>JBAVML010000210.1:0-3293 GCA_049690035.1 Chthoniobacteraceae bacterium
GCTCCGAGAAGATCGAACGGGTGCCGGACGGCGAGGTAAGCGTGATCTCGAGATCGCTGCGGTGTGCGTGCGTGATCTTGATCACGAGTTCGGCGCGCTCGATGCGGAGATTCTGGCCGGAGGAAAAATCGAAAGTGCGAGCGACTCCGGAGATCGAATTGTCCGGGATGGCTGCGGGCAGGCCGCTCAAGGTCTGCGTGCGGGTCAATTCCGGCCCGAGGTTGTCCCAGTCGAGCCCGCGAACCACCGCGCAGGTGGCGTTGATCATCCCGCCACCGAACTTGTGGTTGAACTTAAAACCGCCGCCATTCACCACCCAGTCAGGGTCGCCCGGCTGGAGCTGCGCGGCGGTCGCGGCGACGATCTCGTGGACGTCGCGCCAGCCGAGGTTGGGATTGGCGTCGATCATCAGCGCGACGCAGCCGGCGACGAGGGGTGTGGCCGACGAGGTGCCGCCGAAGGAATTTGTGTAGGCCTGCTGCGGATCGACGGTCAGCGAAGGTTCGCCGGCGCCGGGATTGTAGCCGGAACTACCGGTATTGTCGGTCGTCCAGATCCCCAGGCGGAGTTGCGGATTGAAGGGATCGCTGGAGGGCGCGCACACGAGCAGATTCGCGCCGCGCTGACTGTAGTTGCACTGCTCGCCGAAATTGTTGGAAGCGCCCACGGCCATCACGAAGCGCGAGTTGGCGAAGCTATCGGCATTGGAGTCGCGCGAGCCATCAACCGCGCGTTGCGAGTTGCCGCCGGCGAAAAGGGTGATCTGGCCCCGGCCGACGCGCCCGAAATTCGCCGCGTCCGCGAGGGCTTGTTTGGCGAGCACGTCGGCGCCGGCGTAGTAAACCGTGGGCCCCCAACTGTTGTTGCAGACGCCCACAGTCAGTCCCGGCGGCGTCCAGTATAGTGCCGAGGCATCCTCCGCGTCTGTGCTCGGACCGGCGATCAGTCGAATTCCGACGAGTCGCGCGTCCGGCGCGCTCCCTGAAACGCCGGAGGAGTTGTTTCCTCTCGCCGCGGCGACCCCGCCCACCGACGTTCCGTGCCGATTGGTGCTCTGCGGCGCGGGGTCGTTGTCGCCGCCGTTGAAGTCGTGATGCCATCCACTGGAGATCGGCGGAGTGTTTGGACTGAGATCCGGGTGGGTCGTTTGGAGGCATTCGTCCACGACGTTGATCGTCACGCCCGCACCGGTGGTGATGTCCCAAGCGTCGATCACATTCGCGTCGATCCCGACCACGCCCCCGCCCTGACCGGAATTCCGGAGATGCCATTGATTGGGGAAAAACACGTCGTTGGGCGCAGCCCGGAGCGCCCGCTGCCGGCGGAGTTGCACGTCAGCCGAGACGCCCCGCGCCTGAAGAGCCCGCGCCGCATCCAAGGCGTGAAACCCACTCGGGAAGTGCAACATGACGTGTCCCGCGACCGCGGTCGGACGGCTGTCGATGGCTCCCGAGCCGGCGGCGAGGCCGCCGGCCGTTTCGCCCGCTGGCACGCGCACCAGCACGTCAGCGGTGGCGATGCGCCGGTTTAGGTTGTCCGGCTTCACACCGGCCGGGTAAAGGACCGCCTCGACCTCCGTGCCCGGCAGTGAGGCCTTCATCGTGGCCGCGCTCCTGGCGGCGGTGGCTTTGCCCCGGGGTGGCACCCGCACCAACGCGCGTCCCTTATCCGCTTCCGTGACGGAGGCTCCCGAAATCCGCGACTCAATCTCGGTTTTCAGGCTGGGGGCGGCCGCACCCGCCTTCACCACGTGGATTTCCCCCACTGCGGTGACAAGGTCACGCACCTTCCCCCCATCGCTGACGCGATAAATTTCCTGAGCCGATACCGACGCCAAGCTGAAGCAGGTGACGAAAATCGCGAAAAGGAACGCGCGGAAGGAAGGAACGGTTGTGGGGACCATGGCGCGATAGACTGCATGAATTCGCAGTTTGCGGCGATGGAATGTTTCGAAGTTCCCGCCCGTTCTTGACTTGGACAGGGGGTGACTTAGGCTCGCGGCCCTTTTCCACGAACGTATGACCACCGATCTTTCTGCCCTTTCCCGTGCCGCCGATGAGGCCCGCGGCCTCGCCATGGACGCTGTCCATGCCTGCTCTTCCGGACACCTTGGTTTGCCGCTCGGCTGCGCGGAGATTGGCGCCGCGCTTTTCGGCCAGGCGCTCCGGTACGACCCCGCGGACCCGAAGTGGCTGAATCGCGATCGCTTCATTCTCAGCGCCGGGCATGGCTCGATGTTCCTCTACAGCTGGCTGCACCTCAGTGGCTACGCGAGCATCGACCTGGATCAGGTGAAGAAGTTCCGCGTCCTCGGTTCGCACACGCCGGGGCATCCCGAGTTTCATGAAACGCCCGGGGTGGAAGCAACGACCGGCCCGCTCGGGCAGGGCGTGGCCAACGCGGTGGGTTACGCCGTTTCGCAGAAGATGGCGGCGGCGAAATACAACACGACCGCGCACACGATTTTCGACAATCACATCGTCGCGCTCGCGGGCGACGGCTGCATGCAGGAGGGCGTCGCGATGGAGGCGATCGCTTTCGCCGGGCACTTCAAGCTCGATAACCTCATTCTCTTTTACGATTCCAATGACGTGACCCTCGACGCGATGGCCATCGCCACGCAGAGCGAAAATGCCGCGAAGCGTTTCGAAGCCGTGGAGTGGGGCGTGCAGACGGTGGACGGCAACGATATCACCGCCGTCCTCGCAGCGTTCGAGAAAGCGAAGGCAGCGACGGGCAAGCCGCAGATCATCATCGCCAAGACGGTCATCGGCAAAGGCATCCCGGAAGTCGCCGGCACGGCCAAGGCGCACGGCGAAGGCGGGGCGAAGTTCATCGACGCGGCGCGCAAGGGACTCGGGTTGCCTGAGGCGGAGCATTTCTTCGTCAGCAAGGACACTCGCGCTTACTTCATCGAGCACGGCAAGACGCTCGCTGCCGCCCATGCGGATTGGCAGAAGACCTACGCCGGCTGGCGCGCGGCGAATCCGGCGCTCGCGGCCGAGCTCGACGCAGCGGTCGCGAAGGAAGTGTCCACGGACCTGCTCGCGAAGATTCCGGTCTTTCCGGCCGAGGCCAAGATCGCGACGCGCAAGGCGGGCGCGGACGTGCTCCAGGCCATTGCTGCGGCGCTCCCCACGCTGGTCTCGGGCAGCGCAGATCTCCACGGCTCGACGCTCAATTACATCAACTCGAGCAAGGACTTTTCGCCCGACAACTGGAGCGGCCGCAACATCCGCTTCGGCATCCGCGAGCACGGCATGGCCGGCATCATGAACGGCATCGCGTACGAC
>JBAVML010000211.1:0-21427 GCA_049690035.1 Chthoniobacteraceae bacterium
GAACCACCCTTTCACCCGCAATCACGCACCACACGAGCAGCGGCGGCGCGACTCTGCCACCGACCACCACGCACGGCCTCGATCCACATCGTACCGCCGAGCCGTCGCCGCTGTCTCCGCGGACGACCCAGCTTGCCCCACCCGCGGCGCCACCGCTTGCCCTAACCGTGCCACCGCCGAATCCAGTGACGGCACGCGAACGTTCGGCGTGGCCGATCATTCTCCTAGCTGCTCTGCTGCTCCTCGCGATGTGCGGCGGCGGTGCGTGGTACATTTTCAAATCACAGAGCGGCGCAAAGTTATCCTTTCTCAGCAAGACGAGCGTCCTGCACCTGCAAGGTGACATCCCAGCACACGCCACCGCACAGATCGGCGGCCGCGAGGTCCCCATCGAGCGTAGCGGAGCCACTGCGCGCCTTGAGTTCGACGGATCGACCACTCCGCTGCCAGTAACCGTGGTCATCGAGGCCAAGGGCTTCGCACCCGCCCAAATCGCACTGACCACGCCCGCGGATCTCGAGCACACGCACGACGTGAGTCTCAAGCGCAGCGAAGGCACGCTCGTCTTCACCAACCGCGTCGGCTCGGACTACGAACACGCGGTCTTGAGGATGACCGCGCAGTTGCCGGATGAGCAGGCCTACGTGGAACTGGAGCGCTTCGACCGCGGAGTCGAGCTGAGCGCGAATGAGGCGAGTCTTCCCACGGGCGTCTATAAACTCACCCTGCGCGGCGCGCAGGACCGAGTGGTGCGGCCGCGCGGCTTCAACAGCATCACGATCAAGCCCGGTGAACGCACCACCTTTGAACTGCCTCCACCGATGGCCGGCACCTATGCGGGCAACGTCGCCATCTTGCACGATGGCACGAAAGACGGTCGGCCTTACGCGGTGGAACTCGTGATCGATACCGACATCACGGCGGGCACTTTCATCGAGCATGGCAAACGCGGCCTGCGGCGCCTGCCTCTCACCGATGGCCGCATCGATTTGGAAGGCACTTACATTGGCCGAATCCAGTTCTCGCTCGCGCCGGACGGCGACCCGCAGTTCGACCAGATCTTCACTTTGAAACGGGACGCCGACGGCAGCCTGCTCTTCGCCGCCAGCGAGTCTCCCGATGAGAATCCCGGCGTCGAGCGGCATCTCAACCGCCAGCCGTATGCGAAGGCGGCCCACTCCGTGGAAGGCACGCTGCGGCCCGCGGGAAAGTGAGCCTGGCGTCTCGCCCGCTGCGCTACACGACCGGCACGGCAACCTCAACGATCGACACGCCGCTGCTCGCGCCGCCGACATCAAAGGTCTGCCCGTTCGCCAGTGCGTCGAGCGCGAAGACAGTCGGGCCCACCTTTGCCGCCCGCACGAGCTGCGCGACAAATCCAAAATGCTCGCCGTCCACACCGGATCCCGCAGCCGCCCCGCCGATGACGATGCTCGCGATCCGCGAAACGATAGCCGGGTTGTCCAGACCCGGCGCCACCCCATCGCCGGCATTGCCAAAGCCAGCATCGACTCCGGCCGCGACACCCGCCACCAAGTTCGAAGCCGTCCAATCGTGCCTCACCGTCACCGCGCCGATCTGCGCGTCGGGATTTGCCGCCGCACCGGAGAGGTCGTAGCCAGCGAGGAAGGATGAAGCGGTCACGTTCCCGCCGAAGGTCAGCTTCGCGAAGGCGAGATCCACCGTCGCGCCCTGCACCGCCTGACCGAGCGCCGTCACCAGCGTGTTCGAGACGTTGCCAGTCATCGTGATCGCCGTGGAATTCAAACCGATACGCACCTTCGCGCCATCCGTCATTCCGGTCACGGTGAGCGTGCCGAGCTTGCCCGAAGTAACGATGCTCGCCGAGTCCACCCCCGGCACCGCGCTCCGCACAAAATCTCCCGTGATCTTGATAGTGCCGGCATCGCCGGGCACGACCGAACCATCCCCCACGCGCACATTGCCGCTGCCCGCGCCAGCACCGCCACGGATGCCACCCACGGCCAGTGTGGTCAGCTTGCCATCGATCAGCACGGATCCGGAGCGCGATCCTTCACCACCGAAGATGTGGCCGGCGATCGTGGCCGTGCCGAGATTGCCCGCGAATTGGTCAAAGCCGTTCACCCGATCCGAAGCGGTCACGCTACCACTCTCGGTCCCGAGGCCGCCCAGCACGTGACCATTCACCTTCAGCGTCGTGATCGCGCCGAGCGCGGAAATCGCACCGCTACCGTTTCCCTGGCCGCCGATCAGCACATCCACGAGTGGAGTGCCCACGACGAGGGGCAGCGTGCCGACGGTTACGGTCTTGATCGCACCGCCGGAAACGATGGCGCCCGAACCCACGCCAATGCCGCCGGTGACTTTGCCGGAAACAAGCACGGTGCCGAGATCGCCGCGAATCAACGCATCGACGCCGCTGAGCACGGTGCCGCTCTGCCGTCCTGCACCTCCGGTGAGATCCATCTTCACCGTGAGACTGGTGATCGCACCTTGAGCCACGATCCCACCCGAGCCGTCACCGCCGCCGCCGACGATGCTTTTCTCCACCACGAGCGTTCCGATAGTCCGTCCGCTTTCGATCACCGCGGTTTGCACCCCGGAACCGCCGAAGATGTTGCCTTTAATCATGGCGCTGGGCAGCCCGGCGCCGGCGTAGATGCTGGCCGAGTGAGTGCCCGCCGCGGTCGTCGTGCCATCGATGTCGCCCTTGATGAGCAGCCGTGAGATCGCTCCCAGCGAGCTGATCGTGGCACTCCCCACACCCGTGTCGGCGATAATGTCGTCGCCGATCGTGACGGACGAAATCGCGCCAAAGGTCCGAACCACTCCCGAGCCTTCGCCGGAGCCGCCGATCAGATCATCGCCAATCGTCAGCGTTCCAATGCTCCCAAAGGCAAAGACCTGCCCCGCGCCGAACCCGGCACCGCCGGACAGATCGCCCGTGATGGTTATCGTCGTGATACCGCCTTGCAGCGCGCTGATGCGGCCGGAATTTTTGCCCGCTCCGCCAAAAAGATTTCCCAAGGTCACCGTCCCGATGGCGCGGCCACATTCCACCGAGCCGCTGTCGTCGGCGCTCGCGGTGGAGTAAATTTTTCCGCCCACCGTGAGGCGCGAGAGCTTCGCCGCCGTGGTCACTTGATCACTGGAGTTCTTGCCGTCGATCACCTTCACCTGCGCGTCCTTGAGATCGGTGAGCACGGTCAGCGCCGTGAGTTCGCCGGTGATCGTGCTGATCAGGTCGGGCGCGGGATTTGTCGCGGTGGGATTGGGAACCGGGATCTGCGTCGCCACCCCGCGCAACCCGAGCGAGTTCACCGTCAAGCCCGCGAGCCCGACGCGCAAACCCGAGCCGCCAGCATCGATCTGCCCGAGGTCGCCATCGATGACCGCCACGCCGACCGAGACGCCCGTGGCCTTGATCGCGCCGACATCCACCAAGCCATCGCCCGCGCCCTTCTGGACCGCGGTGATCGTAAAGCCGGCGCCATTGGCGGTGCTGCCGAGCGTCGCGGAGATCGGGAATTTCGTGAGATCAACGAGGCGGAGCTGCTGCGCGACCGGGTCCGTAGCCGGCGTGCCGTCGATGCTGCCGGTATCAAAGGTGAAGACTTGATTCGCGCGGGCGAGTTGCGCCGTGGCATCACCGGTGAAGACATCGCGCGAGAACTTGATCGTCACGTCGTCGCCGTCGATGTCCTTGAAAATGATGGTGCGCGGATCGATGAGCGTCGCCGGGGCGATGCGCGATTCGAGCGGCTCGATGAGGGAAGGTCGGACGATCATGGCGTGGCCGTTTCGTTGTCGAGGTTCGTCACAAAAACATCGCCTCCCGTGAGTCCCGAATACACGGGATCCGCGCTCACCGCTGCCTTGAGCGTGATTTTGAAAAGCTTGTTTCCGTCCAGGACCGCGTCATCCACGCCGCTCACGGTCACGAGCTGCGGCGTGCTCCAGTTCGTGGAGTCGAACACGAGTTGCGCCGGCGATACCAATCCCTCCGCCGGGAGCGAACTCTCTAGTGGGATCGTCACCTTCGTCGCCACCTCCATCCGCCCGCCGGTGCCGGCGGTGGCTAGATTCACCGGAACGGTAAAGGTCCGCGCATCGACCTTCGTCACGGTCTGCAGGCCATTCACATCCGGAAGCGAGCCGGCGACACCGGCGATCGTGACCTGATCGCCCGTCGTCAGCCCGTGGTCCGCCGCGGTGTGAAACGTCGCCGGCCCGCCCAGCGCGCTGACCAGCGGGAAGGTGGTCGCGAAAGTCCGGGCCGCCACGCCGCCGGTTCCGGCGGTGGTCACTTTGAGCGCGATGGTGAAGCTCGTGGGGCTCGGCACCTTGGTCACCTTGTACGTTCCCCCGACCGCCGGCACCGCGCCGGTGACGCCGGAGATCGTGACCATGTCGCCGACGACGAAGCCGTGCGCGTCCATCGTATTGAAGGTCACCGCCGCGCCGGGAATCATGCTCGTGATCGTCCTCGTCACCGTCGTGCTCTTCACCATCGCGCCGCCCACGCCGGCGGTCGTCACCGAGACCGGGATGGTGAAGGTGTTCGCGTCCACCAGCGTGATGACCTGGGGACCATTCACCTCGGGCACCATGCCGGTCACGCCGGTGATCGTCACCGTCGCTCCATCGGTGAGACCGTGCGGAGTCGCAGTGCGAATGACGGCAGGAGCACCCACCAGCACGGTCGCGAGGGAAGTGATGATCGGCTTCGGCGGCGTATCGAGAGTGACTTTGAAAGTCGCCGTCTGCAGCGGGCCGCCCCCGGTCGCCGCACGCGCTTCCGTGGTCCGGAGGTTGGCCGCCGCGTCGATGCGGATCGACGCGGGCAGCGGCCCGCTGACGATCACTTTGTCCGAGCCATCCCCATCGGCGATTGGGTCGGTGTAGACCGCCTCGGCGATCAGGAATTTCCCGCCCGCGCCTTCGCCTTTCGGCAGGGTGACCACGAAGTCGCCGCTGCCACCCGCGCCGGCGGGAAAGGGAATGATGTCGAGCACCGGCTTCCCGTTGATCACCAGCGGCGTGTCACGATTCGGACCGGACTTGTTGAGCACGCGATCGTTCGAGAGCCAGAAGCGCAGTTGCGACGCGCCGAGGTCGCGGTTGCCGCTGTTGATGATCACGAAGACGCCTTCCGCCCGAGCCGCATACGTCGGCCCTGGCAAGCCCGTCGCCACCTTCGTCGGCCCCGAGTTCCAGGCGATGGTCAGCTTCCCATGCGGGAAGGGCGGCAGATGCGGCGTGGCCACGAAAGCCGGCTCAGCCGTCGCCCACGCAAAGACATCGCTCGACGGCGCCGCGCCTGCCTTGTGAATGCGCACCCGCACCGTAAACGGTTCGCTGTCGCGATAGCCATGCGTGCCGCGCACCAGATATTCGCCCGTCTTCGCATCGCGCGAGATCACGCCGGCCGAGCCGCCGCCGTCGCCCCAGTCGATCGTGGCCGTGTATTGATTCGGCAGCAGCGGCGTCGAGTCGGTGAATGAAGCGACCACCCGGTTCGTCGCGCGCGCGCCGGTGAATTGCACCCGCTTGCCCACCGCGCGCAGCGCTGCTGCGGTCACGGTCGCGGTGCTCTTCACCGACGTGCCCGCGCCATTGTCGCCGAAGAACGTCACCACCACCGGATACACTCCCGCCCGCGCATAGACGTGCGAGCCGGTGGCCACGTATTGATTCGCAAAATAGACGGCCGGATCGCGCGCCACCGCTCCGGTGGAAAGCGGCGTCCCGTCGCCCCAGTTGATCCTCGCCGTAAAGTTTCCCGGCGAGCCGCCGGTGTCCGTGTCCACCAGTCGCGCGACATTTGCATTGATCAAAGATACACCGGGCTGCGCCGCAATCTCCACCGGCTCGCCGCGCACCGCTCGATCGCCGATCGCGATCGGACCCACCGTGCTGTCTGAGATCGCCTCAAATCCCCCACCGCCGACATTAAACTGCCGCACGCCGAAACCGACCTTGATCGGCCCGACATAGCCCGCCGTCGGCCGCACCTGCGCGATGCGCCCGCTCGAGGTCAGCAGCGTTCCCTTCGGCCCCACCGAAGCGGAGAGCGGCAGCAGCGAGTGCTGGATGTCGAGGTAGTCAAACTCCAGGTCGATCACCTCGAGACCGAAGACCGACGGCATGTCTTTCTCCGCCGTCACCACGTCCAGGCGCCGAATGTAGGGCCGGTCATTCGTCTCATCCGCCACCGCCGTCACGGTGAAGGTCTTGCTCGCCGACTGACCGCCCGCATTCGTCGCCGTCACCGTGATCACCGACGAGCCGAGCCCTTTCGAACTGATCACCAGCACCGCGTCGGTTTCATTCGCGATCACACTCGCCGTCGTGATCTTGAGCTCCTTGTCGGGCCGCGATCCAGACACCGTCTTCGTCGCCTTCAGCGAAGGTAGCAGCTCCCACCCGCGCAGCAGTTGGCCGAAGATGTTGTGCTTGAAATCCAGATGCCGTGGCTGCCCGTCGGTGATGAAAAACTGGCTCCCGTTGGTATCCAGATAATCCGGCACCAGCAGGGTGCCACCGGCGCCCAGCGAGTAGCCCGTGGTCGTGCCCGCATTGGCCATCGCGAGCTGCCCGCGTCCGGTGAACATCGTCCCGGGGTGAAACTCGTTTTGAAATTTCCACGCCGTCGTACCGTCACCGCCCGTCATTCCCGGGCCGCCTCCTCCCGTCCCATTCGGGTCGCCGCCCTGCACGATCACGCCCGATGTGCCCACGCCGCCACCTAGATCCTCGATCCGGTGGAAGATCACACCGTCGTAAAAACCAGCCTGCGTCATCCCGCCGACGAAGCCCGACGACGACGGGAGCCAATCGCGGAACAGCATGAAATCCAGCGTCCCCGCGAAGGCCGGATCGGCCGGACCGCCCGATGCGTGATCGATATTCATCCGCAGCGTCGGATTGCCCGTCTTGACCCGCACGAGGATGTTCACGTTCGAACTGGTCGCCTTGTAGGTCAGCGCCGACCCGCCGCCGTCCGCCGTCACCGGGACCAGCAGCGTTTTCCCGACCGGCACCACGGGCGCCACCCTCGCCGGCGACGCTGGGACAATGTCATCGATCACCGGTGCCGCGGCCTGCGCGATATGGAGGAAGAGGGCGGCGCAGGCAACAAGCCGCAGAACGGGTTTCATCGAGGAATAGGGGACAGACGGCGGGACTATTGCGTGACCATTCGCCACGCGCAAGCGGACGCGTGATCATTCGACGCAGCGCCGCCCGAGATCGCCCTTTTCAAAGCCGCGCAGCGGGCCTAGATACGCCGTTCCCGATGCGCATCCTTCGACACACCGACGCCGATTTTTCCACGGCCCTGGCCGGCCTCCAGCGCAAGTCCGAGCCAAGACCGGAGGTGGAGGCGACCGTGCGCGACGTGATCCGCGCGGTGCGCGAGCGGGGCGATGCGGCGCTGCTGGAATTCACGGAGAGATTTGGCGGGCCGAAGTTGGCCGCCC
Source organism: Chthoniobacteraceae bacterium (assembly GCA_049690035.1). Lineage (GTDB taxonomy): Bacteria > Verrucomicrobiota > Verrucomicrobiia > Chthoniobacterales > Chthoniobacteraceae > Chthoniobacter. Next base: position 7,464 of record JBAVML010000211.1, read on the forward strand.
GGCAATTGCGCGTGTCCGCCAAGGCGAAGGTGGATGCGGGGACTCGCGCTGCCATCGCCACGTCGCGCGCCAATGTCCACGCATTCGCCGAGCGCAGCCTGCGGAAAAATTGGTCCGCACGAAATGCGCAGGGCGCGAAAGTCGGCGAACGGTTCGATCCTTTCCAGCGCGTGGGGATCTACGTGCCCGGTGGCACCGCGCCGCTCGTTTCCACCGCGGTGATGACGGTGACGCTCGCGGCCGCGGCGGGCGTGCCGGAGATCGTTGTCGCCACGCCGTCGGATCGCGCGGGCAAGGTCAATGACGCGCTGCTTTACGCGCTGGCCGCGTGCGGCGCGACGGAGGTGTATCAGGTCGGCGGGGCACAGGCGATCGCGGCCCTGGCCTACGGAACGCCGTCCATTCGCCCGGTGCAGAAGATCTTCGGTCCGGGCAATGCCTACGTCGTCGAGGCGAAGCGCCAGGTCTTCGGCCGCGTGGCGATCGACCTGCTGCCGGGGCCGAGCGAAATCCTCGTTCTCGCCGACGCCAGCGCCAACGCCGCGTGGATCGCCGCCGATCTGCTCGCGCAGGCCGAGCACGGGCACAACAGCTCCATCCTCTTCGTCACCGACTCCGCCAGGCTGCTGAAGAGCGTGCAGGCGGAAATCAACGGACAACTCGCGCACCTCACGCGCAAGGAAGCGCTCGCGGGCGTGCTCGATCAGGACTGCGCGCTCATCCACGTGCGCCGCCTCGCCGAGGCGGTTGCCATCGCGAATGACTTCGCGCCCGAGCACATCTCGCTCGTCACCAAGGACGATGACCGGATCGCCGCGCAGATCGTGACCGCGGGTGCCATTTTCCTCGGCGGCTACTCGCCGGTGGCCGCGGGTGATTTCCTCGCGGGGCCGAGCCACACGCTGCCGACCGGCGGCGCGGGCAAATCCTTTCCCGGCCTCACCGTGGACATGTTCCAGCGCCGAACCAGCCTCGTGCGTTACGATGCGAAGGCGCTGAAAAAATCCGTGGCCACGATCTCCAAGTTCAGCGAGATCGAGGGGCTCGATGCCCACGGCCGCTCGGCGACGATCCGGTTCGATTGAGCTCGGCTACTTCGCCGGTGCGAAGAGCACGCAGACCGCGGCGGCGACGGCGGCAGACTGGTCCGTCGCGCTGAGCTTTCCCGTCGCCGGGTCGATCTTCAGCACGGCGATACGATCGTCGTTCTGTCCGGCAGTGATCAGCCACTTGCCGGTCGGGTCGATCCCGAAGCCACGCGGCACCTTCACTTGCGCGGGCGCATTCTCGATCCAGGTGAGTTTTCCATCCGCGCCGATCGCATAGACCGCGATCGTGTCATGAGCGCGATTCGAGACGTAGAGCCACTTTGCGCTCGGGTGAATGAGAATCTCGGCCGTGGACACGCCTTTGCGTTCGGCGCCTTCCGGCAGCGTCGAGAGCGTCTGCACCGCGGTGAGCGCGCCCGTGACGGGGTCGCGGGAAAAGGCGGTCACGCTCAGGCCCATTTCGTTGTTCGCGTAGGCAAACTTTCCATTCGAGTGCAGCGCGAAATGGCGGGGGCCGGCGCCCGGCGGCACTTTGCCGGAGGGCGGATTCGCCGGCGTGAGCGTACCCTTTTCCGCATCGAATTTGAAGATCCACACGTTGTCCGTGCCGAGGTCGCAGGAATAGACGAACTTGTTCGTCGAGTCCGTGTAGATGGAATGCCCGTGCGGCTTCTCCTGCCGCGCCTTATCCGGGCCGCTGCCCTCGAACTGCACGAACGAAGTGCGCTCGCCGAGTGAACCATCGGGCTTTGTCTGAAAAACCGCGATGCCGCCGCCGCCGTAGTTGGCCGCGAGCACGTTCTTTCCCGTGGCATCCACCCACACGTGGCAGGCGCCCGCGCCGCCGGAAGGCATGGTATTGAGCGTCGTCAGCCTCCCATCCGCCCCGACTGCAAAAGCGCCGACCGAACCACCGCCATCTTCAATCGATGCGTAGAGAAACTTCTGGTTCGGCGAAAGCGCTACGAAGCTGGGGCTCTTCGCTTCGCCCGCGAGTTCCACCGGACCGAGCTTGCCGGTGTCGGTGTCGAGTTTGCCAACATAGATACCTTTGCTCTTCCCGGGTTTGGTATAGGTGCCGAGATAAAAAGTGGCGTCGGCGGCGAGGCTGGATGCAGTCATGGCAGCGGCGAGGGCGAAGGGAATGAGGGGGTTCATCGAGGCGACTCTGAGCGCGCGGGCGAGCGGTCACAAGCCTGCAACGATCCACTTCAACCGAGGATCTGCTGCAGCTTCTCGCGCAGCGCCGGGAAGTTGAACGGCTTTTGCAGGAAGCCGGCGAGGCCTTTGCCGGTGAAGCGCGCGATCGCTTCCTGCTCGTTAAAGCCACTCATGAGCAGGACGCGCGCGTCGGGCTTCAGCTCCGTGATGGCGCGAAACGTCTCCTCGCCGTCCATGTGCGGCATGGTGAGATCGAGCACCACGAGATCGAACGCGCCCCCAATCTCGCAAAACATCTCAAATCCCTCGCGCCCGTCCGCCGCGAGACGCGTGGTGAAGCCGCACGCCTCGATCATCCGCGCCGTGGTCACCCGGACGGTCTCTTCGTCATCGACCACGAGCACGTGCCCCTGGCCGCGCCAGCCGGCGGTGCTTGTGGCCTCGGTTTCGGTCGCCTCAGCTACGCCCTCCGCGCAGGGCAGGAGAATCTTGAATGTGGTCCCCCACCCTTCCTCACTGAAAACTTTCAGCGCACCGCGATGCCCCCGCACGATGCCGAGCACCGCGGCGAGACCGAGACCGCGGCCGGTGAATTTTGTCGTGAAAAACGGATCGAAAATGCGCGCCTGCAATTCGGGCGACATGCCGCCGCCGTTGTCCGCGACCTCAATGAAAACGTAGTCGCCCTCGGGCAGGTCCGGCGCAAAGTGCGAACCCGCGAGATACGCGCGATCCGCCCGCGTCATTCCCGACGTGATGCCGATGAAGCCGCTCTTCTCCCCGACCGCTTCGGATGCGTTGATCACCAGGTTCATGATCACCTGGCGGAGCTGGGTGGCGTCGCCGAGCACCACGGGCAGCCCATCAGCGAGGTGAAATTTCAGCACGGCACGTTTGCTGATCGACACCTCGAGAAGCCTTGTCGTCTCTTCGATGAGCGCGTTGATATCGAGTTTCTTGACTACGAAGCGACCCTTGCCCGAATAGGCCAGCATCTGCTTGCACAGGTCCGCCGCCCGCGTGGCCGCCATCTCGATTTGCTCCAGGAATGGCTGCACGGGCGACTCCGCCGGCAGGTCCATGCGCGCCAGGCTGGCGTTGCCGAGCACCCCGGTCAGCAGATTATTGAAGTCGTGCGCGATGCCGCCGGCGAGCACGCCGAGGCTCTCGAGCTTTTGCGCTTCCTGCAGCTTCCGCTCCAGCGCCTGCCGCTCGGCCGCCGCCTTGCGCCCCGTCTGCTCGGCCACCACGCGATCGGTGATGTCCTGCACGAGCGAGAGGATGGAAGTCGTCCGGCCGGCGCTGTCGTGGAGCACGGAGTTTTGCCATGCGCAGTGCAGAATCCGCCCGCCCTTGGTAAAGTTGCGATTCTGCGAGACATTGCGCTGGTCGCGCCCATCCGTCAGCCGTGCGCCGATCTCCGTGACTTTCGCCGTATCGTCCGGATGGACGAACGCCCAATCCGAAAAGTGTTTGCCGACGGTCTCCTCCGCGGTCCACCCAAACGTGGCCTGGGCCTGTCCAGCCCAACGAAGGACGCGGAAACTCGGATCCCACTCGATCACCGCGAGCGGCGAGTTTTCGACATGATCGACCAGCCGCACGCGGGCCTCCTGCAGCTCTTCGGTCGCCCGTTTCATCTCGGTAATGTCACGCGCGATCCCAACGAGGCCGATGAGTTCACCGGCGGCATCGCGCAGGGGAAACTTCGAAGTCAGGAACCAGCCGGCCGTCCCGTCGGGGCGCTCGAAAGGCTCCTCGCGATTGATCACCGCCTGCCCCGTCCGAATCACCCGCATGTCGTCCGCATGATAGGCCGCCGCGTGCTTTCTCAAACCGGGAAGGTCAAACACCGTCTTGCCCAGATGCTCCCCCTCAGGACCTCCGAACATCAACTGATCGGCCCGATTGTGCAGCAGGTAGCGCCCTTTGCGGTCTTTGCAGAAAATGGGATCGGGCACAGCGTCGATGAGCGCACGCAGCAGAAAGCGCTCGTCACTCGGAACCGACTGGGAACCGCCGATTGCCTCCGCTTCCGTATCTGTCGCCGGAGCTTCGGGAGCTTCGGAGTGAACGCTGAGAATTCCGAGGATTTCTCCTTCACCATCGAGCAATGGCACCGACACCGCGCCACAGCGCCCGGTCGATCCGTCCTTGCGCAAGAAGTCGAATTCGGCGGCCCATTTTCCTTCGTTCGCCACGGCTTCGAGCAGTTGGCGCAGCCGCGTCGGTGCTTCCTCCGCGAGGAAGTAAACCTCCGGCGTGGCCCCGATCACCTCCTCCCGCTGCCAGCCAAAGACGCGCTCCGCGCCGCTATTCCAGTCGGCGATGACGCCCTCTGTCGTCATCACGAGCACCGCGTCGTCGATGTGATTGAAGACCAGCGCGCGCCGGAGCAGAGCGTCGAGGCGCTCGAGGTCGAAAGGTGCAGTGGAGGGAGGAAGGCTCATTCCGTCGAGCAACGCTGTGCTTTGCCACAGCTTCCGAGGATTGGCCAGCGCTCTCTCTCCGTCCGGCGCATCGACGGGCGAATCCTTCGATCAACCGCGGATCTGACCGGTCCCGCGCAGCACGTATTTGTAGGTCGTCAGTTCCTCCAGCGCCATCGGTCCGCGGGCGTGGAGTTTGTCCGTGCTGATGCCGATCTCCGCGCCGAATCCGAATTCGCCACCGTCGGTGAAGCGCGTGCTCGCGTTCCAATAAACCGTCGCGCTGTCCACCTCGCCGAGGAAGCGCTCCGCGGTCGCGGCATTCGCCGTCACGATGCCGTCGCTGTGATGGGAGCCGTGGTCCTCGATGTGCGCGATCGCTTCGTCCACGTCGTTCACGACTTTCGCGGCGAGGATGAGATCGAGGAATTCCGTGCGGTAGTCCTGCTCGGTCGCCGTCTTTGCTCCGCCGAGCAGCGCACGCGTCGCGTCATCGCCGCGAATTTCCACCTTCTTCTCGAGCAACACGCGCCCGGTCGTGGCGAAGAACTCCTCCGCAATGTCGCGATGCACGAGCACGGTCTCGATCGCATTGCACACGCCGGGGCGCTGCACTTTGGCATTGAGGACGATGCTCTCGGCCATCGCGAGGTCGGCGTCCTTGTCCACGTAGATGATGCAGATGCCGTCGTAGTGTTTGATGACGGGCATACGCGCGTGGCTCACCACGGTCTCGATCAGGCCCTTGCCGCCGCGCGGAACGATGCAGTCGAGATACTGATCCATTTCACACATCACCCGCACCGCCTCGCGGTCGGTGGTGGGAATCAAGATGATCGCATCCGCGGGCAGACCTGCGGCCGCCCCGCCAGCGCTGAGCGCTCTCGCGATGGCGATATTGGAATTGATGCTCTCGCGCCCGCCGCGCAGGAGCGTGGCATTGCCGGTCTTGGTGCAAAGGACGGCGGCGTCGCTGGTCACGTTGGGGCGCGACTCGTAGATGATGCCCACGACGCCGATGGGCACGCGCTTCTTTTGGATCCGCAAGCCATTGGGGCGCGTCCAGTCGCGGATGATCTCGCCCACGGGATCGGGCAGCGCGGCGACTTCCCGGATGCCCTGCGCCATGGCGGCCAGACGTTTCGCGTCGAGCATCAGGCGCTCCACCATCGCGCCGGTTAGGCCGTCAGCTTGCGCTTTCTCCACATCCAGCGCGTTCGCGGAGAGGATCTCATCCTGACTCGCGACGAGTTGATCCGCCATCGCGAGCAAGCCGCGATTTTTCTGTTCGCTCGAGCATTGGCGCAGCACGCGGGCGGCGGCGCGCGCGCGGCGGCCGTAGTCGTGAATTTGAGCGGTCAGGTCCATGTTGCCCGCAACTTTCTACACGCTTTCGCCTTTGGCAATGAACCGCGTGCCGACGCGCTTGCCCGCGGCCGCGTCATTGAGCCGACCCGCAATCCGCCCACTGACGACGTAGGTGCGAATGCCCGCATCGGTCGCGAGCTTCACGGCCTGCAGCTTGGAAGCCATGCCACCGACGGAGAACCGTCCCTTCTCGTCGCGCGCGAGCTTTGATGCCTCGTCGATATCGGCGACCACGGGGACGGTCTTGCTCTTCTCGTCGAGCAGGCCATCCACACTCGTCAGCAGGATGAGCAAGTCGGCCGCCGCCAGCATCGCCACCTCGGCGGAGAGGCGATCGTTGTCGCCAAAGCGCAACTCCTCCACCGCGACCGAATCATTTTCATTGATGATCGGCACCACCTTCCGGCGGGCAAAAAGATGTTCCAGCGTGCTGCGCGCATTCGCGTGCCGCTGCCGGCTGTCGAGGTCGCCGTGGGTGAGGAGCAGTTGCGCCACGTGCAGCCCATGCCGCGCGAACTCCGTCGCATAGATCTGCATCAGCCGCGACTGCCCAATCGCCGCGCACGCCTGCCGCTCCGCCAAACTCTCCGGCCGCGCCTCCAGCCCCAACACTCCCAAGCCCGCCGCCACGGCGCCGCTCGAGACGATGCAACAATCGTGACCCGCATTCACCAGTCCCGCCACTTCCGCAGCCAGCCGTTTGAATTGCTTCGCGTCGAGCGAGACGCCGCGCGCGCTGGCGAGGATGCCGGAACCGAATTTGAGCACGATGCGCAGACGTTTCTTGGCCATGGGAAAAAAGGACGGGCAGACTAGCCCCGCGTCCTCCGGCCTCAAGCGGAAAGCGGTTCGGCGGACGATTGGCCTCCGCGGTGATGACTCAGGAGGACGCTCACTCCTCCACCGACTTCACGCTCGCGAAGATCTTCTCGATGGTTCCCATGTGCTTGTCCGCGTCCTTCTTGGTGATCCAATAAGTCACGGTCAGCACTTTGCCTTTCCCCACCGCGGAAAAAAGGAAGCCCACGACCGACGGGCCAAATTCCTTGCTGCTGGCATCCCACGAAAGACGGCTCCAGGTGCGGCCAGCGAGTTCGAAGTCCTGCTCCTTCTTTGACGCCGCGTTGACCTTCACTTCCTGTTCCTTGGTCAACCAGTCGATGCTTTCATCGATTAGCTTCTCGACGCCTTTTTTCGTAGTGACTTCGAGGATCACAGTCGCGACTTGATCGGGTGATTCGACAGCGTAGCCATGGTCGGTCTCCTCCGGCTTCCATGACTTGGGGACCTCCGCGGTCGCCGCGGGATTTGCCTTCGGAATTTCGATGGTGCCGGCAAAGGCAACGGAAGCGAACGACAGGACGAGGAGTGCGGCGGTGGCAATGGGCTTGATCATACTTGGAAGCCCGCACCATGCAGATGCCGTGCCGATGCTGTGCTTTGTTGGAACGGCATGCCGCGCGGTCAGAGTTCCTTTTGCCACGCGCTCCAAAAAAACAACCCGGGGCCGCGTGAAGCAGCCCCGGGTCGGGTGAACGACGATTCCGCGCAGCTTACTTGAGCGCGGCCTGATAGTTTTCCTCGGCCTGGGCCCAGTTGATCACGTTCCAGATCGCCTTGAGGTAGTCGGGACGGCGGTTCTGGTAATTGAGATAGTAGGCGTGCTCCCACACATCAATGCCGAGGACGGGTGCGCCTTCGATGCCAGCGATGGCTTTCCCCATGATTGGGTTGTCCTGATTGGCAGTGGAGCCGATCTCCAGCTTGCCGCCGCTGACGTAGAGCCATGCCCAGCCGCTGCCGAAACGGCCGACGCCGGCAGCGTTCAACTTCTCCTTGAGTTGCTCGACATCGCCAAAGGTAGCGGTAATGGCCTCGGCGAGTTTGCCCACGGGTTTGCCCTCACTTTTGCCGGTGAGGAGCTTCCAAAAAAAAGTATGGTTCACGTGGCCGCCGCCATTGTTGCGCACTGCCGTGCGAATGGCGTCGGGCACCGCGCCAAGGTCCTTGACGAGATCGTCGGCGGTCTTGGCGGCGAGTTCGGGCGCGCTTTCGAGCGCTTTATTGAGGTTGGTGACGTAAGCTTGGTGATGCTTGTCGTGGTGAATTTCCATCGTCTTTGCGTCGATGTGCGGTTCGAGCGAAGCGGCAGGGTAAGGAAGGGGTGGGAGTTCGTAGGCCATAGTGGTGAGGTAGTTTCGCGGGCATGATGGAAAGTGGATGCATGGATGAAAAGGCTAAAGCGAAGGGCGAAATGCGGACGAGAGAGTTGGTGCCGGACCTTTCTACGCTTGCCCTTAGCGGCCCAGCCCGGCACTCATCTGCGCGCACATTTTTTCACCATCATGGATACATCGATCAAATCACTAGGGCCGTGTGAGATCGTCTCGCCGTTGCGCCATATCGGGGGCGTGGAAGTCAACTTCCGGACGGACGAAGACCGCGTTCTCTTCGACCACACACTCGACATGGATGACGGCCCGGTTAGCGCCGGCCCGCCGCTCACCTTTGAAGCCGCCGGCCCGCGCGAACATCTTTTCTTCAATCCGGCAAGAACGACCGCAGCGATCGTTACCTGCGGCGGTTTGTGCCCCGGGCTCAACGACATCGTCCGCGGCTTGGTCACCCAGCTCCACTACCGCTACGCGGTGACAAAAGTGTACGGCTTCCGCTACGGCTACGAGGGACTGATCTCCCGTTACGGGCACACTCCGCTGCTGCTGCGACCGGAGTCGGTTGCGCAGATTCATAATTTCGGCGGCTCGATCCTCGGAACCTCGCGCGGTCCGCAGAAGATCGAGGAAATGGTGGATCTTCTCGAAGAGATGAAGGTGGACCTGTTCTTTGTCGTGGGTGGCGACGGCACACTGCGCGGCGCCGCAGAGGTCGCGGCGGAGTGCGCCCGGCGCGGGCTGAAGAAGGCCGTCGTGGGCATCCCCAAAACGATCGACAACGACATCATGTTTCTGGACAAGTCGTTCGGCTTCGAGACGGCCTTCGCGGCGGCAGTCGGTGCGGTAAAATGCGCCTATATCGAATCGGTGGGTTCGATGAATGGGATCGGGCTGATCAAGCTAATGGGCCGCGACTCAGGCTTCATCTCCTGCTACGCCGCGATCGCGGGAGGGAATGTGGACTTTGTCCTCGTGCCCGAGGTGCCGTTCACGTTGGAGGGCGAGCGCGGTCTGCTCGAGGCGCTGCGCTATCGCCTGGCGAAAAAGAAGAGCTCCGTGATCGTGGTTTCCGAAGGTGCTGGGCAGGATCTGATGCAGACCGAGGGCGGCACCGATGCCAGCGGCAACAAGAAGTACGGCGATATCGGACTTTTCCTCAAGGACCGCATCAACGCGTTTTTCAAAGAGCGCCGCACAGAGTGCAACCTGAAGTATATCGACCCGAGCTACATCATCCGCAGCGTGCCGGCCAATGCGCAGGACAACGTCTATTGCTCCCAACTCGCACAGCACGCGGTGCATGCGGCGATGGCAGGCAAGACGGCGATGCTCGTCGGCCGCTGGCACGGCGCGTTCGTTCATCTCCCGATCGCGCTGGCCACGCAGGGGCGAAAGAAAGTCGATCCGCAAAGCGAGCTTTGGCATTCGGTGCTGGAGACCACAGGCCAGCCGGCACGAATGATGTAGGTCGCGCCGAGATTTGGCGGGAAATGAAGGCCGCTGGAGCGGGATAGGAAATTGGGCGACTTCGTGAGACGCGAGCCGGGGAAATTTGAGAGTCGCGTCAAGATCGTGGCGGCGCATCGCGATGGCACCACAAGTGCTAAGTCGGTGCCCGACGATTATGGCCAAAGCTCCGAAGAAAATCCTTTCTGCCTTCGACTCTCTTCTTCCGAAAATCGGCCTCGAACTCAGCATCATCGAGCCCGGCAGCGACGCCGGGTTGCTGCCGCTCAACAGCTTCATCTACGAACTCAGCGATCTCATCGCTCTGCCAGCAGTGCCAGAGCCGTTCCGTGAGGCGGCGGCGTTCGCCCGTGCGTGCATCGACCGGCTGCTGGATACGACCGCACGCTTCGATGAGCCGACGATCGCGACGCTTTTCGAATGGCAGGTCTGGCTCGAAACGGCGGTGGGGGACTGGAAGGCAGGACACGCCATCGCGGCGCCGCAGTTTGCGGATGCGGTGAACGCGGCAGTCGTCGAATCGCGCACCACGCCGGAACCGGTGCCGGCCGCGGAATCCGCGGAGCCGCCGCTGACGCTCAATCTCGAAGCCGACCGCGAGTTGCTCGCCGAGTTCATCAACGAATCGAACGAGCATCTTCAGAACATCGAGCAGGGCGTGCTCGTGCTCGAAGAGAATCCGGTGGATGCCGACACGCTCAACTCGATCTTCCGCGCGTTTCACACGTTCAAGGGCGGCGCGGGCTTTCTCAACCTCACGCCGATCAAGGACCTCGCGCACGAGCTCGAGTCGCTGCTCGATGCAGCCCGGACGCATCGCCTCGCGGTCACGACGCCGGTCATCGATGTGATCCTCGCGGGTGGCGACACGCTTACCTCGTTCGTCACGCAAATTTCGACGCAGCTCGCCGGCAGAAGCACCGGCGCCATCGTCATTCCCACGCGCGCACTCATCCGCCGCGTGCAGGCCGTCCTCGCAAATCCCGACGCGCCCGCCGAATCCCCTGCTCCACCGACCGCGGCGTCGGGAGAAGATGTAGCGAAGATCGTGCCGATGTCGGCGGCGGTCCCGCCTCCCGAGCGCGGTGGCGAGCACAGCACGAGCACGGCGGTGAAGGTGGATACCCACAAGCTCGACAGCCTGATCGAGATCGTGGGCGAGTTGGTCATCGCGCAGTCGATGGTGGTTCAGGATCCCGCGGTGCGCGGCGTCGCCACGCAGGGGCTCACGCGCGCCTTCGCGCAGCTCCGGCGAATCACGAATGAACTCCAGCGCACGGCGATGTCGCTGCGCATGGTGCCGATTCGCAGCACTTTTCAAAAGATGACGCGGCTCGTGCGCGACCTCGCGGCTCGGCAGGAAAAGCAGGTGAAGCTCGTGATGAATGGCGAGGACACCGAGCTCGATCGCAATATCGTCGGCGCACTCGCCGATCCGCTCGTGCACATGATCCGCAACTCGGTCGATCACGGCATCGAGACACCGGAGGCGCGCGTCGCCCGCGGCAAGCCGCCCGAGGGCACCGTCGAGCTGAGCGCCTTCCACCAGGGCGGCAGCATCGTCATCCAAATCCGCGACGATGGGAACGGCCTGAACAAGAACCGCATCCTCGCCAAGGCCGTGGAGAAAGGCATCATCCGCGCCGACGCGAGTCTGCCGGATCACGAGATCTTCGATCTCATTTTCGCGCCCGGCTTTTCCACTGCGGAGAATGTGACCGACATTTCCGGACGCGGCGTGGGTATGGACGTGGTGCGGCGGAATATCGAATCGCTGCGCGGCAAGATCGTGATCGATTCGGCCGTCGGCCAGGGCACCACCTTCACGATCTATCTCCCGCTCACGCTCGCCATCATCGATGGCATGCTCGTGGGCGTCGGCACCGAGCGCTATATCATCCCGACCCTTTCGGTGCGCGAATCATTCCGGCCCAAGCCGGAAATGATCTCCACTGTGTGCGAGCGCGGCGAGATGGTGAATGTGCGGGGGCGACTCACTCCGCTGCTCCGGCTCTACCAGCATTTTGGAGTGGCGAGCAACGTCACCGATCCGACCGAGGGCATCGTCGTGGTCGTCGAGTCCGGCCCGCATACGCGCTGCATCATGGTCGATGAACTCATCGGCAAGCAGGAGGTCGTGATCAAAAGCCTCGGCGAGCAGTTCAAGCAAAACCGCGCGCTCGCGGGCGGCGCCATAATGGGTGACGGCCGCGTGGGCCTCATCGTGAACGTCGATGCGCTCGTGAAACTGGGCCCCATCGCTGCGTGATCCCTTTGCAAAAAAAACGACACTCCACATGAGCACTGAAACTTACCTCGCGTCCGCAACCGCCCAAGCCGGCAAATACCTCACCTTCATCCTCGGCCGCGAGGGCTACGGCATCTCCGTCCTCAAGGTCCGTGAAATCATCCGCGCTTGCGCCATCACCTCCGTGCCAAACATGCCGGGGCACATCAAGGGCGTGATCAATCTCCGCGGAAAGATCATTCCGGTCGTGGATCTGCGGATCAAATTCTCCCTCGCGAATGCCGACGAGACCGAGAACACCTGCATCGTCGTGGTGCAAGTCGCCATGCCCGACCACGCGACTTCGCTGATGGGCCTCGTCGTGGACGCCGTCGAATCGGTCACCAACGTCGCCGCCAAGGACATAGAACCGACACCGGACTTCGGCACAGCCTTCGGCACCGACTACATCCTCGCCATGGCCAAGCTCGAGGGCCGCGTCATCGCGCTGCTCGACATCGACAAGGTCGTCGCCGCCTAGCGCTCCCCTCACCCAATCTTTCCCAACCGCAATCCCAGGCAGCTCATTCCATGAACCTCAAACTTCGCACTCAACTCCTCCTCGGCGTCACCGGGGCTTCCCTCATCGCGCTCGTGACGGGCGCCATCGGCATATCGACTTTGAGGGAAGTCGGAAGAAGCTTCGAGACTAATGCCGAGGTCGATGTTCCCGCGGTCCGTGCCTCCATGAATGCTGACATGATGCACGACGGGCTGCGCGCGGTGGTTTATCGGGCGATCTTCGTGGCGGAAAAGCCGGACGACGCGGCGAAGAAGGAGGTCAAGGAAGAGCTGGAGGAATTCTCCGGCAACTTCACCAAATCCCTGGACGAGCTGAAAAAACTGCTCGCCGGGACGGATACCGAAAACGCCGTGCGTGAGGTGGAGAAACCTTTGGCCGAATACCTGGGCTCGGCGAACGAATTGGTCACGCTGGCGTTTGAAGATCGAACCAAGGCCGTCGCCGAACTGCCCAAATTCCAGGAAGCGTTCAAGCACCTCGAAGGAGCGATGGAAAAGCTGGGGGACCGCATCGAAACCAGAGCCAAAGACGGCTCGGCCGCGGCGATCGCGCTTTCTCAGCACGACAATCGCCTGATCCTTGGCGTGGTTCTGGCCGGATGTCTCACCATCGCGGTGACCGGATTCATTTTCGGCCGGCGGCTGAGCCGCCAATTGGAGCGGCTCACCGGTTCATTGCATAGCGCCGCGACGGCGACGGCTGACGCTGCCGCACACATCACGAGCACCAGCCAGCAACTCGCCACGGGGGCCAGCGAACAGGCCGCGTCGTTGGAGGAAACGAGCGCCTCGCTCGAGGAGACGAGCAGCATGGTGCAGCGGAATGCGGAGAATTCCAGCACCGCCAAAACGCTCGCCGCGCAGACCCGCGAGGCCGCCGACGGCGGCGCGCACGAGATGCAGGAGATGACCGCGGCCATGGACGCCATCCGAGCCGCCAGCGGTGACATCACCAAGATCCTCAAGAGCATCGATGAAATCGCCTTTCAGACGAACATCCTCGCCCTCAACGCCGCCGTCGAAGCCGCCCGCGCCGGCGAGGCGGGGATGGGCTTCGCCGTCGTGGCCGACGAAGTGCGCAACCTCGCGCAACGCTGCGCTATCGCCGCGAAAGAAACGGCGATCAAGATCGAGGACTCTGTGCTGAAGAGCGAACGCGGCGCAGAAATCTGCGCGAAGGTCGGCCGCAGTCTGCACGTCATCCAAACCAAGGCGCAGCAGATGGACAGCGTGGTGGCGGAGATCGCCAGCGCCTCGGGCGAGCAAGCGGAGGGCGTCTCGCAAATCAATCTCGCCGTCACTCAGATGGATAAAGTGACCCAGAACAACGCGGCCAGCGCCGAGGAGTGTGCCGCTTCATCCGAAGAACTCAACAGCCAGGCCGAACTGCTCCAGCAGACCGCCAACGCTCTGCAAAACCTCGTGGGTGCCACCGGCGCAGGTGCGGCCGTCGGTCTTCCGCCCGCGGCCCGCGCCCACATTGCGAGGCCAGTCTTCAGGCCCGCAG
>JBAVML010000212.1:0-9700 GCA_049690035.1 Chthoniobacteraceae bacterium
GAGCCTTCCTTGCGATCCGCGTCCTCGGGCAGCCGGATCCGGTTTTTGATGTCATCGCCGCGTTGCTCGGCGGCAGCGTCGCCCTGATCGTGCACAGCGCGAAGGCGGGAACGCGCCTCGTGGCGAACCATTCCCCGGAGCCCTTCTCAAACATCGCGCTGAGCGTCACGGAAGACGTGACCGTCCTCGGCGGCCTCGCGCTGATCCGGCATTCCTATCTCCACAACGATCCGTGGTTGCTGCTCAGCATTTTCGGAACGGTCATCCTTTGCATCATTTACTTTGGCCCGAAGCTCTACCGCGCCGCGAAAGTCAACGCGTGGCTGCTGTGGAGGAAACTCGCCTCACCACCCTCCGACCAGCTCGACGCGGAATTGCCGAAAACCTTACCGCACGAACTCGAAATCGCCTGCCACAGCGCGAACGTCCTCGGCGAAAAAATCGTCTGGGCGGTACCTTGCGTCTGCGGTTCGGCGAAGCCGATCCCCGCGAATCTCTTCGGATACCTCATTGCCACGGAAGGCGAGGCCGCGCGGCTGGTCTTTGTCGCGCAACGGCGCTGGCGGAAAGCCGCGCAGGAGCTCGACCTGAAGACCTACAAGCTGGCGCACGAGCCGAAATTCTTGAGCGAGAATCTGGTGCTCTACAGCTTGGAGAAGAAACCGAAGTTTGTCTTCCTCTTCGCCCGCAGCCAGCGCGCCGTGGTGAAAGCCGTCGCCTCATCGATCAAGGAACGCCTCGAATTGGCGACTCCCCCGCCGCCGGAGCTTGAGGCGGCGGCGCCGTCCACTTAGTCGAGGCCAAAACAGGCCGGCGTCGCCGCGCGGCAGAGATCCACAAAGTCGCTCCATTGGAGTTCGAGCCAGGGATCGCTCTGACGAACTTTCTGGAGCGTAGTGGCTGCGATGTTCGCTTGAGCTTTGTCGATCCGCCGGCTGATGACACTCTCGTGACAGCCGAACATTCGGCCAAGTTCCGCGCCGAGCAGGCCGTCGCAATGCTTGAGCTGGAGGAGCACGAAATCTTCCGGCTCACAGGAAAGAAACGCCGTCTCGACGGCCACTCGCATGATCTCGATGAGGGGCTCTTCCCCCGGTTCGTTGCTATCGACATCGACGCGACAACCTGGCGGCAGTTCCCTGTCGCCGTCATCCGCGCCGCTTTGCGCGCCGACTCGCTCGGGAATGAGCTTCTCCCAGCGGCGATCCTTGCGTTTGAGAGTAAGAAGACGATTGAGGGCCACGGTATTCAGCCACGTCTGGAGAGCACACGAACCGTCATAGCGCTGCAGCCGCGGTGGTCGGTCGCCGACCGGCGCCAGAAGGTCAGCCCACAAGCTATCGACAACCTCCGTGGCTTCATTGGGAGCTGCGCCCGCTCCGATCAAATACGATGTCGTCACCGAGCCGAAGCTCGTCTGGATGTACATGATCGCCGACACTTTGCCTTCGAGACATTCATGGCAAAGGTGGAAATCACTAAGATGGCGCGAGTCGCTGTCCACGAGAGTTGGGTTACGGGCGTGACACCCGAAATTCAATGGTAAAATCCTGAGGCAGTTGGGAGGGGCTTCCGCCCCATCCCGAAAGCCTCGAACAGATGAGCGCCAAGCCCCGCCCCACCCGTCCTCTCCGCCTCCGCTGCGCTTAATTGCCACTCGTCCTTCCTCCCGCCGCCCCACCCGCTTGCCTCTGCTCAACACCCATCTGTTCTTGGTTTCAAAAGGCACCGTCCCCCAACAACCACTGCCTTTGATGCTTAAACGCGCGGAAAACTCGTCCTTGCAAAAAATCTTCATGACGCGCGAAAATCTTCGCTGGTTCGCCACGACGGCGTCGCCGGCAAGTGGAACTCGAACCAATTTCTTGGATTCAGGGAACGTGCGCGAACCGCAGTTTGGAATCGGCGCGAGAATCAACCTTCCCTATTGCCCGAACCGTGCTCATCGGAAACGAGGCTGGTGCCTTGAGAGTGCCCACGGTCGGTGTTGAAATCGTAGCCGTGATTATTTCGAAAAATTTTGCAAGCGACGAAAGTTCGCGCGTTTAAGCAGTGGTGAACAACGATTTCAAAACGCTGATTGATTTCCTGGAGCGACTCGGTCCCGAAGTGTCTGGCCGCTCAATCTCGGGGCCCGCTGGCGAGGCCGCCACACGACTCGAGCGCTTCGCCCTCGGCGTATGCGATGAGCGAGAGCGGAAAGAAGTTTGCGAGATGCTGCGAGTGCATCCTGTCTGGCTGCGGTGGCTCGCCGATCGCGTCAGAGCAGCCCGCGTTCGTCATCCATCCCGGGCCGGAGGGAAATGACATTCGCCGGCTTGCTGGCCGGCGGCGAGTCGGCGGGAGCGGGGCCTTCGGCTGAAGGCAGCCGTTCGTTCGGCGCTGTGATTGCCGGCGTCCACTTGTGAGCCAGCCGCTGGAAAAGCGCCTTCGCCTGCACGGGTGTAATCAGCGGGACTTCGGAAAGCAGGCAGGCGAGCATTCCGGCGACTTGCGGTGCGGCGAAGCTACTGCCGGTGACTTTCTTCATGGCACCGCCGCACCAGGGGACTTCGACGTCCACCCCGCGCGCCGAGAATTCGACGAGTGAACCCGCCCGGTAGTACACTTCGCCACCCTGCTCCACGCGCGCCATATTCACCGTCATCACCGAGGTGAAAAAGCCGGGCCACTCCGGACGCCCGGAGTCCTGATTGTTGCAAGCGGCCACAACGTGCGCGCCCTTGGTGTAGGCTTCATCGACCCAGTTTTTGTATTTCAATACATGCTCTGGAATGCCACAGCCTAGGCTGCAATTGAGGATGTGATACCCGCGCTCGATCGCCTGGCGTGCACCTTCGAGAATGATTGCCGTTCGGGCGGAAAGCGATTCGCCCAGGACCCGGATACTGCCGAGTTCAGCCTCCGGCGCGACCTGACGGAGAATGCCCGCGATCGCCGTGCCGTGACCGAAGAGATCACGGCCCTCGCCGGGCACCACCTTGAGTTTCATTCCAGCCTGCACGACGGCGATATCATCCACCAGCCGGAGCCCGCTCAGCGCGGGATGGCTGACCTCGACGCCGGAATCGAGAAGGGCAATTCGAATCCCCTTTCCTTGTCCGCGCCGAATTGCCTGCAGGGCCTCCTCGGGAGTGATCCAGCTACTCACCAGGCGCCCGTCCCCAGTCCAAAGGACCGCGTAAGCAGTTCGTGTTCGATGAGACGTTCGAGAACATCAGCAGTCAGTTGCAGCGCGCGCAAGTCGCGGGGCGAAAAGCCCGCCGGGTCGGGAGTCGCAGGAGTCGCCGGCTTCAGCCGCACGGCGGAAACGACGCCCCGAAGTTCCCCGGCGACATACAAAGGCACCGCAAGCATCGAGCAAGTCGCGAGGCCGAGCTTGCGGTCGAGCGTGGGATCCTGTTGGGCGTTTTTGTGGACTTCGTTTTCACAGATCGGCTGTTCGGTGGCGACGACCATGCTGATCATCCCCACCTGCAGGCTCTGGCGGAAATGGCCGACGAAGCTCGCGGCATTGGGACCATTGTTGAAACGCGGCACGAGCCAGTTCTGCTTGGGATCGAGCAGCCACACGGTCCCCTCGTGCGCGCCGGCCTGGGTCAGACCTTCCAAAAAGGCGCCGCGCATGGTGCCGTCGAAGAATTCATCGAAGGCTCCATCAGCCAGCTCATGCGCGATTTCCTCGAGCCGAGTGGCAACGATTCCACGCAGCGCGCTCAGGCGCAGATCCGGCAAAACCGTGAATCTTCCTTCCGACATGAGGGCAGAAGCTAGGCGATCTGCTCTTCTGCAAGCAAGCCACGAAAACCCCTATTTGATGATTCCGCGCGGGCTGCTGGTTATGAAAGCGACCAGTTGCGTGATCTCCGGCAGTTCCGGCAGATCGCTGCGAATCTGCTCGACAGCTTGCTGGAGGTTCGAGGCCGAGCGGTAAATGATTCGGTAGGCTTCCTTGATGCAGCGCATCGTTTCCTCGCTGAAGCCGTGCCGCTCGAGGCCCACCTTGTTGTAGCTGCGGACCTTCGCTGGATTGCCATCGGCGATCATGAAGGGCGGCACATCCTGGACGATCTTGGAACAGCCGCCCGTCAGCGCGTGGCGTCCGATGCGGCAGAATTGATGGATCGCGGTGAGCCCGCCGATGACCGCGAAGTCACCGACCTCGACGTGGCCAGCGAGCGTTCCGTTGTTGGAGAAGATCACCCCATCGCCGACCACGCAGTCATGCGCGATGTGGCAATAGGCGAGGAAGTTTCCCCGGTTCCCGACGCACGTCGTGGAATGCGGTGCAGTACCGCGATGCACGGTGACGTATTCGCGGAAACAATTGTCTTCGCCCACCGAGAGACAGGTCGGCTCGCCCGCGTATTTCAAATCCTGCGTCTGCTGTCCGATGGAGCTGAACGCGAAGAAGCGGTTGCCGCGACCGATCTTGCACGGACCGCTGACGCTCACGTGGTGTTGCAGCCAGCAGTCAGCACCGAGTTCCACATCGGGACCGATGACGCAGTAGGGCCCGATCTCGCAGCCCTCCGCGATCTGCGCACGGGGATCGATGATCGCCGTCGGGTGGATCTTTCCGTTCATTTGTCCACCAAGCCGAACAACATCTCCGCCTCGGACACGACCTCACCGTTGACCATGCAGCGACCTCGGGCCTTCGCGACGGCCCGCTTCCGCTGGGTCATCTCGACTTCAATGAAAAGCGTGTCGCCGGGCACGACTGGTTTGCGAAACTTCACCTCGTCGGCGCTCATGAAGAAGCCGATCTTCCCCGCGTGGCCGGGCAGCCGCAGGAGGAGAATGCTGCCGACCTGCGCCATTGCTTCGAGTTGGAGAACGCCGGGCATGACGGGGTGGCCAGGGAAATGGCCCTGAAAATACTGCTCGTTCATCGTCACCGATTTGACGCCCGTGCATTTAGTCTCCTCGATCGAAACGATGCGATCGACCATCAGGAACGGATAACGATGCGGGAGCAACTTCATCACGTCGTTCACGTCCAGCACGTCACCGCCCTTCGGCGTCACTCCCGGTGGCACGAGCGCCATCTGCCGGGCGAATTGCTTCGCCACGGCGCGCGCGAGGTCGGTGTTCGGCCCGTGGCCGGGCTTCACCGCGATGACGTGTCCGCGGATCGGTCGGCCGAAAAGCGAGAGATCGCCGATGATATCGAGGATCTTGTGGCGGACGAATTCGTCCCGAAACCGCAGCGGCTCCTTGCTCAGCACATTGTCGCCGCGCACCACCACGGCGTTCTCGAGGCTGCCGCCTTTGATCAGGCCCTTGTCCATCAGCGGCTTTACGTCCTCGTAGAAAACGAACGTCCGCGCGGGAGCGATTTCCTTCTCGAAAATCGCCGGGGTGATCTCCGTGGAAAAGAACTGCGTGAAACGCCCTTCCGGCCCGACCTGCGTGCACGAAATGCGGAACGCGGGATCGGGCACGATGGTCATCAGCGAACCGGATTTCGTCTCAAAATGGATCGGTTCGGTGATCTCGTACTCCGCCCGCGGCACGCCTTGTTCGACGATGCCCGCCTTCTTGATCAACTCGACGAAAGGCCGCGCGCTGCCGTCGCCGATCGGCGGTTCATTGGCGTCCATTTCGATGAGCGCATTGTCCACGCCGAGGCCAGCGAGCGCCGCGAGCACGTGTTCGACGGTCTGCACTTTGACCGCGCCCTGGGCGATCGTCGTCGCGCGCTCGACTGTCTTCACGTGGCCGATGTCCGCGTCGATCAGCGGCTCGTCAGCAAGGTCCATGCGGCGGAATTTCCTCCCATGTCCGGGTGGCGCGGGGCACACCGTGAGCGTGACCTTCCCTCCCGTGTGCAGCGACGAGCCGCTGATACTGGCGCTTTTGGCAAGGGTGTGCTGCTGCTGGCTCGTCATGGTATTTTGGGAAAGAAAAGCGGGTGTTTATGGGGGACGATGGTCCACCCGACAAGCCCGTTGTCACCGGCTCGTGACATCGGCCGCAGAAATCGCCCCGCCTGCCCGAGTCAGTCTTTCCCCGCGAGCGGAAACAGGAGCGAATCCACGTAGCGCTGGTTGCTCTTGCGCAAGCGGCTCACCATGATCCGGCCGATGGCGATGAGAAATTTGAAAGCCGCCGTGGGGTAAACGCCAGCCACGGCGGAGATGACCCCCTGATCGATGCGCAGCAGAGTGCAATCGCCAACGGCCAGCACGTCTGCGGAACGAGCACCTTCATCGACCAGCGCGAGCTCGCCGAAGAAATCACCCTCCGTCAGCGTGGCGAGATCGATGTCCCGGCCAGCGCTGTGATGGAGCACTTTCGCCTCTCCCGAGACGAGCACATACATGCAGTCGCCGAGTTCATCCTGCTTCACGATGATGTCCCCCGCCGATGCCCTGCTGGTGTCGCAAAGATCGATGAACGCCTCGATTTCTTCCGACGTGAATTCGTGGAAAAGCACAGTGCTTTTCAGTCGTTCTCGGATCTCTGGGGTGTTGCTCATGGGTCGAGGATCTTTCCGTCGCGCATACGGATGCGACGGTCGGTCCGGCGGGCGATTTCATCGCTGTGGGTGACGAGTAGCAGGGTGGTCCGGCGCTGAGAAGCAATCTTTTCGAGCAACGCCATCACCTGCTCCGCATTGGCGGAGTCAAGGTTTCCGGTCGGTTCATCGGCGAGCAGCAAGCGCGGCTCGTGAATCAGCGCGCGGGCGATGGCTGTCCGCTGAAGCTGGCCACCGCTGAGCTGATGCATCTGGTGCCCCGTCCGGTCGGCCAGCCCGACGAGCTCGATCATTTCATCCGCCTTCGCCTGCACTCGCGGCAGTGGCTGCCCCTGGAGCAGGAGCGGAAGGCAGACGTTTTCCCGCACGGTCATCGTCGGCAGCAGGTTGAAGAATTGAAAGACGATGCCCACCTGAAACCGCCGGTAGTGCGTCAACTCCGCCTCGGTCGCCCGATGGAGCGCAAGACCATCCACCACCACTTCACCCCGCGTCGGGGTGTCGAGGCCGCCGAGGAGATGCATCAGCGTGCTCTTGCCGCACCCGCTCGGCCCCGTGATGGCCGCAAAGGCGAACTCCGGCACCTCCAGCGACACATCGTCGAGCGCCGCACCAGAGGCCGCGTAGTGGCGGGAGACGTGGGTGAGGGAAATCATGCGGCGCAAAAAAGGAGTGATGACGAATGAGTAATGACGAATGAACAACGAATGACGAAGCTCGAAGGACGTCGCGCGCCGCATTTTGCCCCTCGGGGTTCTGCCTTCTCTCATCATTCGTCATTTTGCCCCACCCCATCCGTATCATCGAGGAAACCCCCGACTGGATCGTCGTCGATAAGCCGCCATTCATCGAGGCGCACCCGAGCAAGCCCAATGGCCGAACCACTCTCTGGGACAGCCTGCGCGAATTGCTCGCCTTCGAATTGGCGAACGGAGGACAGGTCTCGTTGATCAACCGCCTAGACCGCGAAACCAGCGGGCTCACGCTTGTCGCCAAGACCCGGGCCGCCGCCCGGTCGCTGCACATGGACATGGAGGACCGCGCCTTTCGCAAAGAATACCTCGCCCTCGTCTGGGGCTGGCCGTCCGAGCAGGAGTTTGAGATCGATGCGCCGATTCTGCGCCAGGGTTCCCGGCATTCGTCGGCGATTTATCTGAAGCAAACCGTGCATCCTGACGGCGCCCTCTCACGCACCGCTTTTCGCGTCGAACAACGCTTCACCGGCAACACCGCGAACGGCGACCGTTTCGCCCTCGTCCGCGCTTTCCCGGCGACGGGCCGGATGCACCAGATCCGCGTCCATCTGGCACACGCCGGCTTCCCTGTGGTCGGCGACAAAATTTACGGTCCCGACGAACGCTGCTTCCTGGAGTTCATCGACACCGGCTGGACACCCGCGCTCGCGAAAAAGCTGCTGCTTTCCCGGCATGCGCTCCACGCCACCGCACTGCACCTCCCGGCCCGCGGGCTGAGCTGGCACTCGGCGCTCGCCCCGGACCTCGCCGAGTGGGTCGGGGAGAATTTGCTCGCGGCTCCCGAACCGCGCGCCCTATAAAGCCGGTCCTATGTCTCGCTTGGGCAAATGCAATAACTTCTCCGGGTGTCTGCTCGCCTATCGCGGCGAGGAAACGAATGTGCCTGATGGCCAGCCGTTCGTCTGCGCGGAATGCGGCAAACCCCTCAGCGAAGTCAAAGCGCCCGCGGGCCGCTGGATCATCTACGGAGCCATCGGCGTGGCCGCAGTCGCCCTCATCGGCGGCGCCGCCCTCGCGCTGCCGAAGATGCTCGCGAAGAAGCCTTCTACAAAGCACGCGACTCCCGCTCCGGGCGGCACGACGACTCCGGCAACAACGGAGCCAACATCGACTGCGGAAACCCCAGCGCCGCCGAATCCCGACAAAAAAGGGGACGCCGAGCCGCCGCCCGCCGTCGTCGCAGAACCGACGATCAACATGAACGTCGATCCGAAAGTGAAAGCCGAGGTGCTCAAACGCATCGACCTGATGCCCGGCCTGACGCCGAACGAGAAGGACAAGCTCTACAATAGCGTCGAACGCGCGCGGAAGATGGGCCACGTCATCACCGTCCCATTCGGCAAAGGCAAAACCACGCTCTCTCAGGGCGATGCGCTCGCGCTCAAGGATGCGTTTGAAAAGCCCGAAATCGCCGCCCTGCGCACCGACCCGCTCGCCGTCCTCGTCATTCTCGGTTACGCCGATCCAAAGGGAGACGCGAAGGCCAATCTGCAATTCTCCAAGGACCGCGCTGACGCTGTCGCCGCCGTGATCAAAAAGGAATTTGGCGATAAAAACCTCGTCCGTTCCGTGGCGATGGGAGGCTCCACCTTGCTCGACGCGCAGAGCCTGGAAAAGAACCGCATCGCCGAGGTGTGGGTGGTCCTTCCTTAGGAAAGGATGAAGGCGGACGGATGAGGGATGACGAGAAGTGTGTCGGAAAGATGAGGAGAGACGCCTGCCTCCCGTCCCCACGCTCCACTGATCTCTTCATCCTTCATCCTTCATCCCTCATCCTTTCCTCGCTACTCCATCCTTCATCCTTCCGATGAGCGCCTATCTCGCCATCGTCGGTGGGCTGCCGCCGAAAATTTTCCCGCTCACCGAGGGAACGTGGATCGTGGGCCGCGCCACGACGGCAGACATCGAGCTGAATCACGTCGAGATTTCGCGGCAGCACTGCCGCTTCGCCTGGGATGGAAACGTTTGCACGGTCGAGGATCTCGGCAGCGTGCGGGGGACGCGCGTCAATGAGGCGCGGATCAAGGAACGCACAACGTTGCGCCCCGGCGACCGTGTGGGCGTCGGTCCGGCGACGATCGAATTCGGCCTCGGCGACGCGCCGAAGCTGGACGCCGCGGCGCGACCGAAACCGGCGGACGAAGCACCGCAGATGCTCGTGCACGGACAGAAGAGCGACCGCATCGAAGTCGATCGCGAGCTGGTCATCGGCCGCGAGCCCGACCTCGATATCTGGCTGAACAACCCCGCTGTCTCGCGTCGTCACGCCAAGGTCGCGCCCCTCGAAGGCGGAGGCTGCATCGTTACCGATCTCCACAGCACTGCCGGGTCGTTCGTGAACGGCCATCGTTTCGACACCCACGAACTCACCGTCGGCGACCGCCTGCAGATCGGGCCGTTTTGTTTCCAGTTCGACGGCCACGCACTCAACCGCGTCGCCAACACCTCCGGCGGCTCCATC
>JBAVML010000213.1:0-5057 GCA_049690035.1 Chthoniobacteraceae bacterium
GCACTGGCTGGCGAGGCGCTCGGCGAGAACCGCCCCGGCGTAACCAGCACCGACGATGAGATAGTCCCAGGTTAAGGCAGACACGACGCGAGATTGCTTAGCAGCAAGGTCTCAGCAAATCGCGATCAATGAATAGAAATGTGGATGCGGCCGAAGTGGTTTCTCCCGGCGCACGCCACGAAAAACGAGAGACCCCGGGCTCCGCCCGGCGCTCGTCAGCCGCTCACTTTGCGAACGCCCGATCGGCGCGATTGCCGCCCGAGAGCGCGTAGGCCACCAGGTCGAGCAGTTCGTCCTGATTCAGGCCGTTGATCAACGCGGGCGGCATCATCGAGACGTTGAAAGGCTTGCGCGCCTTCACGTCAGCGAGTGCGACCTGCGTGAGGAAGTCGGGCGCCAGCGCGCTGGTCATCACCAGCAGCACGCCGTTCTCTTCGGTCACGACCCGGCCGACGATGATCGAGCCGTCCTTCTTTTCGAGCTGCTCCGTGCCGTATTGGTCGCTGATGACTTTCGACGGCTCGATCACGTTTTCCATGAAATCGCGGAGCGTGTAGCGCTGTCCGGCGCCGGTGAGATCGGGGCCGATGTTGCCGCCGTCGCCGGCGAAGTGGTGGCAGTTGATGCAGAGCGTCGAGGCGAACATCGCCTTGCCCTGCTCGAAGTTGCGGCCGTGCAGTCCGGTCTTCGCGAGCGCGGCGACTTCATCCACGGTGTAGGCGCGGCCGGGGCCTTTCGGCGCAATGAGGTTGGCTGCGATCGCCGGCGCGTTTTTCGACATTTTGTCGAGCGCCGTGCGTTCGGCTGCGTCGGGGACGAAGTTGGCGAGCGCTTCGTTGCGGATGTTTTCGAGGAATTTCGTGAAGCTGTTTCCGCCCTTCCAGACATGCGTGCGTGGGAACCACGCGAAGAACGCCTTGCGCAGCTCCGGCGTCCAGCCGGCGGTGGCATTGCGCAGCGCGTAGGCGTAGGCGATCGCCTGCCGGTTCGGCCGGCTGCCGTGGACTCCGGCGACCGCGCGGGCGTAGCCGTCGTTGCGCGAGAGCACGGCATCGCTCGCGAGCGTGATGTCCGCGTCCTTCGCCGTGTCGAGCAGCGGCACGGTCTTCGCGACGATCGTCGGCGAATCGAGGAAGACGAGCAGCGAGACGAGTTCGCGATTTGTCAGCGGATCGGCGTGTGGAAAGAGCGGGTCGAACTTCGCTGCGAGCGTCTTGCAGACATCGGGTGCGGGCTTGCCCATGCGGGTGAATGTCACTTCCCACGTGCGCAGCAGCGGCAGGCGCAGTTCGTCGGAAACCTTGGCGGCATCGAGCTTCCCGAGCGCCTCGATGATCCGCGGCTGCTGCGCCTTGTCGCCCACCCGCGCGAGCCCGAGCAGCGCCTCGATCGCCGACTGCGGATTCTTCTCCGCCAGCGCCCGGTCCGCCCACTTCGCGGCGGGTTGATGCTCGAGCGCGATCCGCGCGGCGAAGCGGATGAAGCGGTCCTTGCTCGCGAGATGCGGCCACGCTTTCTCGATCGCCTCCGGCCCGGTGCCTTCGGCCTGCAACGCTTCGAGTTCGTGGCGCAGTTTTGCTTCTGCCGTCGGCGCGAGCGGAGCGGCGGGCGCGGTGCTTTCGTTGCCCGTGTAGGTGATGCGGTAAAGGCCCGATTGATTCCGCCGCCCGCCGATCGTCACGTACATCGCACCGTCGGATTTCCGCACGATGGCATCTGTCACCGAGAAGGCTTTGCCCGCGATGAAGTCCTCTTTCTCCGCCTTGAAGCTCGCGCCGTCGGGCGTGAAGTGGATCGCCCACATCGTCGCGTAGGTCCAATCGAGCGCGAACATCGCGCGCTGGTATTTCGCCGGAAATTTCGCGCCCGTGCCGAAGACCGTGCCCGTCGGCGAACCCGGCCCGATGTCCACCGCCGCGGGCAGTGAATCCGCGTAGTAGCTCGGCCAGCGACCCGAGCCTGAGCGCCAGCCGTAGTCGCCGCCGCTCACGATGTGATTGATCCGCGTCGGCATGTACCACGGCGTGCCCATGTCCCACTCCATGTCCGAGTCGTAGGTGAAGAGCTCGCCATTCGCGTCGAAGCAGATGTCGTATTGATTGCGGAACCCACCCGCGAATAGCTCCACGCGCTTCCCTTCGGGGTCCGTTTTGCACACGTATCCGCCCGGCGCGAGGATGCCCTTTGCGTGGCCGTTCGGGTCCCACAGTCGCGGCAACAGATGATCTTCGCCGATGGCCACCGGCCGTGCGTAGTTCAGATTTTCCGGCAGCTTCGTGTGATTGCCGCAGACGAAGTAAATCGACTTTCCATCCGGCCCGAGCGTGATGCCGTGCGGGCCGTGCTCGCCGCCTCCCGCGCACGAGCGCAGCAGTTCCGCCTTGTCGAACTTGTCGTCGCCATCCGTGTCGCGCAGCCGCCAGAGCCCTTTGTCCTTCATCTCGTTGTTCATGAGATAGAGGCTGTCATTCGCGTAGAGCAGGCCGTGCGCGCCGCCGAGGGGTTTTCCATCGTTGCCATTCGGCAAGGGCAGCGGCTCCACTTTCAATCCCTCGACCTTCCCGAGCGGAGGCACCGTGACGCGGAATGCGCCGCCGTACTGGTCGCATACGATCAGCCGCCCTTTCGCGTCCTCGGTCATCGAAACCCACGAACCCTGCTCCGCCTTCGGCACCGAGTAGAGCAACTCCACCTTGAAGCCCGCGGCCACTTGCAGCGTCGCCGGGTCGGTCGAAACGCCCGGCGTGTTGTCGTCCGCCTTCCCTCTCTTCCCGCCACCCGTCAGCGCATCGCCCCACGGCCCCGCGCCGTACTTCGCGATCACCATGGCCGGCTTGAACTCCGTGCTGCCCGCCAGCGCCCCGAGCCAGGCCGGCCCGGATTCGATCGTCATGATCTTCCCGTTTTGTGCTTCCACCGTCAGCGTCGCCACGAGCGCCGCCGCGCCTGTGTTGTTCCTCGCCTCAAAGCGCAACTCATTCGCGCCCGCGTTCACCAGCTTGGTCACGTCCGCCTTGGTCGGCTTCTGCCAGTCTGGGTTTTCGCCCGCCTTTTGGCCGTTGATGAAAGCCGTCGCGCCGTTGTCGCAGGTGAAAGTGAGCGTCGCGCTCTTGAGCGTCCCCTGCACCTCGAAGCTCGTCTTGAACGTCGCCTTCTCGCCGGCCTTCGCCGACTTGCTCGTCCAGATCCACTGCGGCTCCGCGTGGGAAAAGAGTGGCGTCAGGGCGAGGCTGAGTACGAGGAGGAGGCAGCGGCGGCGGGGAACGGTTTTCATCGGTTCGGAGTGAATCACACCGACCGGCGATTCTTAGCGGCGGTCCCCAATCAAAAATCCATCGTCACCCGCACACCGGCCACGACCGCATCGCTCGCGCCGTGATCGCCGGCGGGGTGCAGCACGTATTGCAGGTCCGGTTGCAACGCGAGCCACGGCGTTACCTTCGCGCTGTAGCTCACCTCGAAGATCGTCTCGCGATCGCGGCCGGGATTGCCCGCGCGCCGCTCGCTGTCGCTGAACTCCGGGCTGTAACGTTTCACGCTTACCCCCACGCCGAAGTCATCCTCATCGCGCCCTGGGAACAGCCCGCGATAGTGCAGCCCGCCGTCCGCGCTGAGATCGAGCACGTTCCGGTCGCGCGGCGCGAGCCCCAGCCGCGCAAAGACGCACAGGCCCTGGTTGTCGCGCTCATTTTCCCGCCAGATCATCTGGTGGCCCACGAGGTATCCGCCGCCATTGCCTCGGCGATCGCGATCCTGGCTCCAGCGGGTGAAAGTGCCGCTGTGGTAAAAGCCGCCGATCTTGTATCTCCCGCCGAGCCCGCGCGGGAATTGCACCATGTCGTAAGACTTGCCGTCGGTGGATCGGCAGACCAGATCGCCCGTCTTGTTCAGATCGTATTGGACCTCCGCGAGAATGAGAGCGCCATCGCCGGCGTCGAGACGCGGGGAAAAACCGTGCGCATTTCGGTCGTCGAATTCATCCGCCGGCACCGGCTGCCCGTCGTAGATCGCGGCGCGGAAGGTGAGCGCATCCGTGGGCGTGATCGTGATCGAAACGCCGGGCGCCGAGACCGGGAAGATCGGCTCGGGCACGTTGAAGCTGAGGATCGGGATCGCGCCGAAGTCACTGTTCACGAAGAGCGTCCCGCCGCGCGAATCCACGAAGTCACACGCCGAATCGTAGAACTCCGAATCCGTCGCCAGCAGCCCCGCGCGCAGCGAAAATTTCTCCCCGAACGCCTGCTGGAGATACGCCTCAAACAGCCGCGTGCCGTTGCGCATGTTGATATTGCTCACGTTCGAATCGTCGCCGATGGACCGCCCCGAAAGGCTCGGCCCGAAGCCCGCGAAACCCGTGGCGTGAAAGGCGCCGCCCGTCCAGCCCACGGCCTTTTCCAAGTCGAGATCGAAGTCGAGCTGCACCAGCCCATTGTATTCCGCCTGCCGCCGGAGGCCGCCGTTCACCACGCCGAGGATCTCCTCCGTGTAGTGCAGGCCGAAGCTCACGCCGCGATCCTCCAGCGCCGTCCGCGCCCCGCCCCAGTCTCCCAGCGCGACATCGCGTTCGAGCAAAGATTTTGCGTGTTGGTTTTCCGCCGAATCCGCGAGGGCGACCTCGGCCACCGAGACGATGGAGACAAGTAAGGGCAGGAAACGCACTCGGCGGATGAAAGCAATCCCCGTGGCACCTGCGATGAAAATCTTCCGGCGAGAGGAATTGCTCGCCACAGATCCGCGCTATCCCTTGAGCTGAAAGCGCACCGGTACGTCCACCTCCGCGGGGATGGCGACGCCGGCGGCGCGGGCGGGTTCGAACTTCCAGCGCTGGACGGCGCTGATCGCCGCGGCGTTGAGTTCGGGGAAGCCGGAACTGCGCTTGAGGGTGACTTGTCGGGCGCTGCCATCGGCGCCGACTTGGACGCGGAGGATTACTTCGCCCTGCTGCTTCGCCCGCCGCGCGGTGGGCGGGTAAACAGGCGCGGGATTGCTGGCGTATCGCGGACGTGCCGAGGCGGACGCGCCGGCCGTTGCCGATCCGGCGCGGGCCGGGCCGGTTC
>JBAVML010000214.1:0-8978 GCA_049690035.1 Chthoniobacteraceae bacterium
GTCGATGGCGGCGGCGGTCGCAGCGGCGTATGGCGCAGGCCGCTCCTTCGCCGGCGGCGGCGCGGATGCCTCCGCCACGATCACCGACACGACGCGCGCCTACACCGACCTGAGCACGCTCTCGCTCGCGGGAAATCTCAACGTCAACGCAGTCAATACTTCCACCGCCTCCACGGCGGTCCTCGCGACGGCGGCCAGCTTCGGCCTGATCAGCTCTGCGGCGAGCGGCACGGTGGCGACGTCCACGGTGAATCCGGTGGTCGCGTCCTACGTGAAGGACACGAACGTCACGGCGTACGACATCTCGATCCTCGGCCGCGCGATTCCCAAGGCGCTGTCCGACGCGGCGGGCCTGACCGTTTCCACCGGCGCGGCGATGGGCGTCTCGAGCGCCACTTCCACGATCGGAAAACAAGGCACGACGCCGACGGTGACGACTTACATCGGCGGCACTGGCAAGACGATCACGGCGAACAATCTCACGGTGAGCGCGCAGCATTCGCTCCCGACTGCCGGCGACACGGCGAGGGCGAAGGCGCAAGGGTCCGCGGGTGGTCTGCTCATCGGTGTGAGCGCG
Organism: Chthoniobacteraceae bacterium; assembly: GCA_049690035.1. Classification (GTDB taxonomy): domain Bacteria; phylum Verrucomicrobiota; class Verrucomicrobiia; order Chthoniobacterales; family Chthoniobacteraceae; genus Chthoniobacter. The sequence continues at coordinate 578 of JBAVML010000214.1, forward strand.
ACGCTGACGACAGTCTCGACAACTTACGACGTGGCGAGCTACGTCGCCGCCGGCACGACGCTCGAAATCCGGAATGGCGCGAGTGTGCTCGCGAATACGAGCTCGCGGCAGCGGGCGATTTCGAGCAGCGCCGCGGTCGGCCTGATCGCAGTCGGCGCGACGAAAGCGGACGCCACTTCCGACGCGAAGACGAACGCGTATCTCGGCGACAATGTGAAATTCACCGGAGCCGCGCTGACCGTCACGGCGAACGGCGGCGACGACAATTACTCCGAGACCACGGCGGGCGCCGGCGGCGTGGTGGGTGTCGCGGCAGCGGCTCCGACGACGACGACCAAGAGCGTCACGAATGCGACCATCGGCGCGGCGACGGCAAACCGGGACATCAATCTCACGGCGCGCGGTGCGGGCCAGCTCACGGTGAATGCGCTGCACACTTCGACGTTCAATACCCGCGTCATCACGGACTCCTACGGCTTCCTCTCCGGCTCCGGCGCGATCGCCAGCAATACCGTCAACTCCGCGGTAAACGCCGTCGTGGCGGCGAGTGGCGGCATTCGCGCCAAGAATATCGACATCGGCGCAGACAACCGCGTCGAGAAGCCTGTGCTCGCCGGCAGCGCCGACAATATCAAAGGCACCACCGGCGGCCTCGCCGCGGCGGCGGGTGCCGTGAGCACCAGCACTCTGACCCTCGACACCACGGTGAACATCGGTGCGAACGCGTCGCTCGTGGTCGATGGCCAGGTCTCCAATGCGCACCTCTTCAAGCTGCATGCGCTGAACACGATCAACGGGACTGATTCGTTGACCTTCACCACGGCGGGAGCGCTTTCGGGCGCCGCCGCGAGCACCACCTTCAAGACCGCGCTCGACCGGGCCACGGTGAACATCGGCTCGGGCGCGCACCTGTATAGCTCCGGCGCGCTGGATCTCTCGGCGCGCGGAACGGGCAATATCACGGCCACGGTCTCGGCTGAGACCTACGGCGTAGCCACGGCGGCAGTGGGAACGAGCACGGTCGATATTCGCCCGGAGAATCGCATCATCATTGCTTCGGGAGTCGGCACGCACATCCGCGCCTACGGCGATCTCAATCTCAGCGCGGGTCGCAGCTCGGACGCCGACCTCGCGGTCTCCACCGATCGCTACTCACTCGAGTCGCGTTGGGACGGCGTCGCCGGCTCCGCCATCCCGCTCTCGGATGTCGACGCCCACTCCTACCTTTACACCGAAAACACCATCAACGTCGGCACCGATGCGCTGCTCCAGTCCGCGCGTCAGGCGAACCTCTACGCGGCGAAGGAGATCGTGGGCTCGCTCATCGGCAAGGCCAAGGTGGCCAGTTGGGCGAGCGCGGTGGGTGAGTTCCTCGGCGGCTCGGGCGAGGGGCAATTCAAGGCGGAGATCCTCGGGGAATCGCACGGTCTGGTGACGATGAATGGCACGGTCGAGACCGGCCTCACGCGGCATCAGACCCTGGATATCACTTCGTGGGATAACACCACGGGAGCGATCACTGCGACGGCGAGTAACGGTATCACCTACACCACCACGATCAAGCAACTGGAGAGCAACCTCGTGCAGGAGCTTCACCAGAACGAAGCCACGCTCGCGCAATTCGGATCGAGCAACGCGACCTTGAAGGCTTACTACGAAGGCGAAGTTGCGCGCATCAAGGCCGAGCTCGCCGCGAGCGGTCAGTCCCGCGACGTGACTTACACCGACTCCAACGGAGTCAGCCACACCGACACGCTTTATCCTTCGCGCGAAGTGCGGGCGATTATCGTGAATCCGATATGGGCTCAGCCGGGCCGCGTGGAGGTGAACAGCGATCAGCTCTCAGGCACGGGCAAGTTTATCGCGCCGAGCGACTCCACCGTGACGATCACAAACGCGACGCCGTTCTTCCTCGAACTGAAGGGCATCAACATCCCGACCGTCGCGCAGGGTCTCTTCTACGACGGGATCCTGGTCACGGACAACGCGGGCGTGAACACCTTGAACACGTCGAACGCGGCAGGCGACAACTCGATCGGATTTAGCGGAGTGGACCCGACCGAGGTAGCGGCGATAGCGACCTTCGCTCAGTTGCCCACGGTCGCCACCGGGACCAATGAGCCGGTGATCGAGGTCAAGAACACGCTCAACGTCAATAACTACACGGACTCGACCGGAGCGAAGTATCCCTGGCCGGATATCACCATTCAAAGCTATGCGGACGGCGGCACCGGTATCTTCAATGATCTCGGCAACGTTGTGCTCCAGACCGTCGCGAGCGGCACGGGAAGCATTAACATCCTCGGTCCCGTCCGCGCGAAGAACCTCACGATCGTCGCCGGCGGCGATGTCTATGTCTCCGGTCTCTCGACCTTCTCCGTGGGCGGCGAGGCCGCCAGCCTGCTCGGGCCGGCCACGACGGGAACCTATGGTGCGGGAGCCGCGACTGCCGCGGGGGTGGTAGCTGCGAACACCAGCTCGGCCGCCTTTACCACTGCGGTAAGCAATCCCGCCGGAATTCTATTCTCGGTTACTTCGCTGCGCGACTTCGATGCCCTCGTCTCACGGCTCAAGAACCCTCCCGCGGGCGACACGCTCTCGAGCTATCTTTGGAGTCGAATCCCAGCGGCCACCAAGACCGCGATCGAGGATACGAAGCGGACGAGTTTTCAAAACGAGAAAGCTCTCGTGGATGCGCTCAACGATATCGTGATGGGCGAAACCCTCTGGAACGCCCCGATTATCTACTCCACGGTGACGATCTTCCCGGGCGTCACGATCCAGGTCCCGACGGCGGTGGGAGCAAACGGTGACCGGTTCATCGGTTTCGGAATCTCCCAAGCGACCAAAGATCTCGCTGCGACGAGCCCAACCGGAATCAACCTAGCCAAGTTGAACAACAGCCTGCTCCAGGAGGCCTACCAGTCGTTCCTGTCACCGACCACTTCCTACAATGTCTTTGGCGACCGCATTCATATCGAAGCGCAGGATCTCAACGTCAATGGAATCATCCAAAGCGGTCGCGATAGTTACACGCTATCCATCAACAGCGCCGCGCTGAGTGAAGCCACGACGCTAATTGGAAGCGGCCACGCGGGGCGAATCTATCTCGAGAACACCTCGAACAAGAACCCGGGGTTCTCGGTCTTCTTCAACACGAACGAAGATCGGTTTGAAGTGGACGAGCTCAAAGCCGGTGGCGGCCATGTCGAACTCTTTGGTCAGGTGCATAACACTGGCGCCGGCGAAATCCGCGTGCTCGGCGGCTATGCCTCAGCGACGATCAATAACACCACATCCAAGAACGTGTACGTGCAGAGCCTCGATGTCTCCCAGCGTGGCGGCGGCACGCTGGTGATCAACGACAAGGCAAGCGGCACTCCCACGGTGGGAACAGGCAACACGATCGATACCGTTGCGACCACGGGCAGCAACCAGAACTATACTTCCATCTATCAGTGGAATCCGACCGGCGTGACGCTGACGACGAACGGAGCGAGCAGCAATACCGTTCACGAGGGAGTGGTTACTTCCTTGTCTGGTTACAATTCGACCTATCAGCCCGCCGCCGGCTGGCGCTATGGCTGGACCACGGTCGTGGATCAGAACGTGATCAAGAAGAAGCATACGAAGAGTGGCTCGTGGGCGGGTTTCGTCCCGGACGTCTTCCAGTCGGATGAGATTTCGTGGGATTCGATCGAGGTGAATGGCACTCCGCACTACGCGGGAAGCGGTCCTTTCTATTACAAGTTCACCACCGCGGCAGGAGATACCAGCGGCGCCACCACCGCGACACAGGATTATTCTTACAAACAGACCACGGTCACCACCGGGAGAGGTCCCGTGGTCAATGTGTACCACGACGACTATTGGACGTGGTATGGCAGCCACGTTTACGTCAACGACTACCAGGCGATCGACACCCAGCAGGTCAACAACACCCACTCGGTCACGGCCAGCAAGTCGATCGCCATCAAGTTCATCGGCGCGACGGAAGGTGCGATCACGGTCAACTCGAATGCCGGGGGCAATGTCATTGTCGGCGGACCGCTGCTTAGCGGCAACGGCACCACGACCGTGGCGACCACGGGGGCTATTTCCGCCACGAACGACGCCTATGTCGGTGGCAGCAAGATCATCCTGACCGCCAGTTCGGGCATCGGCACGCTGACCGCTCCGGTCCGGACGGACATCACCGACATCGCCTTCAAGTTCGACAGCTCGGTGACGGGCGCGAGCAAGCTCAATACGCCGGACTTTAGCCTCGAGTCATCTGCTGCCAGCGCGACTCTAGCGAAGTATGCCACAGTGCGGGTGAGCGATACTCACGACACGACCAAGGGCAAACGGGGCAGCGTGTTCCGCTATATCGGAACGGCCGCCAGTGGCGTGGATCTCACGGCCGAAAACTTCTTCAACACCGCCAAATGGCAGGAGGTAATCCCGACCACACAGGATGTGGTGAAGGTGGCGGAGAAGTTCTATCGCTATATCGGCGCGCCGGCTTCGATCACGCTTTCTGCGGCGACCTTTACCGACACGACGAAGTGGGCTGAGGTGACGACGCGACCCGGCCTCAAGGCGGTGACCGCGAATGGCACCGTGGCGCTCGAGGAGATCGCCGGCGATCTGCCGGTAAACGAGATTACCTCGACGGGTGGCGGCGAGATTTCGGTGAACGTGCCGCACGGCGCGGTCACCGTGGCGCACACGGACTCGGCGACCTGGGCGGCCGGCAAGGTGTCCGGCGGACGGATCGGAATCACCGCCGATGGCGGCGGAATCGGCAGCGACACGAGCCACCCGCTCGCGCTCGACTCCGGCGTCGGTGCTGGGACGACCGCGGTGACCGGCGCGCTCGATGTCACGCTGAATGCGAAGGGCGACGTCTTCATCAAGGAAAGCAGCGGCGACCTGCTACTCAATCAACTTATCACCACGGGCAACGCCTGGATCTCCGTGCCGACTGGATCGCTAATCGATGCGAACAGCACGAAGGTGCGCGACGAGCGGACTTACAATCAGCTAAAGGCCGGGGTCTGGGGCGATCTGCAACTGACCAACTACACCAAGGATGCCAGCGGCACTCTGGTCTATACCGGAGCCGCAGACGCGAAGATCGCGGAGACGATCGCTACATTCGAGGCGGGTAAACAGTCCGAGTACCGGACCTTCTGGCAGTTCGACGCGAACTATGATGGCACCAAGGTAAGTCTGTCCGACGCGGAGCACGATATCTATGTCGATCTCTATACTTCACAGGGTCTGACTCAGACGCAGATCGACGCGGCGATCACTACGCTCGAAACGGCGCGCACCACGCAGTATCAGGTGCTGAAGGATCAGTTCACGACTTACTTCGGCGGCACGCTGCCAGCGGCCTATGATCCGAATTTCCACTACACCGCCACGACGGCGAAGGTGAATGAGATCAAGGCCAGCATTAAGGTCTGGACCGAAGATGAGTTAATGAGCCTGGCCGGCTCGGGGCTGCTCAAAGCGGTGACCAGCACGCGGGCGGATGCGGAAGCGCCGAACATCGTCGCCAACAACGTGACGATCATCGATAGCACGGGCAACGTCGGGCGCTCGGCCGGACAGTTGTCGATCGCGCTGGGCGGCGGTCACGTGCTCACCGACGACGAGAAGGTGGCCATCGGCGCGGCGGAACGCAGCGATGTCACGTTCGTCGGCGGCGCCGCGATTACCACGACCGTTGACTTCACCGCATCGTCGGGAGTCACGGCGGGAACGATTCGCCGCACCGACGGGCTGGCCTGGACCGGCTTGAGCGCCGGCATGGGGATCAATCTCATGGGCGCCAGCCTCAACGCCAACCCCGATCTCGCCTTCTACACGATCGCCAGCATCAGCGGCGATACCATCACCCTCGTCGCCACCGACACCGTCGTGGCGGAGCCTGGCAAGAGCATCACCTTCCTACCGCTCGTCCTCGATCCGGTATTCAAGGCGCAGGGTGCGGCGGCGGATGTCGCGGTCACTTTCTCCTACAATGGCTTCGGCTCCGATGGCCTGCGCCAGGGCGACACGATCACGCGCACGACTGGCGACTGGACCGCGGACGGTTATGCCGTCGGCTCGTTGATTCGCGTCGCCGGTGCTTCCGGCAATGTCACCGACGCCAGCTCTTACTACACCGTCGCCAGCGTGACCCCGACGGTCATCACCTTGAGCACTCGCGACAAGGTGATCACCGAGTCCCCGGCGGCGGCGGTGACCTTTACCCGCGGCGTGAAGCCCACCGTCACCTCGCTGCTCATCGACCAGCGCGATGATGTTAACTTCAAGACCGCGGGGGATATCACGGTGACTGCGAGTGGCAACGTCCTGCTCGGCTCCGCGCCGTACCAGGGCCAGGAGTCGCCGTTGAACATTCTTCAGGTCAGCGCGGGCAATTCGACCACGCCCGGCGATGTCCGCATTAAGAGCTCGGATAACATCGTCAATTCGGCAGCGGCGGGCGTGGCCGCGGTGGTCGGCGGCGATCTGATTCTCGAATCCGGCCAGGGCAAGATCGGCAGCAATACCAAGCCATTCCTGACCGATCTCTTCGCGAACAGCACTCTCACAGTCCGGAGCCTGGGCGACATCTACGTCTCCGAGCACATCACTCACACCACCGGCAGCGGCGCGGGCGACATGAACCTCGAGAGCGCCTACTCGGAGAGCGGCACCGTGCATCTGGAGGCCGATGGTTCGATCCTCGATGCGCTCCATACCGGACAGACGAAGATCAAGGCGGGCCGCATCGAACTCGTCGCGGGCGACACGATCGGCTCGGCCGGAACGAGCGGCAATCCCGACTTCCTCGAAATCGACCTCGTCGGCTCCGGCACGCTCACAGCCGTCGCGACGAACAATATCTGGATCGCCGAGACCTCGGGCAACCTGAACGTCCGCGACGTGCTCTCCACCGCGGGCGACGTTCACCTCGTCGCGCCGATTTCGATCTTCGATGGCGGTGACGTCGCGGACCCGACGAACCCCACATTCTACAATCCGTCGAACCCCGCGACCGAAGCTCCGGGTGCCAAGGCAAACGTGGTGGGAAACAAGATCACGCTCGTCGCGAAGCTCGGTGCCATCGGCGCAGCGGGCTCGGAACTCCAGGTCAACACCGGCTACTCGACCGCGACCAGCGCCAGCACGCTGGACACCACCAGCGCGGACAACACCTTCGTCACCGAAACGAGCGGCGACCTCTATCTCAAGACCGTCACCGCCGGGGCGGGCGCGACCGCCTTCGTCACGAATGCGGTGGCCAGCATCTACAATGGCAACGTCGGCGGCGACAACGCGGTGTCCGGCAAGCTGTGGCTCTTCGCAGCGAACAATATCGGCACCACGCTGAACCCGATCGCGACTCGTTCGGGCAACATCAAGGGCGAAGCGACCAACGGCAGCGTCTATATCGAAAACACCGGCGCGGTCACGATCGGTGGCGTCACCGGCGGCGCGGCGGGCGCGGCTCCCGCGGGGATCAAGGCGGGCGGCGCCGTGCGCTTCGAGGCGCACAGCCCGATCACGGTCAGCCAGGACGTCACGTCGGTCGGTACGATCGACATCATCTCGGGCGAAAGCGCGGACGACACGGCGGACTTCGTGCGGATTCTCACTGGCATCAAGTTGAAGACCACCGGCGCCGGCGCGGACATCAACGTGCTCGCGGGCGACGCAATCGACATTGATGCCGGCGCGACGCTCCAGGCCGCAGGCGCGATCCTGCTGCGATCCGACAACGCCAAGGCCGACACGGCGCCCGCCGCGATCACGCTCACGGGAGCGAGCCTCATCGCGGGCACTTCGATCACGGTGGAATCCACGGCGAATTTCAACGCGCTCTCGGGGACGAAGCCCGACGCGACCGTGGTCAAGCCGTCGCTCTCCGCCGGCACCGGCATTTCGATCACCACGAGTGCGACGGGCTCGGTGATCAGCCTCGACGCGACGACGCTCCACGCGGCCGGCGCGATCGTGACCTCGTCCCGCGGCAAGTTCGACGCGAAAGCGCTGACCTCGCTGACCGCGGACGGCAGCATCTCGATCACGACCAACGATGCCGGCTCGGCGATCAACGTCGATCATTCGACGATCGGCGCTGGCACGACCCTGACGGCGAACTCCGCGGGCGATTTCAACGCTACGACAGGCGCGTCGCTGACCTCCGGCGGCGACATGACGATCCACGCGGATCAGGGCGCTTCGATCATCAATGTGAACGCCTCGACGCTCGACGCGACCGGCTCGCTGCTGACGACTTCCAAGGGCAAGTTCGAAGCGCTCGCGATGAGCACCGTGAACGCGGACGGCAGCGTGTCGATCACGACGAACACCGCGGGTTAGGCGATCAACGTCGATCATTCGACGGTCGGCTCTGGCA
>JBAVML010000215.1:0-1686 GCA_049690035.1 Chthoniobacteraceae bacterium
CACATACCCCAGCAAACTCAAGGCCCGCAAGTGTTCCCGCACTTTTTCCACGGCGGTATAAACTCCCGCCAGCAGCACCCCCCAGGCGAAATAATCCAGCATGCAGGGAAACCGTGCTAATTCCAAGGCCAGGTGTTTTGCTTCGGGATCACTGTAAATCGGCATGACGTAAAGTCCGATCGGCCAGGTAAAATGCCGTGCCAGGAGTGGCACAAAGAACAAGGTGGCAAAGAGGATCAACGCTGTCCGGGAGACATCCAGTCCCCGGGTGAGCCAGAACATAAGCGGCAGCATCACATAGAAATGCGCCTCCACCAGCAGGCTCCAGTAGGACAAGTTGAACGGCACGGGAATGGCCATGAAGTTGGCCAGCCCCGTCCCCCATTTCCAAGCCGATTCCAGATACGCCGGATCATGAAACTGCCACCAATAAAAACCCATGAACAACAGGATGGAGAGATAAAATGGTGGCAGGATTTTGGCAAGGCGGCGGGTGGCGTATCCGCGCTGATACCAGAACTGCGGATTTTCCCGGCGCTTCCGGTAAAACGGATAAGAAATGAGAAACCCCGACAGCACAAAGAAGATCGGCACGCCCATCCAGCCGGCGGTGATGGCATAGCCTGTCAGTCGCGAAACCATGCCGGCGGCCGGATTGGTATAGCAGCTGTGGTAAACCACCACCATCAGGATGGCCACCCCGCGCAATCCATCCAGAACGCGGAAATGCGACCCCGTGCTGGATTGAATTTCCCATTTGTGGCTGGCCGTGGATTGCATGTTCATCATTTTCCCCAGCCCGTCAGGGCTGTAAACAAAAAAGGGGCTGCTCCGGTTGCCCGCTTTTGCTTTGGCGTTTTTTAGCGCGAATAACAAATTTCCCAATTTCTGCTTTTTGCTTTCCTGATTTCCGCTTTTGGCATTTCGCCTGTCAGTTTTTAAGTTTTTATTTCCCCCTTCTGCTTTCTGCGTTTGAAATTCCCGCTTGTTAGCTTTTTTTGCAGGCTTTGTTCAATCTTGTCCACCATGGCGTCCAGCTTATATTTTCCCCGCACCTCGCGTTGGCCGGTCGTCGTAATTTTTTGAAATAATTCCCGGTTACCACCCAGTTCGCGCAGCGCGCGCGCGCAATCCACCGCGTCGCCGGCGCGGAACGTCAGCGCCGTCTCCCGGTCGTGGAACAGTTCGCCGCTGCCGCCCGTCGTGGTGCCCACCACCGCCAGGCCGCTCGCCATCGCCTCCAGCGGCGTGATGGCAAACGGCTCGTCCCAGTCGGAGGGAAACACCAGCACGTCATGCTGGGCATAAACTGCCGGCAAATCCGCGCGCGGCACCTTGCCGGGAAACTGCACGCGGCCCGCCACGCCGAGTTGCGCTGGCAGCACCTGCAATTGTCGTTCGTAATCCGGGTGCATCCCGCCGCCGGCCACGGTCAGGGTCAGGTCTTCAAACCCGCTTTCTTTGGCGAGGATTGCAAAGGCGGCGATGGCCGTGTGCACGCCTTTCTGCGGGATCATCTGTCCGGCATATAGCAGCCGCCGCACCGGCCAGCGTTCGCGCGGCGGCACCGGAAAAAGCGCCGGATCAATGCCCCAATGCGTCACGAGGGAATTCGGGCTGGTGGGAATGCCGTTTTTGACCGCCGTTTGCCGGATGAAATCGCTGCAAAAATGACAGGTCTGATTC
>JBAVML010000216.1:0-7476 GCA_049690035.1 Chthoniobacteraceae bacterium
GCATTCCAGCGCAGATCCGAAAGATCAGCGAGCGACTCGATCATGCGATCCTGCTCCAGTTCGCGCGCGTTCGCCTCCGCCAGCGGCATGCGGCGGAAGCGCACGGTGTCGCCCGGCTTCAGCTGCCCGATCTTCCAAAGCTCCGCTTCCGAGATGCACGCGGGACAGACGAAACCGCCGAGGCTCGGGCCGTCGGGACCGAGGATGATCGGCATGTCGCCGGTGAAATCGATCGCGCCGACCGCGTAGGCGTTGTCGTGAATGTTTGACGGGTGCAGGCCGGCTTCGCCGCCATCGGCTCTCGCCCATTGCGGTTTTGGACCGATGAGGCGCACGCCGGTGCGGTTCGAGTTGAAGTGAACCTTCCAGTCCGTCGCGAAGATCATCTCGATGTCCGCGTCGGTGAAGAAATCTGGCGCGCCGTGAGGTCCATAAATGACCCCGATCTCCCAGTCGCTCCGGTAAACCGGCAGCAGGCTGGGCGGCAACATCGTTCCCAGCGCGGATGCTCCGTCGCTCGACCCGAGGTGCAGCACATCGCCGAGCCGGAGCGCGCGACCGCCGTGCCCCCCGAAATTTCCGAGCGTGAAGGTGGACCGGCTCCCGAGATAGCGAGGCACCTGCAAACCGCCGCGCACCGCGAGATAGGCGCGCGCGCCCGGTCCGTCGATGCCGCGCAGGCGCAGAACGTCACCCGCATTCACTTCGATCGCCTTCCAGCGCGGCGCGCGGATGCCGTTGAGTTCCGCCTGCATGTCCGCTCCGGTGATGGCGATCTCGGTCGCCGCGTTGAATCGCAACGTTGGCCCGGTAAGCATAATCTCCAGCCCGGCGGCGGACTCGGGATTGTTGAGCAGCCGATTCGCGTAGCGGAAGGCGAGCATGTCCATCGGGCCGGAGGGCGGCACGCCGACATTCCAAAATCCCACGCGCCCCGGATAATCCTGCACCGTCGTCTGCGCTCCCGCATCGAGCACGTCGATCGTGCGCGGCCGGTATTGGATCTCGCTCAGCGTCTTGGTGATGATCTTTCCATCCGCGAACTCCGGCGTGGCCACGATCTGCCGCAGATATTCGAGATTCGACTCGATGCCGCCGAAGAGCGTGCCATCCAGCGCCGCTTTGATCCGCACGATCGCATCCGCGCGATCCGTGCCGTGGACGATGATCTTCGCCAGCATCGGATCGTAAAAGGGCGTGACCTCCGTGCCGTCCTCGACCCACGTCTCCGAGCGTGCGGTCTCGTGAAAACTGACTTCGGTGAGCACGCCACAACTTGGCTGGAAGTTCTTGTTCGCGTCCTCCGCATAGATTCGCACCTGGATCGAATGCCCGCGCGGCTGATGCACATAGCTGTCGAAGAAACCCGTGTCGCCCGCCGCGAGACGCACCATCCACTCGACCAGATCGACGCCCGTCACTTCCTCCGTGACGCCGTGCTCCACTTGCAGCCGCGTATTCACCTCGAGAAAATAGGCCTCACCGGAGTCGGCATCGAAGACGAACTCGACCGTGCCCGCAGAGCGATAGTTCACCGCGCTGCCGAGCTTGATCGCCGCCGCGCAGAGCGCCGCGCGCTGCGCCTCGCCGATTCCCGGCGCGGGCGTTTCCTCGATCACCTTTTGATTCCGCCGCTGCGCCGAGCAATCGCGCTCACCCAACGCCAACACGCGGCCATTTCCATCGCCAAAAATCTGCACCTCGATGTGCCTCGCCCGTGCGACAAACTTTTCGAGGAAGATGCCGGACTCCTTGAAATTGCTGGTGCTCAGCCGCTGGACAGAAGCGAATGCCTCGGCCAACTCACCGGCGCTCCAGCACACGCGCATGCCGATTCCTCCCCCACCCGCCGTGCTCTTGAGCATCACGGGAAAACCGATCCGCTCCACCGCCCGCGCCGCATCGGCCGCATCCGCCAGCAACCCTGTTCCCGGACACAGCGGGACGCCATGCGCCTCGGCGATTTCCCGCGCGGTGTGCTTTAATCCAAAGCGCCGCATCTGCTCCGGCGTCGGTCCGATGAAGGCCAGCCCCGCACGCTCGCAGGCTTCCGCAAAGTCCGCATTCTCGCTGAGAAATCCGTAGCCGGGGTGGATCGCCTGAGCCCCCGTCTGCCGCGCCGCTTCCAGGATTTCCTCGACCTTCAAATAGCTCTCCGTCACCGGCGGCGGACCGAGCAGCACCGCCTCATCCGCCTCCGCCACGTGGAGCGAATTCGCATCGGCCTCGGAATAAACGGCAACGCTGCCCACCCCGAGTTTCTTCAGCGTGCGGGTGATCCGCCGGGAGATGACGCCGCGATTGGCGATCAGAACTTTGGTAAACATCACTCCCAGATCAGCAGTCGCACCGGCGTCGGGTTGTAGCCGTTGCATGGGTTGTTGAGCTGGGGGCAATTTGAGATCAGCGCGAGCACATCCGTCTCCGCGCGCATCTCGACATACCGACCGGGGGCGGAGATGCCGTCGGCGAAGGTCAGCCCACCGTCGGGCGTCACCGGCACATTCATGAAGAAGTTAATGTTGCTGGCAATGTCGCGCTTTTCCCAATGCGGTCCGCGCAGCCGGAGCGCCTTCCAAAAGCTGTCACGACACGCATGCATCGAACGTTTTTCGATCGCGTAGCGCACCATGTTGCTTTCACACGCGCACGCACCGCCCAGCGTGTCGTGCCGGCCGCAGGTGTCGGCGGTGATCGTCAGGAGCACATTGCCGCGGGTGGAGATCAGCCGGGTGCCGGTGGTGAGATAGATATTCCCCTGCTCGCGGATGGTGTCCTGCGCGCTGTAGCGATCCGCAGGATCGTGGAGATCGTAGAAGAGCGTGTCGGCGGCTTGGTTGCCTTCGAGGTCCACGATGCGAAACGTCTGGCCGCGCAGCACCTCGTGCGACCAACCTTCGCCCGCGGGCAGCGTGAAATCATAGATGGCATGCGCGGGATCGAGCGTGCTCTCGGTCAGGGTGCTCATTGGAAATAGCGTTCAGTGAGGATGAAGCCGCGCCCATTCTCCGGCCGCGAGGTGCGGCAGAGGTCGTCCGGCCCCAGCGGCGGCGAACTCCACACCGCCAACTGCACCGGCTTCGGCGCGTAGTGCGCCGATGGATCGAGCGGATGCACGCAGGTGTTCAGGATCACCAGCGTATTCATCTCCGCACGAAGATCGACGAATGCACCGGCGTGCGAATTTCCCGGATGAAAGTGGAGTTCCCCCGCATCATTGACCGTGACCTTGTTGAAGAAGTTGACGTTCATCGCGAGATCACGTTCGCCGAGGTTGTATTTCCCGAGCTCGGCGAGGAAGCCATCGTGCGCATTGCGGAACCACTCGTTGCGCGCCTCCTGGTACGTTTTAACTCCATACTTCGCCGCCACTCCGCGCGCATTCGAACAGCCCGCCAGCGGGTCATGCCAGCCGCAGGTATCCTCGGTGATCGAGACCAGCACCCGGCCCATGTCCGAGTAAAGACAACTGCCCTTGGTCAACTGGGCGATGTGCTGACTCTTGAGTGAATCCGGCACGTTCAGCCGCTCGCAGGTCAGTTCGAAATTGTAGAAGAGCGCGGAGACATTAGCCCCGCCTTCGGTGTCGATAAGCCGCAGTGTTGTGCCGCGCTTGAGAACATGTGACCAGTTCGCGCCCGGCGGCACCATCTCCGTGAAGCGAATGAGCGAGGGATCGAGAGCTGACATTAGTAAATGGGAGGCAGAATCGTGGACGAAACGTTGAGGTAACCGTGCTTCACGCCCTTGGAGACGATGAGCTCGCTGGCCAGGGCCTTGAGGCGGATGCCGGGGCCCTGCACGAGCAGCACTTCGAGGCTGTGATGGTTCTCGAGATGCACGTGCTGCGAGGAGATGATCTCCTTCAAATACTTGTGCTGGATACGCATCAGCCGGCTTTGCAGCCCGTTCTTCGCGTGGTCGTAGATGAGCGTGATCGTGCCGGCCATGATCTCCTTGCCGAGGTGATGCTGATCCTGCACCAGCTGCTCGCTGATCATCTTCGAGATCGCCTCCGAGCGGCTGGCATAACCACGGTTCGCGACCATTTCGTCGAGCTCATCGAAAAGGGAGACGGGCAGCGAAATACTGATGCGAGCAGCGGTGAGTTTCTTGCGTGGGCGGGCCATCGAGCGCGGTGCGGGCTAGCAAGTAGCGTGCAAGCCAAATGCTGTCGAGGGCAAGTATTACTCCGGCGTGTTATCGTCATACTTTCCGCCAGCGCCCACGGTGGAAAATAGCCACTCGCACTGCCGACTTTTGCGCACCGTGTGAAGAGTTCTGCTGTTCGTAATAACGCTGGCACGAAGGCGAAACGCGCTGTTTCAGGCCATTTTTGCTGGGCGGCGTGGAAAATCTCTGAACCGCACACCCCTATGGCACGGGGACTGCAATTGGCGCGGCAGGCAACTTTCGTCGCCACCATGACTTTCTTCTTTTGCAGCCGTCGATGAGCGCTCCTGTCCTCTGGCAATCCCTGACTTGGGAAGAGATCGCGCGACTCCGCCACTCGGGGATGGACGCCGCCATCCTGCCGGTCGGCGCGACCGAACAGCACGGACCGCATCTCGCCACCTCCGTCGATTGCGTGACCGCCGAGAAGCTGGCCCACGCCGTCTCTGCCGAAACGGGCGTGCCCGTGCTCCCCACCCTGCCCTACGGCTGCTCGCTCGGCCATTCCCGTCGCTGGCCGGGCACGCTCTCACTGCAACCGCAGACACTGATCGATTGCGTCGTGCAGATCGCGGAGTGGTGCCACGCCTCTGCCTTCAAGCGCTTCATCATCATCAACGGCCACGTAACCAACTTCGCTCCATTGCGCTGCGCGCTGGAAATTCTCCGCAGCAAATTCGACGACATCATGGTCGCCATCCGCAATGTGGCCGACGTGAGTCAACGCGTGCGCATGGAGTTCTTTGCAGACGCCGAGGACTGGCACGCCAATGCCGCCGAAACCTCGCTGATGATGGAACTCGCGCCCGAGCTCGTCCGGCCAGACCGCATTGCCGCCGCGCACGATCCCGACCGAACTCACGGACTCTTCTTTTCCCACCCGGTGAACCGCACCAGCCGCAACGGCGTCACCGGCCATCCCGTCACCGCCAGCGCCGAGCACGGCCGGAAGCTCTTCGCCATGATGGTGGAGGATCTCTCCACTCAGCTTCGCGGGGCCCTCAGCGAGAAGCCGCCGCTCGACCAAAGCTACTTTGCCACGATCTCATGAAGAGCGACGCCGAACTCACCGCCATCAAACAGGATCTCCTCGCGAAGGGGGTCAGTTACTGCGTCGGCGCCTACGTGGACATCCACGGCGTGCCCAAGGGAAAGGTCGTGCCGATCGGCCACTTTACCGACTTCGCGCGCGGCTCGGAGCTTTACACCGGCTACGCGCTCGATGGGCTCGGGCAACTGCCCAACGACGACGAGATCGCCAGCCTGCCCGATCTGGATCGCGGCGTGCAATTGCCGTGGCAGCCGGAGGTCATGTGGTATCCGGCAGACTGCACCTTTCACGGTCAGCCGTATCCGATCAGCACCCGCGTCGCTTTCAAGAAGGTGCTGGCTCAGGCGGCGGAGATGGGATTCACCTACAACCTCGGGATCGAGTGCGAAGTCTATTTCTTGAAACTCGGTGAGCGCGGCGAACTGCTCGTCCCCAACGCGGACGACGACCTGATGAAGAGTTGCTACGACCTTAAGCGCTTTTTTGACGCCTTCGGCTTGGTGGACAAGTTAGCGAAGACGATCAACTCGCTCGGGTGGGATTTGTATTCTTTGGATCATGAGGACGGAAACTCGCAGTTCGAGTTCGACTTCCAATACGCGGACGGCCTGACCATGGCCGACCGCTATATCTTCTTCCGGCTCATGGCGAAGAAGTATGCCGCCGATGCCGGCCTGCTCGCGACCTTCATGCCGAAACCTTTCGCCGACAAAACAGGAAACGGCGCGCACTTCAACATGTCGCTCGCAGATGCGAAGACGGGTGCGAATCTCTTCAAGGCCGACGGCGGCGGCGACAAGTACGGGCTCGGCCTGACCCCGCTCGGTTACTCCTTCATCGCCGGAATCCTGAAACATGGCCGGGCGCTCTGCGCCGCCTTTGCGCCAACGGTGAATAGCTACAAGCGCCTTATCCGCCGCGGGGCGATGGGCTATTACTCTTGGGCGCCCGTCTTCAATAGCTTCGGGACCAACAACCGCACCAACTCGGTGCGCGTGCCGATGGGCGGTGCTCGCTGCGAGTCGCGCAATGCCGACTCCGCCTGCAACCCCTATCTCGCCGGAGCGCTCGCGCTCGCCGCGGGACTTGAAGGCATCCGTGAAGGTCTGGACCCCGGCGCACCGCAGACGGAAAACCTTTACGAGTTCACCGACGAGCAGCTTGCGGCGAAAGGAGTGCAACCACTGCCCAAGACGCTCGCCGAAGCGGTGCAGGCCTTTGAGGACGATCCATTCACGGAGCAGGTGCTCGGCGCCGAACTGAAGATAGAGTTCATAACCTACAAACGTGCGGAGTCGGAGGAATACCACCAGACGATCAGCCAATGGGAAATCGACAAATACGCGCGCCTTTATTGACCACCAAAACCTACACTGAACCCGAACCACCACCAAACACCCAAACCTATGACCCTAAAATCCCTGCTCGCCGCCGCGCTCGCGCTCACGACGACACTCCACGCTGAACCGCTCAAGGTCGGCTACTCCGACTGGCCCGGCTACACCGTTCTCGAAGTCGCCAAACAGAAAGGCTTCTTCAAGGACGCTGGCGTCGATGTCGAACTCGTGTGGTTCGACTACCTGCCTTCGCTCGACGCCTTCTCCGCAGGCAAGATTGACGGAGTCGCGGCGGTCGCTACCGACGCTCTCGTGAACGGGGCGAACGGAGCGAAGAGTAAGATCATCGCCCTCCTCGACTATAGCGATGGCTCGGACGCAATCGTCGGCAGGCCGGGCATCAAGTCGATCAAGGAACTCAAAGGCCAAAAGGTCGGCGTCGAGGTCACCCTCGTAGAGCATTTGCTCCTCCTGAAGGCACTCGAAGCCAATGGCATGAAGCAGAGCGACATCGAGCTGGTCAACACGCCAACCAACGAAACTCCACAGACTCTCGCCTCCGGCAAAGTCGCGGCGATCGGTGCCTGGTATCCCAGCTCCGGCCAGGCGTTGAAGCAGGTTGCGGGATCGACGAAACTCTTTACCAGCTCGGACGCGAAGGGCCTGATCTATGACGTTCTTGCGGTGAATCCAACGAGCTTCGCGAAGCGGAAGGATGAGTGGTCTAAGGTCGTCGCCATCTACTACAAGTGCGTCGATTTCCTCCAGAATCCGGCGACCAAGGAGGAAGCGATCAAGATCATGGCCGCGAAAGTGGGTGCCGATGTCGCGGACTACACGGCGAACGTTCCGGGCACCCACTTCCTCACGCTCGCGGAAGCAAAGAAGGCCTACAAAAAGGGACCAGGCCTCGAC
>JBAVML010000217.1:0-12148 GCA_049690035.1 Chthoniobacteraceae bacterium
CCGATGTGGTGCGGACAAACTCGCGGCGCGAGAGAGGATCTGGCGAGGTAGGCGGTGTCATGGTGTGCAGGCTATCGCGCGGCGTTCGTCTCACCGGGTTTTGGCAGAGCTGACGGCAATTCGGCGAGGCCGTTCTTCATAGGGGGTAAAAAAGCGGGTGACGAGTGCGCATCACTTCAACCCGGGGAGGCGACCCGCTTAGCGAATCAAGCAGTCACATTAGCGTCTCAGCACTGGCGGCGGAAAATGCCTTCCATTTTTCCGCCACGACCGCTATCTGCCACCGCCGTGTCTGCCATCCTCGACGCTCTCCGCGATCAGCCCGTGCGGACTTTCGCCATCGGCGAAACCGTGCTCGACCAGGGCGAGAGCACTGGTCTCCTCTTCGTCCTCATCGAAGGCGGTGTCGAAGTGGTGAAGGACAACGTGACCGTGGCCACGGCGTCCGAGCCCGGCGCGATCTTCGGCGATTTGTCCGCCTTGCTCGGGCTGCCGCACACCGCGGCGGTCCGCACCACTCGCCCGTCGCGCTTTCATTGCGTGACGAATGCCCGCGCCTTCCTCGAACAGAATCCTTCCATGTGTCTGCACCTCTGCGAACTGCTCGCGCGGCGGCTCGATTCCTTGAACAAATATCTCGTCGATGTGAAGCAGCAGTTCGCCGGGCACGATCACCTCGGCCTCGTGGACAGTGTCCTCGACACGCTGATGCATCGCCATCCGCGCCCGCGCGTCACCCCGCGCGCGTCAACTCTCCGCGACCCGGAGATCGCGGACTGAGCGGCCTTCCTGCGAATTCCACTCCGCCGTCATCGCGTCGAGATCGATCGTGATGAACGACGGCAGCGGCCCCACCTGCCGCCCGGGATTGAAAACCCATGTGCGCCCGATGCGATCGACCCACGCCCCGGCTTCGTAGAAAGGGGAATTGTGAATGTGTCCGCTCAACACCATGTCGGGCTGGAAGCGGTCAATCCATTTGCGCAGCGCTTCGTCACCGGCAAACTTCAGTCCCGTCCAACTCGTCCTAGCTCCCTCCGGCGGAGCGTGGTGAATCCACAGCCAGCGCCCGCGCACCTGCGCCGCCTCGCGCTCGAGCTGTGCCTCCAGTTCGCTGCGCGAGAGTTCCCCATCCCACCACGGGCAGACGGTGATCCGTGTATTGCCGAGGTCGAAGCTATCGCCATCCACGTGCAAGCGTTCCGCCCGCGCGTCGCGCAGCCACTCCGCCACCGACTCATCTGCCGCATTGCGGCTGTCGCCGTCGTGATTTCCCGAGCTCACCACCAGCCGCGCTTCCCGCCGGAGCAGACCGAAATACTTCTCCACAATCGCAATCTGCACATCCGCCTCGAGCGCCGAGCTGAGGTCGAGCAGATCGCCGCCGATCACCGCCACATCGTAGCCACGCGCGTGGGCTAGCAGCCAGTCGAACTGCTTGAGCGAATAGTGCAGATCGGCAACGAACAGCAGTCGCATAGGGGGACGAGCCGCACTCTGCCCGTGCCGGCGAAAAGCGCGAGGCAAATGCACGGCCGCTCCTTCCTTGCCGCAGTGAGGCGCCCGTCGCCCGAGCGAGGAGAAGTCCGTTGATTTCAAGTCATGCGCTGCCATTCTAGGAAATCTCCCTCCAAAACGCTGAAGCCGATTGCGCGATTCCATTGACGCCAGATCGGGCCAGCTATTTTCCACGCATCATATGAGAAACATCCCTCGCGTCTCGCTGGGTATCGTCTGCGCTGGAGTTCTGCTTGGTTTTTGCACAACCGTTCATGCGCAAGGGTACGGGCTCGCCGAGCGACCGGTTTCCAGCGCCTATTTAAACAACCACCTGCCGCCGGCGGAGGCGAGCACGACGGGGTGGTCGTTTGCGGATGCGTTTCCAGGGCTGACCTTCGACGATCCGACGGTGATCATTGCGGTGCCGTTCAGCAATCGGCTGCTGGTGGCGACGCAGAAGGGGTTCGTGCATACCTTTGTCGATGATCCCGGCACGACGACGAAGTCGGTTTTTCTCGATCTATCCGCGGTCACGCAGGGCACGGTGGGTAGCGGGCTGATGGGCATCGCGTTTCATCCGGAGTACGGCATCGCTGACTCGCCGAATAAGAATTACATCTATGTCTTCTACTCCTACTCGCCGGCGCCGAACTACACGCCGGGCGTGGCGTCGGATTCCGTGTCGAGCTACAACCGCCTTTCGCGGTTCACGGTCTCGGATGATTCGCTGACCGCGATTCGGAGTTCGGAGGTGGTGCTCATCAATCAATACGACCGGCATCTCTGGCACGCGGGCGGCGCGATCCTTTTCGACAATGAGGGATATCTATATCTGAGCTGCGGCGATGAAGGTGGAAACAATGATCCCTACAATCACGGGAATAAGATCAACAACGGGTTCTTCTGCGGTGTGCTGCGGATCGATGTGGATCAGAATCTAACACGGAGCCATCCGATCCGCCGTCAGCCGCTAAGCGGCGCGGCGCCGCCGCCGGGATGGCCGGCGAGTTACACGCAGAATTACACCATTCCCAATGACAACCCGTGGCTGGATACGGGCGGCGCGGTGCTGGAGGAATTTTATGCGCTGGGTTTCCGCAATCCGCATCGGATGACTTACGATGCGCAGTCGAATCGCATCTGGCTCGGCGATGTGGGGCAGTCCACGCGCGAGGAAGTGAGCATCGTGGAGAAAGGCGGGAACTATCAGTGGGGCTTCATGGAAGGCACCGCGACGGGCGCGCATCCGCGGCCGAATCCGATCATCGGCGTGGAGAAGCCGCCGGTCTTCGACTACCCGCATACGAATGGCTACACGTGCGTCATCGGTGGCTACGTGTATCGCGGGACGCAGTTCGCGTCGTTTCTCGCGGGGAAATATATCTTCGGCGACAACGGGACGGCGCGTATCCGGGCGATGACTTATGATGGCACCGGGCCGGCGCAGGTCACCGAGCTGACCACGATCCCGCACGGCGGCGGCGAGGAGACCGGCATGTCCACCTTTGGCATCGATACGAACAACGAGCTGCTCATGTGCTGCGCGGGCAATGGCGTGAAGATTTACAAACTCACGAAGGCGAACACGGGCGGCGACCCGCCGGCGCTGCTCTCGCAGACGGGAGCGTTCGAGTCCAATCTCACCACGCTCACGCCTGCTGCGGCGCTGATTCCCTACACGGTGAATTCGCCGTTGTGGTCGGACAATGCGGTGAAGTCCCGCTGGATGACGGTGCCAAATGACGGCGCGCCTTTCTCCGCGGGCGAGACGGTGACCTTCGCGAATACCGGCGCGTGGAATTTTCCGATCGGCACGGTCTTCGTGAAGCACTTCGAGTTGCCCATCGACGACACGAATCCCGCGGTGCGCAAGCGGCTGGAGACGCGCTTCCTCGTGCGCGCCGCGGATGGCAGTTACTATGGGCTGACCTATAAGTGGCGTGCGGATAACTCGGAGGCGGACTTGCTGCCCGCGGGATTGAATGAAGCGGTGACCATCACGACCGCGACGGGTACTCGGACGCAGACGTGGTCCTATCCCAGCCGCCAAGACTGCATCGTGTGTCACAATCCAAATGCCGGCAGCGTGCTCGGCCTGCGCACGTGCGAGCTGAATGGCGACCTGACCTACCCCGGAGGCGTGGAGGATAACCAGATCCGCACGCTGAACAGCATCGGCCTATTCAGCACGCCGGTGAGTGAAGCGGCGATCCCGACTTTGCCTAAGAGTGTGTCTGTGAAGGACACGAGCGCGACCTTCGAAACGCGCGTGCGCTCTTACATTGATGCGAACTGCGCGCATTGCCACCGGCCCGGCGGTGTGAAGGCAAACTTCGACGCGCGCTTCGACACGCCGCTCGGCTCGCAGGGACTCATCCGCGGCGAGGTGCAAGATCCGCTCGGCCTCATCGGCGCGAAGCTGATCGTTCCGAGCGACCCGGCCAAATCCATGCTCCGCCATCGCGACAGCCTGCTGGGAACCAACCAAATGCCACCGCTCGCGAGGAACATGGTGGATGTGGAATACATCAATGTCCTCACCCAGTGGATCAACAGCATCCCGCCCAACTTCACGTTGCCCGGAGGCGTCTTCATTTCCCAAGTCCCCGTCGGCACAGGCGACGATGGCGACTACGAACTCGGGATGAAATTCCGCGCGAGCCAGAGCGGCGCCATCACCGCCATCCGCTACTACCGACCTTCGCTCGAGACCGGCACACACACCGGACGACTGTGGAGCGCCGCCGGCGCATTGCTCGCCACCGTGACTTTCACCGGAGAAAGCAGCAGCGGCTGGCAGACGGCCACCCTCGACACGCCTGTGCAAATCGATGCAGACACGACCTACGTCGTCTCGGCGAATTGCAACACGCACTATCCATTCACCGACCAAGGACTCGCGACCAGCATCATCAATGGCCCACTGAGCAGCGTCGCCGACGGGACCAATGGCGTCTTCAACGACCTCCCGGGCGGCTTTCCCGCCGGCACTTATCATAACTCGAATTACTTCCGCGACGTGCTCTTCACGCCCGGCGCCGGCACCGATCCCGGCGGCAGCGTCACGCCGGTGAATGTGTTCACTAACCAGACGCCCACGAGTTTCTTCTCGGATAATACGGACTACGAGCTCGGTATGAAGTTCCGCACGAGCCGCACGGGTATCGTCACCTCGATCCGCTACTATCGCCCAGCGCAAGAGACTGGCACCCACATCGGCCGACTGTGGACCGTCGGCGGCACGTTGCTCGGCACCGCCACGTTCACCAATGAAACCGCGAGCGGCTGGCAATCCGCCACACTCACCACGCCCGTCATTCTCGCCGCGAATACGACCTACATGGTCTCGGTGAACACGAACAGCTACTACCCGTTCACCGCGCAGGGTCTCGCCGCTTCCATCTCGAACAGCCCGCTCAGCACCGTCGCCGACGGAGCCAACGGCGTCATTAACGACACCGCGGGCGTTTTCCCGAACCGCAGCTTCAGTAACGCCAATTACTTTCGGGACGTGCTCTTCACGCCGTTCTCCTCATTCGAGCTGTGGAAGATGAACGCCGGCCTCGCCTACAACGCATCTCCCACAGGCGACACCGACGGCGACGGTATGAACCTCTTACTCGAATTCGCCTTCGGCTCCGATCCGCAGATTGCCTCCGACATCGGCAGGCCCACCATCGACGGCACCACCTATACCTTCCACCGCGCCCGCGCCGATCTCACTTACATCGTCGAGACCAGCGAAGACCTGAGCCTTTGGACACCACTCGTCACCAACCCCGGCACCGTCGGATATCTGGTGAGCGTGGACCCGGGCAACTCTACTTCGCCCCTGTTCATTCGGCTGAGAGTCACGTCGCCGTAGGCGGCTGTTCACTACTGAGGAGGGCCCGGCGGACGCGGCTCGCCGCCCAGGCCGCTAGCTCCGGGAGGTCGCCAGCGATATTCGTCAGGCGTCAGCTTTCCGTCGCCGTTCTTGTCGAGGACTTTGAGCGACTGTGGGGCTTTCGCGATTTCCTCCGCATCGATGACGCCGTCTTTGTTCAAATCCAGCGCCTCGATCTGGGGCGGCGGCCCGCTGCGAAAGCCGGGATCGCTGCCGCCTGGTATCGGTCCGGGACCGCCTTCGAGGATGCCACGCGGAGGTCCTCCGAAAGGCGCGGGGCGTTGATTGCCGCCGGGGCGCCCGCCTGGGGGTCCGTCACCTTTCCCGAAACTCGGGTCGGGCGTGCCGCGCCACATTCGCGGCAGAAAGGGGAACTCCGCGCTGATGCAGTAGTAGTACGATCCCTCGGGAAATTCAGGCGTCACGCCGGCGCGCCCGTTGCATTCATCGAGATCGCCCGCGTCTTTTACGAATTCAAAATCCTGCGTAAAGCGGCCGTCGTAGTTCCCGCCGGGGCCGCCTTCCTGTGTCGGACGCGCGCCCTGTTTCAGCCGATAGCTGGATTTCATTTTGCGTAGCGCGCTCTTCGCATCCTTTGCGTTCGTGGGCGCCCAGCTAGTGTAGATCGGGAAGCCGTCGGCTGCCCAACCAACGAGCAGCATTTTTTTGCCATCGCCGCCGAGTCGCTCGACGAGCCCGGTGGGCAGCGCGTGATAATGATACGCGCCGGTCGGCTGCACGTGCGCGTTGTGTTCGTCGAGGCCGAGATTGAGGAAGCCAGTCGCCGCTTCGTAGCGCCAGCCGGAGCGTGGGTGGTTGTTCCAAGTCTCGCCCGTGCCGGGCTCGAAGGGCACGCCATTCACCGCCACGCCCCACCACCAGCCGCCGCGCCGCTCGGGCGTGGCCGCCGCCTTCGGTTTCAGCGGCACGCGAAAGGTGTAGCTCTGCACGGTCGCCGTGTTCGGATTTCCGCGTCGCGGAAACGCGCCCGGCGCGTGGTCCGGCCAGCCGTTCGACTTGACGACCCGGTAGTCCCCCTCGGTCTTGATGCTCACGGAGTTTTCCACCTTTCCCGCCGGCGCCGCCGTCACCGAAGCGGGCCGCAGCGGCCCCGCTTGCGCGAGGAAAAATGCGGGTGCATTCGCCGCGCTCGCGTCCTCCTCGTGACCCGGATGGGCGAGCGTCGTGGTGGCGAGAAGAACGAACGCACCGAGGGTGGCCGGGAGGCGATGATGAAGGAGATGTTTCATGAGTGGAAGCCGCGCTACCTCAGCTTATCCGCGCCATTGTGGATATATTCGTCGCGCGTCACGACCCCGTCCTTGTTCGTGTCGAACTTCTCGAAACGCTTCGCCGCGCCTTCCGCATCCGACTGGTGGGTCGTGTAATACTCGCGGGTGAGTTTGCCGGATTTTTCCGGGTCCAGCCTGTCGAATTTCGCGGCGCGGTCGGCGAGCGTCGCGTCGGCGGGCGCGAGCGGGTTGGTCGCGGGCTGGGACGTGGACTCGGAGCCCGCTTTGCCTTCGACCGGCGCCAGCTCAGGGCTGGCATTCGCTTTCTTTTTCTCCTTCTTGGTCTTGTCACCACGACCGCTGCCTTCGCCTTTGAAACCGGCCGCGGGGTTTAGCTGGGCGAGGACTTCGCTGAGATGGCTACGAGCAGTCATGGCCGCGCCGTCTTTCGAATCTGCAGGAACAAGGGTTTCTTCGAACGGCGCGTTCTTCATGTCGAAGAGCTGGCCGGCCTGGTTGAGCTTCCACCCCGCCTCACGCACATGGTAGTTCTCTCCGAGTTGGGTGAAAGCCCAGGTGCGAGGGGATTTGGTTTCACCTTTGATTTGCGGGAGCAGGCTCTTGCCGTCGATGACCCGATTTTCCGGCAGGGACGCACCGGCGATTTCGGCAAAGGTCGGGAGCAGGTCGGATGCGTCGGAGAAGTTTTCATTCAGCTTGCCGGCGGGGGTGACGCCTTTCCAACTGACGATCAGCGGGACGAGGCCGCCGCCCTCTTCCATGCCACCCTTTTGTCCGACGATGCGACGACCGCCGATGGTGGCGCGGTCTGCGTTCGCCTTGGCGGTGCCGTTGTCGCCCATGAAAAAGATGACCGTGTTCTCGCGAAGTTTGAGGCGATCCAACTCGGCGAGTAGCTTGCCGACGAGCTTGTCCATGTAGGTGATGTTGTCGTTGTAAACTTGAGCATAACGAGTGGCGGTGTCCGTGCCGGGGGCGGGCGGTGCGCTGTCGGGTGTGGGCAGGATTTGGGAATGCACGTGCGACAGCGAGTAGTAGAGGAAGAACGGCTTGCTCTTGTTTTCGTTGATGAAAGCCACGGCATCCTTGTGCATCAGATCGGGCATGTATTCGGTGTCCGTCATCATCAACTTCTTCTCGTCTATGTTATAGGGTCCGGGATTGGCGCGGACGCCGCCTTCCCCATCTTTATCGCCGGCGAGCTCGTACTTCTTTACCCAACTGGCGGCCGCGGCCTTGTTCCAATAGATGCCACTGGCCTTGAAGCTAAGCATGTGGTCGAAGCCCCATTCGGCCGCATCGCCCGAGGGCAGGAGCTGACCCCATTTGCCGATCATCGCAGAAGTATAGCCGGTTTGCTTCAGCACTGTGGGAATCATCACTTCGGCCTTATCTCCGATGCGGCTGATGGCAGCGCAGGCGTCCTGGGTGACAGCGCCCGTGCGGAAGGCATAACGTCCAGTTAGAATAAGCGCGCGCGAAGGACCGCAGAGCGGAGCTGTGTAGAAGTGGGTGAACCGAATGCCGGTCTTGGCCAGCGAGTCGATGTTCGGCGTCTTGTAGTGATCGGCTCCGTTCGCACCGATTTCGGCGAACCCAAGGTCATCGGCGAGGATGAAGACGATGTTAGGCTTCGGGGCGGCGTGGAGCTGGGTGAGAGAAACGCCGAGAGTGGCGAACAGGAGAAGGAGCGACTTCACGATAACGGGTGAGATTTAGGAGACGAGTTAGCCAGCTACTTACCCATCTTTAGAAACTCCTCGCGGGTGAGGAACCCATCCTTGTCCTTGTCCCATTTGGTGAAGCGTTCGTCGGCGGCTGCGGCGTCGGACTGGTGGGTGGTGTAATCCTCGCGGCTCAGCTTGCCGGTTTTACCCGCGTCGAGCTTGTCGAAGCGGGCGCTCCGCTCGTCGTCGCTTACCGGCGCTGCAGCGGGAACGGCGGCTTTGCCTTTCTTGCCTTTGGACTTGGCGCCCTCGGCGAGCGCGGAGGATCCGACGGGCGGCAGGTTTTTCGCCAGCGTTTCGAGCAGTGCCTTGTGCTCGGGCTTACTGGCGAGGCTCACCGTTTCGGTAGGATCGTTTTGTTCGTCGTAGAGTTCGGTGGCGACGATCTTCGCGCCGTTGCGCTCGCGCCAGAAGGTGGCGCGCCAGCGGGAGTCGCGGATGCTGTAGCCCATGACCGGACCTTCGGGCGAGTTCCGCGGGTATTGGCTGATGGCGACTTTTTTCGCGGGAGCGGCAGGATTCTCGATGAAAGGCTTCAAGCTCGCACCCGTGAGTCCCACAGGAGCGGGCAGTCCGCAAAGATCCGCGAGCGTGGGATAGACATCGACGAATTCCACCGTGGCCTCGCACTTCTTCCCGGCCGTTTTCGACTTCGGAACGCTGATGAGCAGCGGTGCGCGGGCCGCGATCTCGAAGTTCGTGTGCTTGTGCCAGAGGCCGTGATCGCCGAGTTGCCAGCCGTGGTCGCCCCAGAGGACGATGATCGTGTTATCGGCGAGGCCTTCCTGATCCAGCGCATCGAGCACCTTGCCGATCTGCGCGTCGGTATAGCTGATGCAGGCATAGTAACCGTGGCGCAGCGTTTTTGCGAAGTCCGCGGGGATCGGATTCTCCTTCGGCACGCCGGGGTAGTTGTGCAGTTCGCCGTTTTGATGCCCGGCAAACTCGGGGCAGCCCTCGGGCAGATGGTCGATCGTCGGCACGGGAATCGTATTCGGATCGTAGAGATCCCAATACTTCTTCGGCGCAACAAAGGGCAGATGCGGCTTTAAGAAACCGACGGCGAGAAAGAAGGGCTCGCTCTTCGTCTTGAGCGCGTGCAGGCGCTGCGCCGCTTCGTTCGCGGTGGCGCCATCGGGGAGTTGGTCTTCGGTCTTGGTGCTGACTTCAAACGCGGGGCCGGCTTTCCCTTCCTTGCCCTTCTTCGCGCGCTTGTCGTTATCGTCGGGCGAAGTGGCGTGCGAGTATTCCTCCACATCGACCGCGTGCCGGGTGATGATCTGCTTCGTCCAGTCCACGGGATCGGTATCCACCGCCCGGCCCTTCGGATACCAGTGCGGCTCATTCCACGAGCGGCCGTCTTCAAAGCCTGCGTGATAAACCTTGCTCAGCGCCGCGCAGTAATAGCCGTTCGCCTTGAAGTGTTGCGGCAGGGTGATGCAATCGGGCTGCGCGACGCGGAAGTGCGTTTCCAAGTCCCACACCTTCGTCACATCCGGCCGCAAGCCCGTCATCATCGCCGTGCGCGACGGGCTGCACACGGCCTGCTGGCAATAGGCGCGATTGAAGACGATGCCGCGTGCGGCGAGGCGGTCGATGTTCGGCGTCTTGATGAGCTTGTTGCCGTAGCAGCCGAGCTCGGGCCTCATGTCATCCACGGCGATGAAGAGGACGTTGGGCTTTTTGTCAGCGGCGTAAACGGTCGTGACGGAGAGCAGCGCCGTCGCCAGGGAGCGAAGGAGTGATTTTGTGGAGGTCATGCTGGAGATGTTCAGCGGCGGGGTGGAAGCCGGGAGGAACCGATCATTCACGGCTTCGAGTGGAAGATCACGCATTACGTGGAAACCGCGTGGTCGGCGGGATGGAGAGCGAATCGGGTCACCAGTTGCTCGCTACGGCGGCGGAGGCTTCGGCCGAAGCGAGTGCGCGCGAGATCGAAGGAGCGAAGCCACGCAGTCTCGCGATGGGTGCGATGCGCTCCATCCTCGGAGGATGAACGCAGGTAATCGGGGGAAGGTCGGGGAGGGTTCATGGGGGAAATCGGGCAGCCAATCGAATCCATCCTTCTCGCTGTTCCATCCGCCGGGCTATTGGCCGACTGGCCAATAGGTGCGCTACAGCTTCAAGAGGCCGCGCTCGAAGGCGCGGGTCACCGCCTCGGTGCGGTCCGCCGCTTCGAGCTTCTCCAGGATCGCGGCGACATGCGCCTTGGCAGTGCGGGTGGTGATGCCGAGCAGGCGGCCAATCTCGGGATTCGAAAGTCCTTTGCGCAGCAGCGCCAACACTTCGATCTCGCGCGGAGTGAGCAAGGCGCCGCCGGCCCGCTCGCGGAGGCGCTGCTCGATCGCGGGACTGATGACGCGCTGGCCGGCGTGCGCGGCGAGGATGGCGGCGGTGAGTTCGGTGGGGCGCGAGGTCTTGATCACGTAACCACAGGCGCCCGCTTCGAGCGCCTGGACGATGTCTTCCTCTGCATCCGACGAACTGAGCATGAGCACGCGGGCCTCGGGAAACTCGGCGCGCAGCAGGCGCAGGCACTCGATTCCATCCATGCCCGGCATCGCGACATCGAGCAGCGTCACGTCCGGCTGGTGCCGCCGGAAAAGGGCGAGCGCCACCGTACCATCGTCAGCGCCGGCCACGACGCGGAACGCGGGATTGGCATTGAGCATGTTCGCCAGCCCGGCGCGCATCACGGCGTGATCATCGATGAGGAGCAGTTGGATGGGCGGCGTCATGATTTCAAGCGAGGTCGTGATCGAACGGCCGGAGGGGAACTTCCACGTGGATGCGTGTTCCGGCGCCGGGCTGGCTCGCCACCTCCATGGTGCCATCGAGTCGCTCGGCGCGCTCGCGCATTCCCACGAGACCGAAATGCCCCGCGCTGGCTCCGGGCTGCGCGCCGGAGACGAAGCCGACCCCATCGTCCTGAATCGTGAGGGAAAAGCGTTCGCCGCCCTCCACTGCGGCGAGCGATACGCGGATCTTCCTGGGCGCAGCGTGCTTGAGCGCGTTGTGGATGGCCTCCTGGACGATGAGCAAAAGATTGCCCGCGATGAAATCCGCCAGCGGCGGCAGATCGTCCGCACTTTCCACGCTGACCTCCACCTCGTGGCCCGCGCTGATCTGCTGCGCCACGGTGCGCACGGCTTCCGCGAAGGTGCGCTCTTTCAGCGGCAGCGCCCGCAGCGCCCACACCGCATTGCGCAAATCCTCCTGACCGCGCTGCACCATCCGGCGCGCCGTCTCGAGATGGTTGGCTTCGCGCTGCGGCTCGGGCAGGGACTCGGACTCGCAGGCTTCGATCTGGTAGGCGATGCCCGTCATCGTCTGGAGCACGGTGTCGTGAAGATTCGCGGCGAGCCGCGTGCGCTCGCGCAGAGCGGCCTGAAACTCGACGGCGGCATCGCGCCGGCTCCGCATTTCCTGGGCGAGCTGCTGGGTCTGCCTCGCCACCGTCCGGCGCAACGCCACGGCCCAGACCAGGGCCGCCACCGCGACCGCCAGCATCCCGCGCAGCGCCGTGCTGTTGCGTTGTGGCGTCCACCAGGAAGGTGCCCGCAGGACGGCAATATCGCGGCCATCCCGCAGCAGCAGATCGAGGCGGGTGGGACGCGCGAAGTTGGCCGTCTGCACCTCGGGCGCGTATTGCACGCTCGCCACTCCGGTGGCGCGAAGCTCGGTGCCCGGACGCAACTCATCCAGCTTCCCGCGTAGAAATGCAGTCGTGACCGAATCCCGGCAATCCAGCTCCAGCCGCACCTCGCCATCGAGGGATGGAC
>JBAVML010000218.1:0-5795 GCA_049690035.1 Chthoniobacteraceae bacterium
TGGTCTTATAGGTTTGGCCGTGATGGGCGAAAATCTCATTCTCAACATGGAAAGCAAGGGATTCACAGTGGCGTGTTTCAACCGAACCGTGAGCAAGGTGGACGATTTCATTCAGGGTCGCGGCGCCGGCAAACATCTGATCGGTTGCCACAGCCTCCAGGAACTCGTCGCCAGTCTCAAGCCGCCCCGCCGCGTGATGCTCATGGTCAAGGCCGGCAAGCCGGTGGACGAGTTCATCGAGCAGGTGCTCCCCTATCTCGAAGAGGGCGACATTATCATCGACGGCGGCAATTCCCTCTACGACGACACGGCGCGCCGCGTGAAGTATCTCGAATCCAAAGGCATGCTCTACATCGGCACCGGCGTCTCCGGCGGGGAAGAAGGCGCGCGCAAGGGGCCGAGCATTATGCCCGGCGGTTCGCCCGCCGCGTGGCCGCACGTGAAGGACATTTTCCAAGGCATCTCCGCCAAGGTCGGCGACAACGTTCCGTGTTGCGATTGGGTGGGCGAAGGTGGCGCGGGCCACTACGTGAAGATGGTCCACAATGGCATCGAATACGGCGACATGCAGCTCATCTGCGAAGCCTACCAACTCATGCGCGATGGCCTCGGCATGACCGCCGACGAAATGCACACCGTCTTCGCCGAATGGAACACCGGCGTGCTCGACTCGTATCTCATCGAAATCACCCGCGACATTCTCGCCAAGAAGGACGAGGACGGCACTCCGCTCGTGGACAAGATCCTCGACACCGCCGGCCAGAAGGGCACCGGCAAATGGACCGTCATCAATGCCGCCGATCTCGGCCAGCCCGCGACGCTCATCGCCGAAGCTGTCTTCTCCCGCTGCGTCTCCGCGATGAAGGACGAGCGTGTCAAAGCCGCCAAGAAGCTCAAGGGCCCGCGCCCGAAGATCAGCGGCGACCGCGCGACCATCGTCACGCAGATCCGCGATGCGCTCTACGCTTCGAAGATCATCAGCTACGCGCAGGGCTACATGCTCATGCGCGCCGCGGCGGTGGAGAACAAGTGGAACCTGAACAACGGCGGCATCGCCCTCATGTGGCGTGGTGGCTGCATCATCCGCAGCGTCCTGCTCGGCCACATCAAGGCTGCTTTCGATAAAAATCCGAAGCTGACCAACCTGCTCCTCGACGATTACTTCCGCAGCGAAGTGAAGCGTTGCCAGAAGGGCTGGCGCGCCGTGGTGGCGACCGCCGCGAAGAAAGGCATCCCGGTGCCCGCCTTCAGCACCGCGCTCGCCTTCTTCGACGGCTACCGCACGCCGAACCTGCCCGCGAACTTGCTTCAGGCCCAGCGCGACTACTTCGGCGCCCACACCTACGAGCGGACCGACAAGCCGCGCGGCGAGTTCTTCCACACCAATTGGACCGGCCGCGGCGGCACGACCTCGTCGAGCACGTACACGGTGTAAGGCGAACGCCACCTCACGAATCACGAAAGGGCGCGGAGCAATCCGCGCCCTTTTTGTTGGCGCAAGCGGCGCGCCCTTCCAGCCGCTGTCATCCTGAGCTTGTCGAAGGACCTCTTACTTTAGCGGGCGGAGGCGGCGCGGAGCGAACGCGCCCATCAATGCTCCGGCCGCCTGCGCCCCCGAGAAGTATGAGGTCCTTCGACTCCGCTTCGACTCCGCTACGCTCCGCTCAGGATGACAGGTTTTGGAAAACAAAAAGGGCGCGGATTGCTCCGCGCCCTTTTGGTGAATTTGCTGTGCGAGGTCCCGTTTAGCGCTGCACGCGGGCGTTGCCTTTCCAGATGCTCCAGACTTGGTCCTCGTCCGCGGGTCGCGCGTAGTCGGTGAGCATCGTGGTCGCGAGCGCGCCGGTGGCCCAGCCGAACTGAATCCACTTCTCAGGCTCCCAACCTTTCAAAATGCCGTAAATCAGGCCGCCCACAAAACCGTCGCCACCGCCGATGCGGTCGAGCACACCGATGGGTCGCGGCTCGACCACATGCCACTGGTCGCC
Source organism: Chthoniobacteraceae bacterium (assembly GCA_049690035.1). GTDB lineage: Bacteria > Verrucomicrobiota > Verrucomicrobiia > Chthoniobacterales > Chthoniobacteraceae > Chthoniobacter. Next base: position 1,989 of record JBAVML010000218.1, read on the forward strand.
CGCCGCCATGATGGCACCCCACTCGTGGTGGTTGGCGTTTTCCACTTCACGCAGCGTGGTGGCGTAAACCTGCGCGTGCGGATAGGCCTTCTTCACGCGGTTGATCATTTCCTTGAAGCCTTCGATCTGCGCTTTGATGTCCTTGCCGCCCGCTTCGGGCCCTTGCACGCCTAGGCAGAGCTGAAAGTCCTCTTCATTGCCGACGAGGATGTCCGACACGCCGGCGATTTCGGCGAAGATGGCGCTGAGTTCCTTCTCGCGTCCTTTCCAGAACGTGGCGCGGTAATTGAGATCAAAACCGATCTTCGTGTCGTGCTTTTTCGCGGCACGCGCGAGCTCGAGACAGAACTGGCCGGTCTCGGGCGAGAGCGCGGCGATGAGGCCGGAGAGATGGAGAATCTGCACACCTTCCTGGCCGAAGATGCGGTCGAGATCGAAGTCCTTCACGTTCAAGGTGCGGCCGACTTCACCGGCGCGGTCATTCCACACGCGCGGGCCACGGTTGCCGTAGCCGCTGTCGGCGATATTGAGCTGATGGCGATAGCCCCACGGCCCGCCCTGCGGCACTTCCGCACCTTCGAAGTCCATGTTCCGCGCGCGGAGGTTGTCCTTGATCATCTGCGCGACGGGGCTGCCCTTGACGAAGGTGGTCAGCACCTTCACGGGCAGGCCGAGGTAGGAGGAAATGCTGGCGACGTTCGTCTCGGCGCTCGTGACTTGCGCGATGAAAGTGCCGGCGGTGTGGACGGGTCCGCCGTCGGGCGGAGTGAGGCGCAGCCCCATGCTGGTGGGGACGACGAGGGCGTATTTACAGTTCTGTTTCAGTTCAATTTTCATGTTTGGCGGACTCCCCGTTTGGGATGGTGCGGGTTGGTTGGTTATCGCTCCGGGCCGACGCGCCGGGGAGGGGAGTTCATCCGGTCGGGAGCAGCGCAGGCGGGCTCGAAGGGGAGCGGATCATGGGCAAAAGTCCGGGGCCTTGTCTTCAAAAATCTCGGACGGAAAGGGGCGCGACAATTTCCTCGTTCGGATCGCCCCTTTCTTGTTCACTCGCGGACGCGATGGATGCCGAACTTGTTCTCGCCCTCGATCTCGGGACTTCGTCCACGCGGACGGCGCTGTTCGATAGCGAAGGGAAACGCGTCCCGGGCACCACGTTTCAGGAAAGCTACGAGCTGATGACCTCGCGCGACGGCGGCGCCGAACTCGACCCCGGCGTGCTGCTCCGCGCGGTCGTGCACTGCCTCGAGCAGACGATGAACGCGCATCGGCTCGATCCGGTGCTCCGCGCGCGGCCGATCGTCGGCATCGGCGTGAGCACCTTCTGGCACAGCCTCGTCGGGTGTGAAGCGAAGGGCGTCTCGATCACCCCGATCATCACCTGGTGCGACACGCGTGCTCGCGAGGAATCGGCCAAGCTGCGCCAGCGCTTCGATGAAAAGAAGATGCACGCGCGCACCGGCTGCATGCTACGCGCCTCCTTTTGGCCTGCGAAACTCCGCTGGCTGGAGCGCGTGCATCATCGGAAATTCACCGCGGTGAAGCACTGGATGTCGCCCGCGGAATGGCTGCAGGTCACGCTCATCGGCGAGGCGAATTGCGCCTACGGCATGGCGACCGGCACCGGGCTTTTCAATCCGACCAAACTCACGTGGGATGCGGATCTGCTGAAATACTGCGAGGTGGACGCCACGCACCTCGGCCACCTCAGCGACGAACCCACGCCGATCGGCGGCCGGCTCGCGGCGCAATTTCCCGAACTCAAGGGCGTGCCGTGGTTTCCCGGCATCGGCGATGGCGCGGCGAGCAATCTCGGCTCCGGGGCGACGCAGCCCGGCGTGGCTGCGATCAACGTCGGCACCAGCGGCGCGTTGCGCGTGGTGGAAGCGGGCAAGGATGCGCACGCGCCGTTCGGGCTTTTCTGCTACCGCGTGGATGCCCAGCGCTGGCTGACCGGCGGTGCGGTGAGCAATGCCGGCAACCTCCGCGCGTGGTGCCTGCGCGAACTGAAGCTTCGCGACGAAGCCAGCATCGAAGCCGAACTCGCCAAACGCCCCGGCCCTGAACACGGCCTCGTCGTCTTTCCCTCCTGGACTGCCGATCGCGCACCGACCTGGGCCGAGAACGTCACCGGTGCCGTGCATGGCATCAGCCAGCACACCAGCGCGATCGATCTTTTGCAGGCGATCACCGAGGCCACCTATCACCGCCTCGCGCGCATCGCGGAACTGGTCATCGCGGATCAAAAGACCGTGCCGAAGTTCATCGTCAGCGGCGGCATCCAGCGCTCGCCGTCCTCGCTCCAGCGTCTCGCCGATGTCCTCGGCCACACCATTTATCCCAACGACGAAATGGAAGCCTCCCTTCGCGGCGCCGCTATCTTCGCTCTCGAAAAACTCGGCGGCGCCGCGACCAACGGCACCCTCGGTCGCGCCGTCCGTCCTCGCGCAAAATACGTCAAGCTCTACGCCGCCGAGCGCGAGAAGCAGTACGCCTTCGAGCAATCGCTCGGCGAGCTTTCCGAGTGTGCCGACGGGTAGCCCCGATCAACGCCAACTGAGCCTGTCTCGGTTTCGCGGACAGGTTTGGGTAGGTAGAATGGAACCAACTGCATGAACGAAACGAACCCATCAAAAGAAGTCACAACCGCGAAGCGCGAGCGTCGGCACTATGACGCGGAGTTTAAGAAGGCCGCTGTCGAGCATTGCGCGCGACACGGAGGCGATCTGAGCCACACGGCGGGCGAACTGGGGATCAACTACTGGACGTTGCGCGATTGGGTGGAGGCGGTGCGAACCAGCGCAACTCGGCCGGCGACGCCACGCACGGTCGGGGAGTTGGAGGCCGAAAACCGGCGGCTACGGAGCGAACTGGCCCGAGTGACCGAGCAACGTGAGATCCTAAAAAAATCACTGGGCATCCTCTCGACTCCGTGACGGCCCGCTACCGCGCTGTTCAGCAACTGGCGACTGCCACCCATCCCGTCGCGGTGCTCTGCCCGTTGCTGGGCGTTTCGCGCAGCGGCTATTACGGCTGGCGGCAGCGCGCTCCGAGCCGCCGCCAGTGCGAGGATGCCCGACTCACCCTGGAGTTGCAGGACGCTTTTGCGCAAAGCCGCCGGACCTATGGCCGGCCGCGGCTCACGCGCGCCCTGCAGGCTCGCTGTCACCGTCACGGCGAGCGCCGGATCGGACGGCTGATGCGCGCGGCCGGCCTCTGCGCACGGCCCCGCCGACGCTTCGTCCCGCAGACCACCGACAGCCGGCACGATCGTCCCATCGCCCCCAACCGGCTGGCCCAGCGCGCCGCGCCGCCAACTCGACCGGACGAAGTGTGGGGCGTCGATCTGACCTATATCGAGACCACCGAAGGCTGGCTCTTCCTCGCCGTCGTGCTCGATCTGCACAGCCGCAAGGTGGTCGGCTGGGCCTTCGCCCAGAGCCTGCACACGGCCCTGCCGCTCGCCGCGTTGCGCATGGCCTTGCAGCACCGTCGACCGCCTCACGGTCTGCTCCACCACAGCGATCGCGGCGCCCAGTATGCCAGCGCCGAATACCGCCGCCTGCTGCGCCTCCATGGCTTGGACGCGAGCATGAGCCGCACGGGCAATCCCTACGACAACGCCTGGGTCGAGAGCTTCTTCTCCACCCTCAAGACCGAGTGCCTCCACCGCTCCTCCCCGACGACCCGCCTGGCCACCCAGGCCCGGGCCTTCGACTACATCGAAACCTTCTACAACCGCCAGCGGCTCCACAGCGCTCTCGGTTACACGTCACCTGTGGACTTCGAGAACTCCTACCCCTAAAC
>JBAVML010000219.1:0-10640 GCA_049690035.1 Chthoniobacteraceae bacterium
CTTCCGGAGCTCACGGCGATGGAGAATGTGCTGATGCCGACGATGATCGGGGGAAAATTGAAACCGGCAGCCGCGGAGCGCGCGCTGGAACGAGTGGGCCTCAAGGATCGCATGCAGCACCTGCCGGCGGAACTCTCCGGCGGTGAACAGCAACGCGTGGCGATCGCGCGGGCGATCATCAATGATCCGTCGATCATCTTCGCGGATGAGCCGACGGGGAATCTCGATTCTAAAACGGGCGAGGGGATCGTGAAACTGCTGCTCGGTTTCGTCCGCGAGCAGGGGACGACGCTGGTGGTGGTCACCCACGATGCGCACCTCGCGCAACGCGGCGATCGGCGCCTCGAGATCCACGACGGACTGCTCGTGGCGTGAATGCTTGATTTGCCCGGGAACGACTGCCACGTTCCACGGCTCTCGCATGGACCTCCAAATTTATATCGACGGTGCATTCTTTCCCGAAGCCGACGCCAAGGTGTCGGTGTTCGACCACGGCCTCCTCTACGGCGACGGCATTTTTGAAGGCATTCGTTTTTACAACGGACGCGTCTTCAAGCTCGATGAGCATCTCGCGCGGCTCTGGGATTCCGCCCGCGCGCTGTCGCTGACGATCCCGATGACGATGAAAGAGATGGAGGCGGCCACGCTCGAGACGATCCGGCGAAATGGCCTGCGCGACGGTTATATCCGGCTGCTGGTGACTCGGGGAAAAGGCAACCTCGGCCTGAGTCCCGATCGGTGTCCCAAGGCGTCCGTGATCATCATCGCGGCGACGATCCAGCTCTACCCGCCTGAAGTTTATGAGCGCGGGATGGTCGTAGTGACGTGTGCGACGCGGCGCGCTTCGCCAGCCGCGCTCAGCCCCGCCGTGAAGAGCCTCAACTACCTCAACAACATCATGGCCAAGGTGGAGGCGAACCTCGCCCACGCCGACGAAGGATTGATGCTCAACGAACAGGGTTACGTGGCTGAATGCACGGGCGACAACGTCTTCATTGTGAAGCGCGGCGTGCTTTTCACTCCCCCGATTTACTCCGGCTCCCTCTGCGGCATCACCTGGCAGGCCGTGCTCGATATCTCGGCGGAACTCGGTCTGACCGTGAAAGTGCAGGAACTCACGCGTTACGATCTCTACACCGCAGACGAATTTTTCCTCACCGGCACCGCCGCCGAGGTGATCGCGGCGGTGACGCTCGACGGCCGCCCGATCGGCGACGGCAAACCGGGGCCCGTGACGAATCTCATCATCGCCCGGTTCCGCGAGTTGACGCAGAGCACGGGCACGCCCATTTATTCGTGAGGAAAAAGTGAGCGGGCGTCGCCAGCCGAGGTCTGACTTCCGTTGGCTGCTTCCTTTCCCAAAATGAATTGCGACGTCTGCAAACAAAATGCCGCGACCGTCTTCCTGACGCAGATCGTGGACGGCAAGATGCAAAAGGTAAACCTGTGTGAATCTTGCTCGAAAGAAAAAGGCGTCACCGACCCCACCGGCTTTGCGCTCGCGGACCTACTCCTCGGGCTCGGCGCGGCGCAGGAGATCGAGAAGGGGAGCAGCGTGGCGAAGTGCCCGGGCTGCGGTTTCAGCCAGGCCGACTTCAAGAAGACCGGACGCCTCGGCTGTCCGCAGTGTTACGAGACTTTCGCCGATGCCCTCGGCACGCTGATCAAGCAGATGCACAAGGGCACCGAGCACGTCGGTAAGGTGCCGCAACGGCTCGCCCGGACCATGGAGCGCGAGAATCAGCTCAAGGAATTGCAGCGCAATCTACGCAAGGCCGTCGCCTCCGAGGACTACGAATCCGCCGCGCAAATCCGCGACCAGATCAAGCAGCAGGAGCAGCCGAACTAACCCGCATGTCGATCCACAACATCCTGCTCAATACCGGCGAGTGGCTGCGCGGCGAAGGCCCGCACCATCAGATCGTCGTCTCGAGCCGCGTGCGCCTCGCGCGCAACGTCCAGAAATTCTCCTTCCCCGGCTGGGCAAAAAAAACCGAGCGCCTGCAAATCCTCGAAGCGATCAAACCGCGCGTTGAAGAACTGCCGGAAATGTCCGACGCGTTTTCCGTCTATTCGCAGGATCTCTCCGCGCTGGAAAAGCAGGTCCTCGTCGAGCGCCACCTTATTTCCCGCGAGCACGCGGCGAAAGGCGTAGGCTCCGCCGTGGTCATGAACAAAAAGCAGACGCTTTCCATCATGATCAACGAAGAGGATCACCTCCGCCTCCAGGCGTTGCGCAGCGGCTTGCAGGTGAAGAGCGTCTTCAAGGCCATCGACAAGGTGGACACCGCGCTCGAGGAAAAGCTCGACTTCGCCTTTCACCCGCGGCTCGGCTACCTCACCGCGTGCCCCACCAATGTCGGCACCGGCATGCGCGCCTCGGCCATGCTGCATCTGCCGGCGCTCGTGGTCAGCGAGCAGATCAACCAAGTGATCCAGGCCGTGAACAAAATCGGTCTTGCCGTGCGCGGGCTTTATGGCGAAGGCACCGAGGCGCTGGGGAATCTCTTCCAAGTCTCCAACCAGACGACGCTCGGCGAGAAGGAAGAAGACATCATCGCGCGACTGCACAAGGTCATCGAGCAGATCATCGAGCACGAGCAGAACGCGCGCGCCAACCTGCTGCAAAAGCAGGCCACCAAACTCATGGACCAGGTCGGCCGCAGCTACGGCCTGCTGCGCCACGCGCACAGTATGAACAGCAAGGAAGCGCTCAACCTTCTTTCCTTTATGAAGCTGGGCATCGACCTCGGCTTCTTCAATGAAACCTGCCGCCAGCCGATCGACGAACTCTTCATGGAGACGCAGCCCGCGCACCTGCAAAAAGGCACCCAGCAAAAACTCGCCGCCGAAGAACGCGACGCCCTGCGCGCCGACATCATCCGCACCAAGATGACCGACTTCCCGCACCCCGACCTCGGCAACACCGGCGGCACCACGCCGCCGCGGGCCGCGGGCTAGCGCCCCGGGGCGAGTTCGAAGAGGTAACCCTTCAGATACTCCGTCTCCGGGAGGGTGGGGACGATCGGGTGATCGGGGGCCTGGCTGAAGGTGGCGAGCTGGCGCAGCGTTTTCTTCGCATCGACGGTGGCCTCGTTGATCATCTCGAGGAAGTGCTCGTGGCTGACGTGGTGGGAGCAGCAGAAGGTGGCGAGCAGGCCGTCGTGATTGAGCAGCTTGAGGGCGCGCAGGTGGATCTCCTTGTAGCCGCGCATGGCGTCGGTGAGCGTGCCCTTCGATTTGGTGAAGGAGGGCGGGTCGAGCACGATCAGGTCGTAGCGCGCTTCCTGGCGTTCGAGGTCCTTGAGCATGTCGAAGACGTTGGCGGCGTAGGATTCGATTTTGAGTTGGTTGAGATCGGCATTGCGCCGGATGCGCTCGACGCACTCGGCGCTGATCTCGATGGCCTGCACCTGGGTGGCGCCGGCGGCGGCGCAGGCGAGGGCGAAGGCGCCTTGATTGGCGAAACAATCGAGCACTCGCTTGCCTTTGGCGTGGCGGGCGACGGCGGTGTAGTTGGGGATTTGATCGAGGTAAAAGCCGGTCTTTTGTCCGCGCAGCAGATCGATCTCAAATTTCAGCCCGGCGATGGTCACCGGCTGGGGCGCGGGCTCTTCGCCGAAGAGAACGCCGGTCACGAGTTCGAGTCCCTCGGCCTTGCGGATCGGCGTGTCGTTGCGCTCGACGATGGACTTCGGCGCGAGCACGGCGCAGAGGGCCTCGACGATGAGCGCCTTCCGCTGGTCCATGGCGAGGGTGAGCGTCTGGAGCACGAGGTGGTCGCCGTAGCGATCGACGATCACGCCGGGCAGGCCGTCGCTCTCGCTCCAGACCACGCGGCCGAGCCGCGGATCGAGGCTGTGCCTTTGCCGAAAGGCCACGGCCTGCCGCAGCCGGCGCTCGAAGAAATCGCGGTCGAGATCCTGCCGCTGCCGGGAGATGCGCCGGGCGATGATCTGGGATTTCGAGTTGTAAATGGCGCTCCCGAGCATGCGGTCGGAGCCATCTTTCAAGGACACCACGTCGCCATCCTGCGGCGAGCCAAAGGCCTTTTGCACCTCGCTGGAATAGACCCAATCGTGGCCGTGGAAGACGCGGGAGCGGGGTTTGATAACGAGGCCAGCCATAAGGTTTGGGACGGTAGGGGAGGGGCGGGTGAAGTCAACGCGGGGTCGGGTGGAGCGGCAGCCGATTCGCGGAAATGCTTTTTACAAAACACTTTGAACGCGGCACAGTCGGACCTGTCACACGCGCCTGTCACCGTCATGTTGCGCCACACGCTCACCGCCATTGTCGGTCTCGCCCTCCTCGGGCCGGCGGGTGCGGCGGAGCCGGAAAAGGCGCTCAGTTTGCTCAAGGCGATCGACGAAGGATTCGTGCAGGTCTTTGAGAAAGTCGCGCCGGCGGTCGTCGTCATCGAAGCAACCAAGGCGCTCGACGAAGATGAGCGGGAAAGCACGGTGCTCGATTTTTTCCTGCACAATGGTGAGGAGGGGAAACCGGACAAACCGGACGCCAAGTCGGAGACGCGCCCTTGGAAGGCGCCGATGCCGCAGAGCCGCAGCGAGGGCTCCGGGTTTATCGTGCGGTCCGATGGTTTCATCATCACCAACAACCATGTGATCGCCGACGCGGAGAAACTCAGCGTGCGTCTCAAGGACGGCCGCAGCTTCCCCGCCAAGCTCGTGGGGGCCGATGACAAAACGGACATCGCCGTGATTCGCGTCGAGGCGCGCGATCTTCCTGCCGTGCAATGGGGCGACAGCGATGCCCTGCGGATCGGTCAGCTCGTGTGCGCGATCGGCGCGCCGTTCAATCAGGACTTCAGCTTCACCGCCGGCTGGGTGAGCGGGAAAGGGCGCACAAATCTGCTCAGCCCAACCTCGCCGACCATCCTTTACGAGGACTACATCCAGACCGACGCGTTCATCAACCCGGGCAACAGCGGCGGCCCGCTCTTTGACGTCGAGGGCCGCATCATTGGGATGAATACATTGATCAATGGCATCGGCCGCGGGCTCGCCTTTGCGATCCCATCGGCAATGCTGCAGGACGTGGCGCAGCAGCTCATCGCGACCGGGAGGGTGCAGCGTCCCTGGCTCGGGATTCGCATCGAGACGCTCGGGGAAAACAGCGCGCTCCGCGACCACCTCTCGGGAGTCGATCACGGCGTGGTCGTCGATACGATCGAGGCCGACGCGCCAGCGTATAAAAGCGACCTGCGGCCGGCCGATGTTATCACCGAAGTGGACGGCGCGAAGGTGGCCACGGCCCGCGATTTGCAGAAGGAAGTGCTGCGCAAAAAGATCGGGCAGGTCCTTCAGCTCACCGTTTGGCGCCGGGGCGCCACGATGAAAATTCCGGTCGCCACCGCGGAATTGCCGCGCGAATTGACCAAGGTCGCCAACGTGCTGCCGCCGGCGCTTCCGGCGGCTGATGCGCAGTCGCTGGGATTGAAACTGAAAGACTCCGGAGCGGGTGGAGGAGCACTCGTCGTGGAAATCACCCCGGAAAGCCCGGCGTCTCAGGCCGAGATTCTGGCCGGGGATGTCGTTACCGCGGTCGAGACTCAGCCCGTGGCCGACGCCGCCGCGTGCGCTCGCGCCATTGACGGCGCGGTTCGCGGGCGGCTGGCCAAAGGCGTCCTGCTCAACATCGATCGCAAGGGCAAGCGCACCTTCGCCGTGCTCAAAGTGTCCCGCTAGATTTCTCAAACTTTCCTTGGTTGGGGCGGCCGGTGCCTTTCGAAAAGGCACCGGTCGTTTTTTGCGGGGTCCCGCACTCGACGCATCTTTCCCTTCCCTCCCGCTCGTTCCCCGTGGTTGATTGCACGTCCGCCATGGCCACCACTCCGCAGTTCGATCCGATAGAAGACATCATCAAGGAAATCCGCGCCGGGCGGATGGTGGTGGTCACCGACGACGAGGACCGGGAAAACGAAGGCGACTTGGTGATGGCTGCGGAGAAGATCACGCCCGCCGCGGTCAACTTCATGGCCACGCACGGACGCGGGCTCATCTGCACTCCGATCACCGACGAACGCGCCGAGCAACTCGGCCTGCAGCGCATGGTGCTGGAGAATCGCGAGAGCTATCGCACCGATTTCACCGTCTCCGTGGATGCGGCGAAGGGCGTCACCACCGGCATCAGCGCTCACGATCGCGCGGCGACGATCCAGGTGCTCGTCGATCCCAAGGCCAAGCCAAACGACCTCGTGCAGCCCGGCCACGTCTTCCCTTTGCGCGCGAAGCCCGGTGGCGTGCTGAGGCGTGCGGGACACACCGAGGCGAGCATCGATCTCGCCCGCCTCGCAGGCCTGCAACCCGCCGGCGTGCTTTGCGAAATCCTCAACGCCGACGGCACCATGGCACGGCTGCCGGAGCTCCTGAAGTTCCGCAAGAAACACAAACTGAAGCTCTGCAGCATTCGCGATCTCATCGCTTTCCGGCGCAGCCGGGAAAAGCTTGTCGAGCGCGAGCAAGTCATCAATCTGCCGACCGACTTTGGCGACTTCGTGCTGCACATGTACCGCTCGGTGGTCGATGGCGGACATCATCTCGCGCTGGTGAAAGGTGACATCTCGCCGCGCAAGGCCACGCTCGTCCGGGTGCACAGCGAATGCCTCACCGGCGACGTCTTCGGCTCGCTGCGCTGCGATTGCGGGAATCAACTGCATACTGCGCTGCAGCAGATCGAAGCCGCCGGTGCCGGCGTGCTGCTCTACATGCGGCAGGAGGGGCGCGGCATCGGCCTGCCGGCGAAGATTCACGCTTACAAACTTCAGGAGGAGGGACTCGACACCGTCGAGGCAAATCTCAAGCTCGGCTTCGCGCCCGAACTGCGAGACTACGGGCTCGGCGCGCAGATCCTTTTCGACCTCGGCGTGCGCAAGATGCGCTTCCTGACCAACAATCCGAAGAAGGTCATCGGCCTCGAAGGCTATGGCCTCAAGATCGTCGAGGTCGTCCCGATCAAGTCCGTGCCGAACAAGCACAACCTCAAGTACCTCGAGACCAAGCGGGTGAAGATGGGGCATCTGCTCTGAGCGTGTCGACTAACTAGTTGCGCCTCGTGCGGGCCGCGTTACCCTGCCCGCCCGCATGTCCAACGTCCTGCCATCCCGTCCCCGCCAGGTGAGCCAGAGGCGCACCTTTGCCCTCGTGGCGAGTGAGTACAACAGCGAGTTTGTGCGCGGCTTGAGCGACCACGCCGACGCGGAACTGAAGGCGATCTCGCCGAATTTTCACGTGCTGCATTTCAATGTCCCCGGGGCGTTTGAGATCCCTTTGCTGGTTCAGGAGCTGGCGGGAAAGAAGGAGATCGACGCGATCATCGCGCTCGGCGTGATCATCGAGGGAGAAACTCAGCACGCCGCGCTCATCGGCTCTTCGGTCACCAATTCGCTCCAGCAGATCGCCCTGAGTTTCCACCTGCCGGTGATCCACGAAGTGCTCCTGGTAAAGGACGCCGCGCAGGCTCGCAAACGCTGTCTCGAAGCGGAACTCAACCGAGGGACCGAAGCGGCGCGAGTCGCGGCCCGCATGGTGCAGGCACTGGCGGAACTGCGCGCGAACTACCGCTGATTTCCCCATGGGCAAACGACGCGAAGGCCGCGAAGCCGCGGTGCAATTCCTCTACCAGATCGACCTGAACGCCGGGCCGGACGCCGCGGGCAACAGCGAGTTCTGGGAGCTGCGCGTCGGCTCGGATAAAAAAGCCGCTTCGGCGAGCACCCGCGTCTTCACCGAGCAACTCGTGGCCGGCGTCCAGGCCAATGCGGCGGAGATCGACGACCGGATCAAGAAATACGCCGCCAACTACGAATTGCACCGGATCGCCGCCGTCGATCGCAACATCCTCCGGGTGGCGATCTACGAGATGCTCTTCTGCCCGGACATCGCGCCGGTCATCGCCATCAACGAGGCGATCGAAATCGCGAAAAAATTCGGCGCGGAGAAATCGGGAGGCTTTGTGAATGGCATCCTCGATCGCGTGAAGGCGGAGCTGAATCGACCGGCGCGGGAACCCCTGGTTCCGCACAAGAGCGCCCGCGGCGAGAAGTCCTAGCCGGCGCGCATGGCCTTTGGTTTTTTCAAATCGCTGATCCAGAAATTCACCGGCCGTCCGGTGGATTGGGATGAACTCGAGGAAGCGCTGATCCGCTCCGATCTCGGCGTGCCGATGACCCAGCGCATCATCGAAGCGCTCCGTGCGCGCCCCGGCGAGATGACCGCGGAAAGCGTGGTGACGGTGGCTCGCGAAGAGATCATCAAAGTGCTCCCGCGCGATACGCTCGCGCTGCGTCCGCTCGCTTCAAAAACGAAAGTGATCCTCGTCGTCGGCGTGAACGGCACGGGCAAGACGACCTCCACCGCAAAGCTCGCATATTTTCTCAAACAAAAAGGCCACAGCGTGCTGCTCGCCGCGGCGGACACCTTCCGCGCCGCGGCCATCGAACAGCTCGGCGTCTGGGCCGAGCGCATCGGCTGCGGGATCGTGCAGGGGCAATACAACGGCGACCCGGCAGCGGTTTGCTTTGATGCCTACCAGCGGGCGGACCGCGAAAACATCGAGTTCCTTATCTGCGACACCGCCGGCCGGCTGCACACCAAGACGAACCTCATGGGCGAGCTCGCCAAGGTGAAGCGGATCCTCACCCGCGCCGATCCCGCCGCGCCGCACGAGACGCTGCTCGTGGTCGATGCCACCACCGGCAGCAACGCGGTGCGGCAGGCCAAGGAATTCCACGCGGCGACGGGTCTCACCGGCTTGATCGTCACGAAGCTCGACGGCAGCGGCAAAGGTGGCGTGGTCGTCGCGATTCAGAATGAACTCGGAATCCCCACACGCTTCGTCGGGACTGGCGAGCAACTCGGCGACCTGGCGTTCTTTGAGAGCCGCGATTTCGTCGAAAAAATGCTTTAGCGCGCGCGGAAGCGCGGCTGTTCTCGGAAGGGCGTAACGGGGTTTCCGGCGAGATCTCGGTCAAGACGAATGTTCGCAAAAGTTGGCTCGGTGGCATACTCGCGGCTCCGGGCAAGACGAGGGTCATCCTCTCCATTCAAAATCCAATGAACACATTCCGCCTGCTGCCTCTCCTCCTACTCGCCTCATTCGCCCACGCCGACGTGCTCCCGCCGGTACAGGACACCTCCGCGGCGAAAACCAAGCTCACCATCGCGAGCGGCAAAGCGGCCACCCTCATCGTCAATGGCACGAGCAAAGGTTTCGTGATGTTCAACCTCAACAGCCTGCCCGTCGGCGTCCAGGCCGCGGACATCGCAAACGCTCGGCTACGCGTCTATTTTCCCACGGTGAAGGTTGCCGGCAATATCGACATTTACACGGTCACCGCAGCGTGGAATGAAACCTCGATCGGCACCGAGCCGAGCATTTCCGGAGCTCCGGTGGCGACGCTTCCGACCGCCTCGGTGGTCGCCAAGAATTTCGCGGAAGTAGATGTCAGTACCACCGTGCAGGCCTGGCGCACCACCCCGGCCTCGAATCTGGGCTTTGCCTTCGTGACCAGCGGTCTCACCAGCGCCACCATTGGCGCGAAGGAAGGAAGTGGCAGCGGTTACCCGTGTGAACTCGAAGTAGAGGTGGACCGTGCGACCACCTCGGTGGCGCTGGCCTTGCCGTTCCTCCACACGACCGCCTCGCAGAACGGACCGAGCTTTCTGAGCGCAAACGTGGTTGCTGGCTCGACCGCCAATATCATCGCGCCGGGAGTCACTGGCGTCGTCATCGCTGGGGGTGGCGCCACGAATGGATTCCCGCAGAGCATCAACGCCAACTACGCGGCAATCGGCGGTGGCTACAGCAATACGATCGCAGTCAACGGAAGTCAGTCCGTGATTGCGGGTGGTGCCGGCAACACCGCGAGTGCGTCGGGGGTAACCATCGGCGGTGGACAGTCAAATACGGGGAGCGGGTCGTTTGCGACCGGGGGTGGGGGCCAGGGGAACGTCGCTTCGGGGGCCAACTCGACCGTTCCCGGCGGCATTTCCAACACTGCCTCTGGAACGTCCTCCTTTGCCGCAGGCAACCGCGCGAAAGCCGCTAACACCGGATCATTTGTGTGGGGCGATTCGACGGCTGCGGACATTTCCTCCACGGCGAATGATCAATTCACCATCCGCGCCAACGGCGGCGTGGCCCTCACCGTCAATGCCACTAACGCGGTCTCGGTGCCGGTGGGCACGCTCTACAAGGATAACACGCTAGTGGCTTGGGGACGAGTAGCCAGCAATGCGCTCGCCGACGGTTTCAACGTTGCGTCGGTCGTGCGCAACAGCGCGGGCAACTACACCGTGATTCTGAATACCTCTTTTACCGGTACCGCTCTCGTCCCCGTGGTCTCGGTGTCTTACAGCGGTGCGCAGCCTACCACGGCCGCCGCGGTGAGGATCGCATCCACGAATCAACTTCTTTCCAACACGAGCTTCAATGTCTTCGTCAACAGTGGCACCTTCGCGGCAGCCGATGCCGACTTTACGTTCATCGTCACCGGACGTTGATTCGCGGCGGCTTGGAAAGTGATGGCGGGGACGAGCGCTCGTCACGCGGCTGCAGCGCGCCCGCCTCCCGGCTGGGTATCCGTTTTCCCTCGGTGAAAAAAGGCGGGCAACGTTGAGAAC
>JBAVML010000220.1:0-9089 GCA_049690035.1 Chthoniobacteraceae bacterium
CGCATCACCGGACCGGCCGCGGCGCAGTGCAGTGGCGTGCCGATGCGGCTGAGGACGTTGAGCGCTGGCCGCTGGGCGAGGAGCTGGCGGACGGCGGCCGGTCGCGAATTGAAGGCGGCGACGTGGAGCGGCGTTTGTCCGTCGGACGCGGCGAGCGCGGGATCGGCGCCGTGATTCAGGAGATACGCGATGCTTTCCGCGTGCCCGCGGGAAGACGCGAGCCACAGCGCGGTGCGGCGCACGGCGTTGGCCGTATTGACGTTCGCTCCCGCGAGAAGCAACGCGCGGAGGGCAAGAGTACGGCCCTGCTCGCCGGCGTTGAGCAGCGGCGTGAAGCCGGCGCCGTCCTTCGCATCCACCTCCGCTCCGTGTTCGAGGAGAAGCTGGATCATCGGCACGAACCCGTGGGCGGCGGCGCTGTGCAGCGGTGTGTGATTGATCCGCGCGAACCGCACGGCGACCCGTGCACCCCGTCCGATGAGAACGCGCGCCACGTCAGTCGCGCCGAGCAGCGCCGCGCGGCAGAGCGCGGTCTCGCCGTCCGGGCCGAGCGCATTGGCGTCGGCGTGGCGATCGAGGAGCACGGTGACGATCCGTGCATCGCCGCGAGTCACTGCCATGAGCAGCGGCGGCACGCCGATCAGCACGGAGCGACCCTCCGGCTCCGCTCCAGCTTCGAGCAGGGCGGTCACCGTTTCCGGGCTGGCGAAGAGGGCGGCGTTGTGGAGTGGGGTGAGCCCGGCGGCGCTCTGTGCGTTGACCTTCCCGCCGGCGCGGATCAATGCCATGGCCACGCCCGGCTGCGGGCTCATCGCGGCGTAATGGAGCGGCGTCGAGCGCTCGCGGTCGAGCGCTTCCACATTGGCGCCGGCGGCGATCAGGGCCTGCGCGATTTTGAGTTCCGCGTCCATTTGTTCCGGCGTGCTGGTCGCGGTGAAATTGCGGAGCAGCGCGAGCGGTTCGTCGATCTCCGCGAGGTCGGCGCGGAGCAGACCGAGCAGCGCGGCGGGAGTCACCGCCTGCCCGCTTTGCGTGAGCTGCGCCAGGGCGTCGCCGAACTTTCCACCACCGGACCGCTTGAAGTTCTCGAGCACACTTTCCTCCACCGAATGCGCGATGTGATGGAGCGGCGTCTTGCCCTCGCGATCGGTCGCGTTGAGCGGCGCGCCGGCGCCGATCAGCACCGCGACGGCTTCCGGCAGGCGGCGGACCACGGCGAGGTGCAGCGCGGTCAAACCGTCCGCATCAGTGCTCGCGCGCGCTGCCGGACCGCCGGCGGCGAGCTTTTTGAGGAGCGGCAAATTGCCGCGCGCGGCGGCGTCGTGAATTTCGCCCGCGAGCAGGTGGCTGGCGAAAAGCGGGCCGACGACGAGGAGCGCGCGAAGTGAGATCATGCGTGGCACCGCATTGGGTGGCGCACCCGCCCCGCGTGCAAGCGCGAAAACCGGCTACGGCGCGGGAGGCGGGAAATTCCACCCCGGCACGGCGCTTGGTGTGCGCGCAGCGGTCATGATCTCGCGCATTTTCGCCACGATCTCGGGATGCTCGGCGGCGACGTCGTGCACCTCGCCTTCGTCCTTCGCGAGACTGTAGAGTTCGATCGGCGCGGCGGCGTTCTTCTTGATGCCGTGCCGCACCGCTTTCCATCCGTCCGCGCCACCGAGCCGCACGGCCTGATCGCCGGGCCCGCCGTGATATTCCCAATACAAATAGGGATGCTCGGCCTGCCCCGGCTTGCCGAGCAACGTGGGCGCGAAGCTGAGGCCGTCGCCTTTCGGCACCTCGGCGCCCGCGAGTTCGCAGAGCGTCGCGGGCACGTCCCAGAATGCGCCGGGGTGATCGTTCACGGCGCCGGCCTTGATCTTCCCCGGCCAGCGCACCACGAACGGCGAGCGGATGCCGCCGTCATAGACCTCCTGCTTGCCGCCACGGAACGGACCGTTGCTTTTGAAGAAGGCCACGTCGAGTCCGCAGATCTTGTCCATCGCGCCGTTGTCGCTGGCGAAAAAAACGACGGTGTTTTCCTCCAGCTTCAATTCGCGGAGCAGATCGAGCAGCCGGCCGATGTCGCGATCCATCCGCGTGATCATCGCGGCATAGGCCGCGTGCGGCGTGGGCTGCGGCGCGTAGTGCCTCGAGCCGTCGTAAGGCGTCTCGGGAAAGGCGCCGCGATACTCGGCGAGCGCCTCGTCTGGCACCTGTTGCGAGAGATGCGGCGTGGTCCATGAGAGCTGGAGGAAGAAAGGGCCGTCCTTGTGCGCTCGCACCCAGCGCAGCGACTCGTCGGCCATGAGCGTGTGCGACCACGTTTTCCCCTCCGCGGAGATCGGCCCCTTCAAATCCCACGGCGTCACCTGCGGATTTCCCGGCAGCGGCTCCTTCACGTTATTTCGCCAGAGGTACGGCGGGTAATACGTATGCGCCATGCGCTGGCAGAGGTAGCCGTAGTGATCGTCGAAGCCGAAGTCACTCGGCGCGCTGTGATCTTCCGGCATACCGAGGCCCCACTTGCCGATGATGCCGGTTGCGTAGCCGGCCTTCTTTAGCAACTGCGCGCTCGTCGCGGTCTCGGCGGGCATCGGCGTCTGGCCTTCGCGACCGGCGATTTCGCCGTTGTTGCGCACCACGGCGTGGCCGGTGTGCAGGCCGGTGAGCAGCGTGCAGCGGCTCGGCGCGCAGACCGCATTGCCGCAGTACATTTTGGTAAAGCGCATGCCTTCCGCCGCGAGGCGATCCACACTCGGCGTGCGGATTTTCTGTTGCCCATAGCAGCCGAAGTCACCCCAGCCGGCGTCGTCGGCGAGGATGAAGATAATGTTCGGGCGCCTGGCATTCTCCGCGGCGAAAACAGGCCCGGCGAAAATGCCCGCGAATAGCAGGCTCGTTATGAGGGTACGCATGGGGAGAAAGCTGTGACGCGTCGCGCACGCCGCTGGGGCGGCTTAGTTCGCCGGGGCGGGTGCCGCCGGGGCTGGCGCTTTCGCCGTCGGCTTCGCGGGTGGCGCTTCGACGTACGGAGGATTGGTCAGCGCGCCGGGCGCGGCGGTCAGCAGGTTCGGCGGCACGTCCGCCTTCACGTCGCCGAGCGCCCACTTCACGCCGCCGGTCAGCACGTCCTGGAAGATGGGGTTCGTCCACACATCCTCGCGATGACCCATGCTGGTGTAAAAGACGCGACCTTTTCCCGCCGCACGCGCCCACGTGGCGGGATACGGCGGGCGCTTGTATTCATTGTCCGTCATCCCCTCGGTCTCCTGCACGAGCAGCACGTGGATGTCGCTCGGGAAGTCCTTCAACGAATACCACTCCTCCTGGAACGCGAAGCCGTCGGCATACTTTTCGAGGCCGGGAAATTTCGGATCGACGCAACGCATTTTCGCCACCTGCTGTTTGCCGTGCTTGATGAATTCGCCGCCGATCAGCTTCACGTAATCATCCGCGAGCGGGCCGTGATTGAGATAGCGATCAGGGCCTTTCTTGTCCTCATTCGCCGTGTGGAAGGTGTCGCTCGCGCTGTGCGTGCCGACGAAGCCGCCGCCGCCATTCACGTAGTCGAGCAGCGCCTGTTTGCCGGCCGCACTCATCGGCGGGTTCTTGTCCGTTCCTTCGCTCATCAAGTCGCCGGTGGTGTAGAAGAAGAGCGTGTCGAACTGCTTGAGATACGCGGGCGAGAAGAGCGAGCCGTCTTTCGAGAAGGTGAACTCCCAGCCGTTCTTTTCGCCGAGTTCGGTGAGGATTTTCTCCGCGTAACTTGGCTGGCCGGTTTTGTAGCTGATCACCGAGTGCTCGAAGCCGCTCGATTTCGAGAAGAAGAGGATCTTGTGTTTCGCCGGCTTGCCGTCGGCGGCGAAAGCGGAACCGGTGATGATGAATGCGAGGGCGAGTGGGGTGATGCGGGAGAGGAACATGGTGGAATGGGAAGTCGTGATGATTGTCGTGCCAGAGCTGGATGTCTAGTCTGCCGCGCTCGTGTCATCCGCGAAATCGAAGAAATCCGCCTGCATCCTTGTTTTCGGAACCTCGGTCCCGTGCTCCGCCGCTTCGGCGGGCGGTTGGCTTTCCCCTCGCAAACAACGCGGCATTGCGATCCGACTCCCGCTCACTACACTGGCGCGGTCATGAAAAGGTTGCCCCGCTGTATTGCCCTCATCACCGCCGCTCTCGTCTTCGTCGTTGGCTGTCGGAAAAAAGACGCGGAGACCGAGGTCGCGGATGAAGCCGAGTCGGCGCTGCCGTCCACCGAACAAGTGACGAAACCGGACGCCGGGCTGACGCAGCCGCCGGGGAAAGACGTGGGCGATGGCACGGCGGGCAATGCGGACTTCGAGGCGTGGTTTAAGAAACACAAGCTCGACCTCAATGACCCGAAGATGCTCGACGCCGATCCGGATGGCGACGGCTTCAGCAACCGCGATGAATTTCTCGCCGACACCGACCCGCACGACGCGAACTCGATGCCGGGCATTCACAAGACGATTCGCTTAAAGGAATTCAGCGAAGTCCGGCTCCCGCTCATCGTCGAGTCCGTCGAGGGCGACAAGGCGCGTATCCGCCGCACCGACGGCGACGGGAAAGTCGAGACCGTGAAAGTGGGAGACTCGGTAAAGGGGCTGCCGCTCAAGGTAGAGAAAATCGAGCAGATCAACGACACCGACAAGGAAGGCAAACCGATCGATCGTTCGATGGTCTTGCTGGAAGACGCCGGCTCGAAGGAGCGGCTCACCCTCGTCAAAGACATGCCCGCGCGGACCGCCGCTTCCTTTGCCATGCTCACCTCCGCCGATGGCAACACCACGATCAAGGTCAAGCAAGGCGACACCTTCAAATGGCCCGGCGACGACACCGCGAGCTACAAGGTGATCGACCTGCGCGAAGACCAAGTTGTCCTCCAGCAGCTTGAGAACAAAAAGATGTGGACGGTGGCGCGGGCGAAGGAACCCACGCCGCCGGCGGCGAAATAGTCCGCCCGCTAAAATGAGGTGGCGTTTCGCGTGGGGCGGTTACTTTAGGGCCAGCTTATGAAATTCACCGTGGGAATCTTCACTGCCTTGCTCCTGCTGGCACACGCACAAGCCAAGGTCCTGATTTACAAAGGGACTCACAAATCGGTGATCGCCGCTCCTCCGCAGTCTCTTTATCCGCTGCTGCTGAATATTTACCTCGTGGTCGATCCCGACACGCAGGAATACTCGGAGGTGCTCTATTGGACAAAGGATGGAAAGCATCAGGGCACCAATTCGTCGAGCCCGGTGAACATCGTCTCCGAGGTGGATTCCGCCGGGCACATCCGCACCGCGTTATGCAAAGGAAGCGCGAGCGATGCTGATCCAACTCACTTTTCGGACAGTCTCATCGCGCTTACCGGGACGAATAGTACCTTTCAATTCACGACCACCGGGATCACGCAGACGACGAACTTTCCCAAGACGCTCGCGGGCGCGAAAATCATCATCTTCAGCAGCGGCGGGACTCGGAGCATCCAGCGGGTGGAGTATCTCGTGAGGCTGCAAGCGAAGGCAACCATCGACGCCAACACCGCCGGCAAGACAATCGCGGCGGCGACGAGCGACCTCGCGGTGGCGCTGCAGAAGCTCGGATACCTGCCGTAGGCCGGACCGTCGATCTAGTCGTCGGCGGCATAGGTGGAAAAGGCCGCGTCCGCTTTCGCCACTGCACAATCCCATTGCCGGGGGCGGCGTTTCGTGGAGAGTTGGCGCCCCTCATTTACCACCATGTTTTGGACTGAAGAAATCGCCGCGCGCGTCGCCAACGCGGGACCGCAGATCATCAATGACTCGAAGACCCCGAGCGGGCGCGTGCATGTCGGTGCGCTGCGTGGGGTGCTGATCCACGACGCGATCTTCCGCACGCTGCGCGAGAAGGGGATCGAGGCGAAGTATCTCTTCGGCGTGGATGACTTCGATCCGGTGGACGAAATCCCCAAGGGCGAGGACGAACACTTCGGCCAATACATCGGCCGCCCGCTCTGCAATACGCCCGCGCCCGGCGGCGGGGAAGGGGACATGGCGGAGCATTACATGCGCGAGTTTTGGCGGGTCTTCGAGGAGCTGGGGGTGAAGGTGGAGAAGTACCGGATGCGCGACATCTATCGCGCGGGGCAGTTCAACGAGGCGATCGATGTGATCCTGCGCAACGCGGACAAGGTGCGGCACGTTTACAAGGAAGTCTCGAACAGCGACCGGCCCGAGCACTGGCATCCTTTCCAGGTGATCTGCGAAAACTGCGGTTGCATCGCGACGACCGAAGTCTCTGCGTACGATGGCGCGCTCGTGACCTATCGCTGCCGCCCGGACAAGTGTGTGAACACGAAGCTGAACCTCGGCCGCGGATGCGGGCACGAGGGAAAGATCTCGCCCTTCGACGGACGCGGGAAGCTGCCGTGGAAGCTGGAGTGGTGCGCGAAGTGGGTGGCGTTCCCCGTGACCATCGAGGGCGCGGGCAAGGATCACTCGACCAAGGGCGGTTCGCGCGATGTGAGCGAGGCGTGTCTGCGCGCGATCTATGGAAAGGAGCCGCCGCTGCGCGTGCCGTATGAGTTTTTCCTCGTCGGCGGCGCGAAGATGTCGTCGAGCCGCGGCATCGGCGTGAGCGCGCGCGACATGGCGGACCTTGTGCCGCCGGAAGTGCTGCGCTTTCTCATGATCCGCACGAAGCCGAACTCGCCGGTCAATTTCGACGCGAAGGAGGAGGGGATCATCAAGCTTTACAACGAGTTCGATCGCTACCACGTCCGCACCGAGCGGGAGAAAGTTTCGACGCCGGATGAAGCGTGCGTTTACCGCCTCGCCAAGCTGCGGCCTGACGATGGCGATTACTACGCGGTCAATTTCCAGGTGGTGAGCGCGCTCGTGCAGCTCCCGCATTTGGACATCGTGAAGGAAGTGGAGAAGCGCAAGGGCGCGCCGCTGACCGAGATCGAGCGGCACCATCTCGATAAGCGCATCGCGTCGGTCCACAAGTGGCTCGCCGATTACGCCGCCGAGGAAGAGAAGACCAAGCTACAAGAAACGCTTCCCGCTCGCGCGCAGGAACTCAGCGCTACGCAGCGCGCCTTTCTCCACAAACTCGCCGACGTTCTTCCGCAGACCGAATGGACCGACGACGCGCTGCAGGCCAAGATCTTCGAAGTCGCGCGCCTTGTCCCGATCGAACAGCCCGTCGCGTTCAAAGCGATCTACCGCGTGCTGCTCGACAAGGAGATGGGACCGAAAGCCGGCAATCTGCTCGCTTT
This sequence comes from Chthoniobacteraceae bacterium, assembly GCA_049690035.1. GTDB lineage: Bacteria > Verrucomicrobiota > Verrucomicrobiia > Chthoniobacterales > Chthoniobacteraceae > Chthoniobacter. The sequence continues at coordinate 7,253 of JBAVML010000220.1, forward strand.
TCTCGATCGCGATTTCGTCATCAAGCGCTTCCGCGAACTGGAGTTCGACAAGGTCACCTTTTGGCGCGAGAGCGCGATCAGCGAAGCTGATCTCGAAAAGTGGATCACGCAGCAAGGCGAGAAGATCGCTGGCCGCACGTGGACTTCCGCGATGGAAGGCGACGTCGCCGTGTTCGAGATCCTTTTCGAAATGAAGGACGGCAAACGCCAGCTCAAGCGCCTGCTCGTGCAAGGCCAGCCGGTCGAAAGTGCGCTGCCCGGCTTCTTGCTCGCCCAAACTTCGCCGCCGAGCGGTCCGATCGCGTGAGCCATTGGCTGCTGGGGTTGCTACGGAATGCCGCAGGCCGGTATTGAGTGAGTATGAACCGCCGTTCCCCCTTCGCGCTGCTCCTCTCGCTTGCCGTCGTTCTTTCGTCGCATGCCTTTGCCGCCAACTGGCCCGCCTGGCGCGGTCCGCTCGGCACCGGGCTCTGCGAAGAGAAGAATCTTCCGACGACGTGGAGCAAGACCGAGAATGTGAAGTGGCGGGTGGCGTTGCCGGAGCCGGGCAACTCGACGCCGATTGTCTGGAACGACCGCATCTTCGTCACGCAAGCCGTCGGCGATCGACGCACGCTGATGTGCTTTCAGCGCGCCGATGGAAAGTTGCTCTGGCAGGAAGGAATTACGGCGAAGGAGAAAGATCCGACGCACCCGACCAACCCTTATTGCTCAGCATCGCCCGTCACCGACGGCGAGCGCGTGCTCGTCTCGTTCGCGTCGGAAGGACTGTATTGCTATGACTTCGCGGGCAAGGAGCTGTGGAAGCGGACGGACCTCGGGCGGCAGATTCACATCTGGGGAAATGCCTCGTCGCCCGTCATTCACGGCGATCTTTGCTTCCTCAATTTCGGACCCGGCGAGACGACCTATCTTCTCGCCGTGGACAAGAAAACGGGCGCCACGAAATGGAGGCACGATGAGGACACGGGCTACGGGAAACCGCTGCCGCCCGATGCGCCGGCGAGCAAGGGTGGCAACAGTTTCATTGGCTCGTGGACGACTCCGGTGATCGCGCCGGTGGAAGGAAACGAGCAATTGCTGATGAGCTGGCCGCAGCGACTCGCGGCGTACGATCCGCAGGCCGGTAAGGAACTGTGGAGTTGTTCGGGGCTGAACCCGCTCGTCTATACCTCGCCGATCCTCGGCGACGGCATGGTCGTCTCGATGGGCGGCTACGGCGGACCAGCAATGGCAGTGCGTGCCGGTGGCAGCGGTGACATCACGGCATCGCGCCGCGTCTGGCTTCAACCCAAGGGGCCGCAGCGCATCGGCTCCGGCGTGGTCTTCGACGGCCACGTTTACATTCACAATGATCCCGCCACCGCGATGTGCATCGACCTCAAAACCGGCGAGCCGGTGTGGACCGAGCGGCTCAAGGGCGCGGCGTCCACGGGACAGAATTGGTCCTCCGTCATGCTCGCCGACGGGCTCTGCTACACGATCACGCAGGGCGGCGACTGTTTTGTTTTCAAAGCGAGTCCGAACTTCGAACTCGTCGCCGTGAACTCACTCGGCGAGCGCAGCAATTCCTCGATTGTGCCGAGCAACGGCGAACTCTTCGTCCGCACGCACGCCGCGCTTTATTGCATTGGCGCGAAAAAGTAGCCGGCTTTACACGGTAGCTTCCCGTCCGGGCTGGCCTCTCCTCGGTTGGGAAGCTCCCGAGGCCGGTTGGGAAGCTCCCGAGGCCGGTTGGGAAGCTCCCGAGGCCGTTTGGGAGGCTCCCGAGGCCGGTTGGGAGGCTCCCGAGGCCGGTTGGGAGGCTCCCGAGGCCGGTTGGGAGGCTCCCGAGGCC
>JBAVML010000221.1:0-6504 GCA_049690035.1 Chthoniobacteraceae bacterium
GGATCGGGCGGGCGGGCGTGACATTTGGTACGCCTTGGAAAGTAAAGACGCTCCCCTCCGCGACCGTATCGGTAAACTCCCGCTTGCCGACGCGATAGACGATGAAGAGGAAGTCCGCCGCGTGCGGGCTCGGATCGCCACCCATCGAGCGGGCATTGACCGGAAAAGACAAGGTGTTGTTGCGCTGATATGCGGCGATCACGTCGCTGACATCGCGATAGCTACTGGTGTTGCCGTAGCGCGCTTTCTTGATCTCGAGATCGCCGAAGGCCGAGTTAGCGACGCCCAACAACATCAGGATGAGAGGCGGAAGCGCGCGTGAATTCATCCGCCGATACAACGCTGCCAGCCCGCAGAGCGTCAAGGCACGCGGATCTCGGCAAGAAGCGTTTGCGCGCAGGCTTCGGCGAAAGCGGCGTCATTGATCGCGCAGTCGAGTTCCACCACAGGAACGTCGCGGCGCAAACCGGCTTTGATCGCATCGAAAAGTGCGGTGTCGGCAACGGCATCGTGGAACGGCTGGCCCGGCGCGCTGATCACGCTGATCGCATTTTTCGGTAGAAGAACCGTAACCGGCCCCGTCGAGAGATTCACCTTTTCCGCAAGGATCCTGCCGAGGTGCGCGCATTCTTCGGGATTGGTGCGCATGAGAGTGACCTGCGGGTTGTGCTTGTAGAAAGTGCGGCCGGCGAAGCGGGCTGGTACGGTTTCGGGAGCGTGGAAGTTTACCATGTCGAGGCAGCCCGGGGCGACGATGGCAGGAATCCCATGCCGCGCCGCGGCCTCGAGCCGTGCGGGGCCGGCGCCGAGGACGCCGCCGACGAGTTCATCAGCCCACTCCGTCGTGGTGACATCAAGGACGCCGGCCACGAGGCCGCTTTCGATCAGCGATTCCATGGTCCGGCCGCCGATGCCGGTGGCGTGAAAAACGAGCACTTCAAAGCCTGCGTTTTCGAGGATTTTCTTGGCGTGCTGCACGCAGTCCGTGGTGTTGCCAAACATCGATGCGACGATGATCGGGCGGTCTTCACCCGTCAGTTGTTCCGGCGCGACCGCACTTTCCACCATCCCACAGATCGCGCCCGAGGCGCGGCTCAGGATCATGCGCGAGATGCGGTTGAGTCCCGCGACATCGACGATGCTCGGCATCATCACGATGTCTTTTACGCCGACGTACTGCGCCGTGTTGCCACTCGCGAGCGTCGAGACCATCAGCTTGGGAAAGCCGAGCGGCAACGCGCGCATCCCGGCCGTCGCGATGGCCGTGCCACCACCGCCGCCGAGCGAAATCACACCGTCAATGCGGCCCTCGGCGTGGAGCTTGGCGAGGATCAGCGGCGCGGCCTGCGCCATGGCCGCGACCGCTTCGCCGCGATCGTGACGCGCCCCGATCGCGGCGAGATCGAGATCAGCGAGCGCGGCTACTTCTTCGCGTGAAATGTCCGGTGCAATTTGCGGCGGACCGTCGGTCCCGAGATCGATGACGAGCGTGGCGTGGCCGCGGGCGCGAATTTGCTCGGCGACGAAACCGTGCTCGGTGCCTTTGGTATCCATGGTTCCGAGGAGGGCGATGGTGGGCATGGGAGGGAATGACTAGTGACAAATGAAGAGTTCCGAAAGTCGAATGGTGCGTGCCGCCCGAAATGCAATTCGGACTTTGAGCTTCGGCATTCTTTCGTCATTACTGATTCGACTTTTGTCATTCCACTATGTCCCAAGCTCCCTTCCTCCCCCGCCGCTTTGTCTCCGCCAGCGAAACCGAGCCGCAGCATCTCGAAAAGCAGGTGAACCAATGGTATTTCAAGGACGGCCTCGGCGATTCCGAGTCGCTCGTGTTTGTCCGCGCGCGCTTCACCGCCGGTGGTGGCCATCCTTTCCACACTCATCCCGAGATGGACGAGATCATCTACCTGCTGAGCGGCGAGATGGAGCAGTGGGTGGAAAAGGAAAAGCGCATCCTGAAGCCGGGCGATTCAGCTTATATCCCGCGCGGTGTGGTGCATGGCTGCTACAACATCAGCAGCGCCGACTGCGAATTTCTTGCCATCCTGACACCGTCAAAAATCCAGGGGCCGTTTAGCGTCGATCATTCGCAGGAAGAGCCCTGGCGCTCAATGCGCGGATAGTCGCGCCAAGCTACCGATGGTGATGGTGGTGATGGTGACCCAGCGGCACGACAAACGAAGCGCCCACGCCGCCTGACCAATAGCCGGGATAAGGATCGTAGTAACCGAAGTAGGGATCGCTATAATACGATCCGTAGTAGGCTGAATTCCGGTCGCGATAGTTATCCGAAAATAGATCCGACGCCCGGAGCAGCGCATCGATCACCGCCGGTCGCACCCCCGCCCGGCGGAGCGATGCCACATCGCTGCGCGCAATGAAGGAATCCACACCGTGGTCCTCGATCTGCCGGATGATCCATTCATCCCGCACGCCGCGCCGCGTAAGCTCGATGACATCGGCCGGCGCGACGGGGTCACCACGATCGAGCTTGGTGACCACCGCCGGAGCCACTCCGTGCCCGCGCACCTGAGCGAGTTCGGACTGGTCGAACGATGCGCAGCCGGAAAGCACTGCCGCAAAAATGAGGGGAATGAAACGGCGATTCATGAGGAACGCCGGACTCGCCCGTAACCTGACGCAAGCAAGCGGCGCGGAGAAATCTGGACTTGGCGAAGCGTGATCTTCGATAGGTTGCGACGCCGGACTTGCCTTCGGGTCGTGATTTCGCCAGACAAGCCGTCGAACCCTCAACTGGAGCGCACCGACATGATGATGACCTGGATCGAGCACCTTGCAGCGCGGTTTGCAACGCAGCAGCCGCGCGAGCTTTCCACAAAATGAACGCCTTTATCGTCCGGCCGTTTGGCGAGAAGAACGGGATAGATTTCGACAAGGTCGAGGCCGACCTGATCCGGCCCGCGCTGGCTGCGCTGAAAATCCCGGGAGGCACGACCGGCCTGCTCGCTTATGCGGGCAATATCCGCACCGATATGTTCGAGCAGCTCTTGCTGGCCGACGTTGTGATTGCAGACATCTCAATTCACAACGCTAACGTCTTCTACGAGCTCGGCGTGCGGCACGGGCTGCGCGATCGACGGACGTACATGATCCGCTGCAAAGGCGATGAAGTGCCTTTCGACCTTAAGACCGACCGCTATCTGGAATACGATCGCGACAAACCCGCCGAGACTTTGCCGCAACTCATCGAGGGCCTGCGCCAGACCCTCGCGTCCGACCGGCAGGACAGCCCGGTCTTTCTCCTGCTGCCGAAGCTGGAGCCGCCGTCACGCGAAGCGCTGCTCACGGTGCCCGAAGATTTCGAGCTGGAAGTGCGGCGCGCGCACGAGCGAAAGCAACCGGGCGACCTCGCGCTTCTGGCCGCGGAGGCGCACGGTTTCCAGTGGGAAGTCGAAGGTCTGCGGACGGTGGGTCGTGCGCTTTTCAAGCTGGGCGCGAATGCCGTTGCGCGAGGAGTCTGGGTGGCGGTCCTGGCGTTCGATCCCGATGACATCGAAGCGCTCCTCCTGCTCGGGACGATCTATGAGCGGCTGAAGGATATCGCGGCCTCCGACACGGTGCTGGAGAAGGTGCTCGGCGCGAGCGCCCTCACGCCCAAGCAACGCGCGGAGGCCTTTGCGCTGCTGGGCCGCAACGCCAAGCGGCGCTGGCAGAAGAGCTGGGAAAATGAGGACAAGCCCGCCGGGAAAGCGCTTCAATCCAAGGCACTGGTCGAAGCGCAGGAGCAGTACGCGCGGGGTTATTCCGAGGATCAAAATGAATTTTTTCCGGGGCTCAACGCGCTCGCCCTTCTCACCGTGCGCCTGGAACTCGCCCGCGCGCTGCCCGACGCGTGGGACGCGCAGTTCGATGAAAGCGAGGAGGCGCAGGCTGCGCTGATGGCGCTCGAGAAATTGCGGACCAAACTCGCCGCCGCTGTCGAACAGTCCCTCGAAGCCGCGGCGGCACGTCACCAGCGGGCCGGCACGCGCGACATCTGGCTCGACTTCAGCCAGGCGGATTTCAAATGCCTGACCCTCAACAAGCCACCACGCGTGGCGGCCGCCTACCAGGCCATCATGGATGGTGCCGATCCATTCGCCATCAGCTCAGGGCGCGGCCAACTGGAGATCTACGCGAGGCTCGGCATCCTCAGCGCAAATGTCGCCGCGGCACTCGCGGTCTTCCCTCCCGCGCCGCCCGTGGAAAAAGGAAAGGCGCCACTCAAGGTGCTCCTTTTCACCGGGCACCAGATGGACAGCCCCGGCCGCACGAAGACGAAACCGGCGCGTTTTCCGGCCGAGAAAGAAGCCGTCGCGCGCGAGCGGATCAAGGAAGAGATCGTGCGCGCGTGGAGCGGCTCCGAAGAGGGGCCAAAGCTCGGTCTCGCGGGCGCGGCCAGCGGCGGAGACATTCTTTTTCACGAAGTGTGCGCCGAGCTCGGCATCCCGACGCACGTCTATCTCGCGCTGCCCGAAAACATGTTCATCAACGAGTCGGTGGCGCCAGCGGACGGCAATTGGGAGGCGCGTTTTCGCAATCTCCTCGCCAGCAAGAATCGCGAGACGGAAGTGCGCCGGCTCGCCGAGGGCCCGGAGATGCCGAAATGGCTCGCGTCCGGAAAGCCCGACTACAAAATCTGGGAGCGCAACAATCTGTGGATGCTGCACAACGCGATCGCGCTCGGCGGCGAACACACCACGCTGATCGCGCTCTGGGACGGGGAAGGCGGAGATGGCCCGGGTGGAACCAGGGATATGGTGGAGCAGGCCAGAAAGCTGGGCGCACGGACGACCATCATTAACACCAAGGAAGCTTTCGGCCTGGCGACGACCTAGTCAGAGCGGTCGCGGCGCAGGCGAGTTGCTCAATCGAACCATTCATCCGCCTCGTCGAAGGCGGGGATGGCGACATTGACGATCTTCAGTTTCCCGATCGCGCGGTGGCGGCAGCCGGGCTGGATCATGATGGAAGTCATCGGCTTGATCGGGATGAGTTCGCCGTCGAGTTCGATGTGCCCTTCGCCTTCGAGCACGAGGTAGATCTCGGTCATCTTCTTGTGGTAATGCGTGCGCGAGTCTTCCTGGATGTCCACAATGTGCAGCGTGGAGAGCGAATTCTCCGGCGTGGCGAAAGCGCGGCGGGTGAAGCCGCACGGGCAGCGGACGGGGTCGATGGCGTTGAGATCGGCGAGGAGGTAGCGGTTCATGGCAATGACGAATGGACAATGACCAACGACCCGTGAAGTTCAACGCGCAACCCGCAGCGTTCCCATGGATCACTTTCCGTCGGTCATTCTCGCTCTCAGGTCCGGCAGCGCGCGCACCGCGGCGATCAGTTCGCGCGCGCTCGGCGGCGCCGGGGAGTAGCGGAACCGGGCGTAGAGATCGGCGACATTCATGATTGCGGTGCTGTGTTCGGCGAGGACGGCAGCCGCGCGCTTGCCGAAATGCAGCGGACCTTCCCACCGTTCCCGAGTCACACCGGCCGCCGCGAGCGTGCGGCAGAAGTCCGACCACGCGCCGCTCGCTGCTTCGCGCCGCGAGCGCGCCGGGCGTCGGAGCCACAGGGAGATCGCGCCGAGCAGTAGCAGCACCGTTCCCGCGCTCCATCCGGCGACCTCGGTCCAGCGGTTCTCGAGGCCGAGTTGCGTGAGCAGGGTGCGCTGATCCTCCTCGTCGAAGTTCAGCACGCGCAGTTCCCACTGGTAGTTGATGCCGTCCCAGCCGAGGCGCAGTTCGCGAAGCAAATCGCGCCAGCCGATCGCCGTGTCCGATTCGCTCCGGCCGTCGAGTTCCGCGCCGGCACCGCGCGTCTGGAGAAAGGAAGCGAGTCCCGAGCTGATGCGGTCGGGCGCGATGACTTCGGTGGGATCGACCCGCAGCCACCCGCTGTCCTGCAGCCACACTTCGGTCCACGCGTGCGCGTCGCTCTGCCGCACGATGACGTAGTTGCCCATGCGATTCAGCTCGCCGCCGTGGTAGCCGATGACCACGCGCGAAGGCAGCCCGGCCACCCGCATCAGCGAGGCAAACGCCGCGGCGTAGTGCTCGCAAAAGCCGACCCGGCGGGTGAAGAGAAAATCGTCCAGCGCATTTTCGCCGTAGGTGCCGGGATTCAGCGAGTAGCTGAATTTCTCCTCGTGGAAATGATGCAGCGCGCGCTCGACGATCTCGCGTCCGCTCGCGTCGCCTCGCTTCCAACTCTGGACCAGCGCGAGCACTTGCGCCGACGGCTGGCCTCGCACCGCGGGGGCCAGCGCCGCGCGCATTTGTTCGATGGGCAGGGTGAGTTCGCGGTTGTCGGGGCGCGAGACCACTTCGTAGTGCAGCGGGTTGAAGATCAGTCGCGGATTGAGCAGGTAGCCGCCGGGCATCAGCTCAAATTTCGGCTGGTCGCCGGTGGGCCGGTCGAGCGCAAAAATCCAGCGGCCGCCGTGCGGCTGGAGGCTGATGCGCTGGCGGATCGCAGCGCCGGAGAGCTGGCCGGTGCGGCGCTCGA
>JBAVML010000222.1:0-13097 GCA_049690035.1 Chthoniobacteraceae bacterium
GCCGAAGGTCACCTTCCCACCGGGCGGGAAACTGCCGAACGTCACGAGCAGCTTGCGCAGGCCGGGCAGGACCACGCCGTTGACCGGCGCCGCCACGCCGCCGGAAGTGCTGCCGACGGTGAAGGGAAAACCGAGGTCGGCGGAGGTGTCGAACTTCAAACCCGCAGGCGTGAGATCGATGAGGATGCTCTTCAATTGCGCACCAGCGGGTCCGGCGAACTCGAGGGTGAAGAAATTCTCCGACTCCGAAGAGACCCGGCTCACGTCGCCGAAACCCGTGAGAGTCACCGTGCCGTTCGTGGTGGAACTCGCCGTCGCCGTCAGGGGCTCGAGATCGTGGGGCCGTGCGGTCGCCTGCAAGGTCTGACGCACCTGGGCTGCATCGAGCGAACCGGGACCGCCCGCCGCCTGGAGAATCAGCGCGGCCGCCGCGGCCACGTGCGGTGCCGCCGCGCTCGTCCCGAAGAAGGGATTGAATCTCACCATCGAGGTCGCGACACCGTCCGGGCCGGAGACGGTCGGCTGCAATCGCACTTCGGGAGTCGCCAGGCGATTGCCCGCATCGTCGAAGTAAATCGAGACGGGCCCGAACGAGGTGAACTCCTCGGGCCGCGCGAGCCGGTTGTAAGCATAGGCTCCGATGCCATCCGCGCTGCGAGCACCGCTGTGGCCGAAGATCGCCGGGAGTTTCATGTTGAAATACGTACCGCCGACATTGCCTTCGGCGTCGATGAGATAGCGAAAATGCTGCGCGGCCCCCGTGCCGCCGGATCTCCGCGCAATGACGATTTGATAGACTCGCTCGGACGAATCCGGGTTCGCTTCGAGGGACACGAGTTCGCGGGCCTGTCCCGTCGCGAAGCTGTCGTCCACGCCGGAGACATCGCCGCGGTAGTTTCCGAATCCATCGAAAACCAGGACGTTGAAATCAGACGTCATGGCTGCCGCGTTGAAGAGGTCGTTCCATTGAAAATTCAGCTCCGCGTAAAGCCCACTGATGACGCATTTCTGGACGATATCCGTCCCAGGGCCGGCGGCGAAATTATGAAAACCGCCGCCCGTCAGCTCCGTGGGAACCTGGCTAAGTCTCGGGCTGTTTCCCGAGACAGCGGCCGCACGCGCGTCCGCATCGCTCACCGCGGCGAAGTCGGCCTCGTATCCGAACGCGCCATTGTTTCCCGCGGCGCTGTAGAAGAGCACTTTCTTGCCGCCGAGCGTGTCGCTGTTCACCACATCCTCCACCGCCTGCGCGACGATCCCGTCGGAGAAAAAAGGCTCATCGGGGAACCCGATGTCATCCACCAGCACGTCGCAATTCCCCTCCGTCCGCAGACGCCGGATGGACTCCGCAAACGTCGCCTGAGTCGCCCCGACTCCGCAGAAGACCAGCGCGCTATCCGGCGCCACGTCGTGGATGATCTGGAGCATGGCACGGCCTTCATCGATGTTGTAAAAATCCGCCGGATCGCCTTCCCCGAGGATCCTGACCGGCATGAGATGCTTCGCGCGGTTGCCGATTCCGGGAAGGTCGCCTCGCTGCACGTTCATGGCCGCGGTGGGAAAGGTAACGTCGTAGCTGTCGGACAGCACGCCGACGGTGATCCCTGCGCCCGTGAATTTCCGACGCTGCACCGCGTTTACCTTCATGGGCGGCAGCCCCTGGCTGGTCTTCGCCCCCACGCGGCGCCACGGTCGGTGCACGAGCATCACGGATTGCACGCCCGGCAGTTTCGCCGCGGCAACCGCGCGCTCCACCGGGAGGTAGGCGCTCATCACGCCATGCTTCGCCGCGGTGCTGGTGCCTGCGGTCAGCGAGGCAAAGACCTCGACGCCGAGTGCGGCCAGCGCGGCGCGCACGTCGGCCTCCGGCGCACGTCCGTCGAGGTATACATCCACCACCACCCGCCCCGCGGCGTCAGCTTGCATGTGCCTGCTCTCCGCCTGCACTTGCTCCTGCACGGCCGCGGCGCGGCGCTCCGGCGGGAGATTCCGGGCATTCGCTACATGCCACGCCACCAGCTGCCGCAATCCACTCCCGAGATTCGCAGGAAGGTCCTCAGCCGCACCAGCGACTGCTGAGACGACGACCAGCGCGAGACAAAAGCGGGCACAGGAGTTGAGGGGAAGGGACGACATGAGATTGGAAAACAAGGGAGCGAAAAACGAACCGACTGAACGCGCTGAGGGTAGCAGCGGCTGCGCCATCTTCAAATGACGACCCTGTGACGCCGATCGTTTGCCCGCTCGCTTTCGCGCCCGCGCCGCTTACCTTGCGTCCACTTTATGTCCGGCAATCCCACTCTCTCCACCACCGCCTTCAACGACGCTGGCCGCGTCATCCCCGGCGAGGCGATGACCGTCCAGGGCACGGTCAACAAGACCGCGATCCTGCTCATCCTCACCACACTCGCCGCCTCCTACACATGGCATCTTTTCTGGCAGGGGCAGGTCGGCTCGGCGAGCGCGTGGCTCATCGGCGGTGCCATCGGCGGCTTCGTGGTCGGCCTTGTCACTACGTTCAAGAAAACGTGGTCACCCGTCACCGCGCCGCTCTACGCCGTGCTCGAAGGACTTTTCCTCGGCGGCCTCTCGTCCACCTTTGAGCGGCAGATGCCCGGCCTCGTCATTCAGGCCGTGATGCTCACCTTCGGCACGCTCGCCGCGCTCCTCGCCGCCTATTCGGCGGGACTCATCCGCGCCAGCGCCGGTTTTCGCACCGGCGTCATCGCGGCCACCGGCGGCATCGCGGTTGTCTATCTCGTCTCAATGGTCCTCGGCTTCTTCCACATCCAGATCCCCGGCATTTTCGGGAATGGACTCATCGGCATCGGCTTCAGCCTCTTCGTCGTCGCCATCGCCGCGATGAACCTCGTCCTCGACTTCGACATGATCGAAAGCGGCGCCCGCGGCGGCGCGCCGAAGTACATGGAGTGGTACGGCGGCTTCGGCCTGCTCGTCACCCTCGTCTGGCTCTACCTCGAAATCCTCCGCCTGCTCTCCAAGCTGCGCAGCCGGGATTGAGTCCTCGCCCACCACGGTCTGGACTTACGATCGATCACCGAGGGTCGGCATAGCCGATTCCCCAAGTGCGAAGAAGACCCTCGGAACCGGCGGCGAACTCATGCGTGAAGTCGATGATCTGAAAATCGTCCAAGGTCCATGAGAGCTTATCAAGGTTGCAAGGGCGATGCCGGATTGGGACGATGCGATCTTCGAAGTGCGGACTACGAAGAGCGTAAAGGAGCTCTCGCTTCACCCACCTCGAGCTGACGGCCTTTGGTGACAACACAACTAGGAACCAATCACACCGTGCCAATGCCCGCCCGATTTCATCGTGCCATTCCTGTGCACCCAGAAGATTAGTCTGGCTGTACCAGACCGGCACGCCGTGAGAACGGAGCATCTCCGCGATGCGCTGCGCGATTTTCCGATCGCCACTCGCATGGGAAAGAAAAACCTCGCGGGGCAAGCGACCACGCAGCGCTTTCCTCGTTTTCACGCCGCAGCTTTAGTGTCCTTGAGCGCACTGGCTACCGCCCGAACGGTCTCGTCGATGTCCTTGCCGGCCCGAATGATTTTCTGTTTGGCGAGGATCCAGGGAATGTCTGCGGTGGGTCGGACCAAAACTGGAATCAGTCGGTCGCGGAAACGGGGAGCACTGAGCGCGTACTCGATTTCGTGACGCACCCAATCGGATTTCGCCGAGTCTGGCGAAAGGAGCACGATCATGGCATCGGAAGCTTCCAAACCTTTTCCATACTTGAGGCCCCAGTTCTCTCCGGGGGCGATTTCCAAGCCGGGATTCCAAACATCGATGCCCTCTTGAGGCAATCGTTGGCGAAGCAGATTCGCCCACTTTTCATCGGAGCCGGAATAGCTGATGAAGACTTTCATGATCGCGCGGAACATCACAGAGATGGGTTGAGCCGTCCACGTGATTCTATTCGCGGCGGGCAATCAGTCCTGCCCGGCGTACCGTCAGTTCGTCTTCAGCACCGCGATGAAGGCTTCCTGCGGGATGTTCACCCGGCCGATGGACTTCATCCGCTTCTTACCTTCCTTCTGTTTTTCGAGCAGCTTGCGTTTGCGCGAAATATCGCCGCCGTAGCACTTGGCAGTCACGTCTTTGCGCATCGCGCTCACGCTTTCGCGGGCGATGATCTTGCCGCCGATCGCGGCTTGGATGGCGACCTGGTAAAGCTGTGTCGGGATGACTTCCTTGAGCTTGGCCGCGAGTTGGCGGCCACGACTCTCGGCTTTATCCCGATGCACGATAGAACTGAACGCATCGACCGGCTCGCCGTTCACGAGGATGTCTAACTTCACTAACTTATCCGCACGCGTGCCGGCATGCTCGTAATCCATCGAACCGTAGCCTCGGGTGATCGACTTAATCTTGTCGTTGAAGTCGACGACGATCTCGTTGAGCGGCAGGATGCAGGTGAGCATGACGCGCTTGCTATCGAGCGTCTCGGTGTGATCGAGGATCCCACGTTTATCCATGATGAGCTGCATCAGGCCGGAAATGTATTCGTTCGGCACCATGATGAAGCACTTCACGATCGGCTCGCGGATCTCCTGGATGACGCTTGCGTCGGGCAGGAAATCGGGGTTGTCCACCTGGAGCGTTTCGCCGTTCGTCTTCACCACCTCATAGATCACCGACGGGTAGGTCGCGATGATGTCCATGTCGTACTCGCGCCGGAGCCGCTCCACGATGATCTCCATGTGCAGCAGTCCGAGGAAGCCGCAGCGAAAACCGAAGCCGAGCGCGACGCTCGATTCCGCCTGAAAGACGAATGACGAGTCATTGAGCTGGAGCTTGCCCATCGCCGCCTTGAGGTGCTCGAAGTCGGCGGTGTTGATCGGGTAGATGCCGCTGAAGACCATCGGCTGCACAACTTGGAAACCCTCCAGCGGCACAGTCGCGGGATTGAAGGTGCCGGTGAGCGTGTCGCCGATTTTGATCTCACTCGTCGTCTTGATATTGGCGATGACGTAGCCGGTATCGCCGGGATTCAGCACCGTCATCGCGTGCATCTTCGGGCGAAAGACGCCGACCTCTTTCACCTCGTAGGGCCGGTTGTTGCTCATCATCTTCACCCCGTCCCCCGCGTGGATGGTGCCGCTCATCATGCGGACATAAGTGACCACGCCGCGGTAGGTGTCGAACGTCGAGTCGAAGACGAGCGCTCGGACTTTGTCGTCGTCCCATTTCTTCGGCGGCGGGACGCGCGCGATGATCGCTTCGAGGATGTCTTCAATGCCGATGCCGGCCTTGGCGCTGGCGAGGATGGCTTCCTCGGCGGGAATGGAGAGGATTTCCTCGAGCTGCTTTTTGACCGTCGGAATGTCGGCGTTGGGCAAGTCGATTTTGTTGATCACCGGGATCGTCGTCAGGCCCTGCTTGTTCGCGAGATGCACCGTGGCAACGGTCTGCGCTTCCACGCCCTGCGCCGCATCGACGATGACCAGCGCGCCTTCGCAGGCGGCGAGCGAGCGGGAGACTTCGTAGGCGAAGTCCACGTGCCCCGGCGTGTCGAGCAGGTTGAGTTTGTAAGTGTGCCCGTCCTTCGCCTTATAGGTCATCGCCACTGGGTGCATCTTGATCGTGATGCCGCGTTCGCGCTCGAGGTCCATGGAATCGAGGAGCTGCGCCTCCGCGTCGCGCTTTGCGATCGTGCCGGTGAACTCGAGCAGGCGGTCGGACAGCGTGGTCTTGCCGTGATCAATGTGCGCGATGATGCAAAAATTGCGGATACGGTTGAGCGGCATAGGGCGGATTTCGCGAGCCGCGCACTATGGGGGGCATGCCCCACGGGGTCAACCGGGAGTTCCCCGCATGGAGCGGGACAAACACGGGATGGCGAGGTAACACAGGCGTAACAAAGCGGCTTCAAGTTCATCCCCATGAAAACATCCCTGCTCACCTCCTCCCGCGTCTTCATTCTCGCCGCCTCGATCGCGCTGGCGCCGTGCGTCTCCTGCGCCGCGTCGCCACCTTCTGAGCTGCTCGAAAAAGGCATCTACACCGAAGAAACCAAAGGCGACGTGGACGGCGCGATCGCCATCTATCGGCAGCTCGTCACCGAGGCGAAAGCGAACCAGTCGCTCGCCGCGCAAGCGCAGTATCGGCTCGGACTTTGTTTCCAGAAAAAGAAACGCGACGCCGAAGCCACGGCGGCCTTCGAGAAGCTGGTCCGCGATTTCCCCGGCGAAAAGGATCTCGTCGCCAAAGCCCGCGCGCATCTTCCCGCCGAGCTCGCGCTCGGACCCGTGACCTGGTCCGATGGCGAGCGCCTAGTGCTTCGGCTGACCCTCGCGAACGGCGCGGAGATCGGAGCGATGGAAACCCGCGCCGATCTCATGGAATCCAACGGACGCAAAGTCTGGCGGCTCGGGCGATTTATGAGCGCCGGCGGGGAATCGGTGAGCAGCGTCGATGCCGATGCGGCCACGTTCGAGCCGCTCACAAGCAGGTGGAAACACACCATGCTCGGCGAAGCATCTGCCGTGTTTCACCCTGGTGAAATCGAGGTCCGGAAAGCTGGCAGCAGCGAAACCACGAAGCTCCCGCTGGAGAAAACGGTCTTCGACAACGAACAATTCTTCCACCTCGCGCGACTCCTCCCGCTCAAGGACGGTTACAAGGCGACGATCAAAGTGGTGACGACACTGGCCGGAGGCGGCACGGTTCCCATCGTGGTCGAAGTCGTGAAAACGGAACCGCTCGTCGTTCCCGCGGGAAAGTTCGACTGCTTCAAACTCCAGCTCAGCATCGGCCAAACGCTCTGGTATTCCACCGACGCACGCCACTATCTCGTGAAGTTCGAAGGCGGCGGGGCGATCGGCGAACTCGCCTCGATTACACAACGCAAAGCCAGCGCGCCGGTCGCGTTCAAGGACGACGAACTCGGCATCAGCTTCACGGCGCCGGCCGAGTGGCTCGTCCACCGCTTCGGGAGAGGTCCGGTGGATAAGCAAGCGCTCATCCGAACCTACGACGCGAATGCCGACCAGGAAGATGGCGGCCTGCGTCTCTTCGCGACCGATTCCCTCAGCACGGCGGCCCGGCAATCGCCTCGCGCGTGGGCCGAGAGTTCGCTCCGCGAAATGAAGAATGCCAAGGTGCGCGCGGACAGTTGGAAGAATCTGAACATCGCCGGACGCCTAGCGGTGGGTTGCATCGCCGATTATACCGAAGGCGACAAAACGAAGGTGTATTACCTCGTTCATGCGCTCGGCCCGAAGGTTTCCGAGTTCTTCGTGATCGCCAGCGCGCCGGAAAAATTCGACGCGCTCAAGGCGTCCTTCGAGAACATCCTCACGAGCTATCGCACGACGAAGTGACCGGCCGCTTCCGCATCTTTCCGCGCCGCGTGGGCCAGGACATCCGTGCCTGGCCCACGCTCGCGTTGCTACTGCTCGTGGTGCTGGTGGCCATCGGTTGCGTGCTCTGGTTCATGCGGGAAGCGATGCGCAATGAGCGGCTCGCCGTGCGGGAGAAACTCGCCGTGGCCTATCGCGGCCACCTAACATTGAAGCAGAAACTCCTGCAGGAGCTGTGGCAGCGCGCGCTGGAGCGCTTCGATGCCGATAAAACGGGCGCCGCGCTTTTTGCGGAAGCCGTGCGCGGTAAGTGGGCCGAGAGCGTGGTCTGCTTCGATGGCAACGGTCGCGTGAGCTATCCGCAGATCGACACGCAGAACCGACTTGCGGACGCCAACGCGGACTTACTCGCGCTCGAAGGCGATCCGCAGAATCCAACGCTCGCTCGGCGACTGCGCGATCGCGTGAATGACTACACGTCGCCGTTGCCCGCCGCGCAGCGGCGGTTTCTGATGCGTGAATTGCAGCGGCTGGCGCCGGGAGTGGAACTGCCGACGCTCGCCGCCGAGGAACTGGCGGCGAGCTTCCTCGAACTGCATCCGCAACCCGAATTGCCCGACTCACTGCGCACCACCGAGTTGCCGAATGTGTGGAGCGTCGCCTCGCCGGGGAAACGAGCGCTGGCGTTGTATTCCACCACCGCCTTGCGCACCGCGCTCGATGAAATCATGCGCGAACCGCCGCTTCCCGCGGAGGTCCGGATCGCGGTGATCGCGCCCGGCGAGGACGCCATCACCGACGCCACGCTGGTGACCACTTCGCTCGCACCGCAGTTCCCCGGCTGGCGCCTCGCGCTCACGCTCGACGATCGCCAGTTCTTCGACTCTACCGCCAACCGGCGCGTCGAAAATTACCTCTGGATCGGTTGCGCCGTGATCGCCTCGATGACGCTGCTCGCCACCTTCCTCGCGCGGAGCTTTGGCCGCCAGGTGCAGCTCGCGCGGCTGAAGAACGATCTCGTCGCCACGGTCTCGCACGAATTGAAAACGCCGCTCACCGCCATGCGCGCGCTGGTCGAGACGCTGCTCGAAACCGAGAAGCTCGATGAGAAAACCACTCGCGAATACTTGCAGCTCCTCGCCACCGAGAACGCGCGACTAAGCCGGCTGATCGAAAATTTCCTCACTTTCTCGCGGCTCGAGCGAAACAAGTTCCACTTCCACTTCGCGAGCGTCCCGCCGGCGCAGATCGTTGCGAATTCCGTCGCCGCCTTCGGCGAACGCGCGCATCAATCCGGCTGCACCTTTGAAACGAAAATCGCCGATCCCCTCCCCGCGCTCCGCGCCGATGCCGACGCGCTCACCACCGCCCTGCTCAACCTGCTCGACAACGCGTGGAAATATTCCGGCGACGAAAAACACGTCACCCTCCGCGCCGAACAACACAACGGCAGCGTGCGCTTTGCGGTCGAGGACAACGGCCTCGGCCTTTCGCCGCACGAACGCGCGCGCGTCTTCGAGCGCTTTTACCAGACGGACCAGCGCCTCGCGCGCACGGCGGGCGGCTGCGGACTGGGGCTGAGCATCGTGCGTTCGATCGTCGAGGCGCATCGCGGTAGCGTGAGCGTCGCGAGCGAGCCCGGGCGCGGCAGCACGTTCACCATCGAAATTCCCGCGAGCACCGCATGAACACCGCGAAGATCCTCATCATCGAAGACGACGCCACGATCCTTCGCGTATTGAAAGACAACTTCGCCACGCGCGGCTTCCGCGTGCAAACGGTGCGCAATGGCGAAGACGGCCTCGACGCCGCGCTCAATGGCGCTCCGGATCTCATCCTGCTCGATATCATGCTGCCCAAGGTCAACGGCTTCGAAATCTGCCGTGCGGTGCGGGCGGAAAAACTCGAGATGCCGATCCTCATGCTCACCGCGAAAGGTCAGGAGGAGGACATCGTGCGCGGACTCGAACTCGGCGCGGACGATTACATCACCAAGCCATTCAGCGTGCGCGAACTCGTCGCGCGGGTGCAGGCGTTTCTCCGCCGCCATATCGGGGCGGCAGCTTCGTACGCGTTCGGGAATTGCCGGCTCGACACCGAGTCGCATCGGCTGCTCAAGGATGGCGTCGAAGTCGCGCTCACGAGCAAGGAATTCCGCCTGCTCGAATTCTTCCTTCAGCGCCCGGGCCGCGCGCTCACCCGCGACGGCATCATGAATGCGGTGTGGGGCAACAGCGTCATAGTCACCGCCCGCAGCGTGGATCGCTGCGTCACCACGCTCCGCAGCAAGATCGAGCCCGAGCCGCATCGCCCCACCTTCATCCACACCATCCGCGACATCGGCTATCGGTTTGAAAACGGCGCGTGATTTCTACGGCTCGAGTTCCTCGTGCTCGCTGCTGACCACGCAGTCGCGGTCGTCGGTGAGATTCAGAAAATAGACGCGCGTGCCCTCTGGCAGTTCGGCGGTGACGACGCCCTCGGCGATCGTCGCGGGCGTGGCTTCCCACAGGCGCTTCGGCCACGGGCCGGTGTCTTTGGTGTAATGCAGTTCCGCCTTGGGGATCGGGCGCGCGCTGTCAAAGGTGGCCCACGCCTTTCGTCCCTCGCGGCCCTGGTCAGTGATGATCGGCAGCAGTTCGCCGCCATTCACGATGCTCTCGGCGAAGACGTGAATTTCCTTCGGGCCTTCACCGGCGGCGCCGTGGCCGTGCGGCATGCGCGGCCGCAGGCAGAGCGTGTGTGAACTCTGCGGCAGGCGATACGATTTCTGCCAGGCGTTCATGGTGTAGGCGAAGTCGTTCGTGCCGTTCACCCAGAGGATCGGCATGGTCGCGGCGGCGAGGTAGCTCGATGGATCCCACCACTGCATCCAGCGCGCGGCGTTTTCCGGTCCGAGCTTTTCGAGGCTGCTGGCGAAGGTGTGTTCGTTGGTGAAACCGCAGCCGTACACCGGCACGGCGAATTTGTAGCGCTGATCGACGCCCGCGAGGATCGAGGTGAGATAGCCGCCCCACGAGATGCCGGTCACGCCGATCCGCTCGGGATCGACTTCCCGCAGCGAACGCAGGAGCGAGTGCGCGAGCAGCCCATCGGCGACCGCGTGATACGTCCACTGGTCCTCGCGCGCTTCCGCCATTTGATCCCAACCGCCCCAGCCGGGAGGCCCACCCGCGTCGTGCCGCTGCCATTTTTTCCCGTCGGCGGTGTGCAGGGGAATGGAGCCGCACGCATCAAAGGCGATCACCGCGTAGCCGCGCTCCAGCCACAGTCGCGTCCACGTTTCAAACGCCGTTCCGCCGCCGCCATGCACGAGCACGATGCCCGGTGCCTTCTTCCCTTGCTCCACTTTCGGAAGGCCGAGCCAGGCGAAGACGCGCGTCGGCTTGCCCTGATAGGGCAGGCCTTCAAAGAAAATAGCCTTCATTCCCTCCGCGCGGATCGGCTCGGCTGGGAACGTCTTGGGCGCGGCCGCGAGCGCGGCGACGTCCCAGATCGGGGCGCTGAGCTCGGCCTTCGGGGTGGCTTCCTGCGCGGCGAGGCCGGAAGAGAGAACGAGCGCGAGGGACAGGAAGGCGGCGAAGCGGGAGGTGCGCGAAGGGTTCATGATTTCACCACGAATAACCGCGCGCGCGGCGCATCGCTAGGCGCATCGGGTGCGGCCAGACTTGCGGGCAGCGCGGGCGGCACGCCACAATCGACGCGCAATGATGCCCCAGCCGCCTTCCGTCGTGATCGAGAACGTTTCGCCGCTCGTCGATGGGGGGCGTTATCCGATCAAGCGCGTGACCGGCGAAGACACGCTCGTGGAGGCCGATATCTACAAGGGCGGGCACGATGTCGTCTCCGCCGTGCTCAAGTGGCGCAAGCTCGGCGCGGCGAAGTGGCACGAGACGCCGATGACGCCGCTGCTCCGCGCCCAGGATCGCTGGTCGGCGACCTTTTCCGTCTTCGAGAATGCGATCTACGAATACACGGTCGAGGCATGGGGCGATTTCTTCCGGACGTGGCAGCACGACTTCGCGGTGAAATTCGCCGCCGCGCAGCCGGATCTCACCAGCGAGACGCTGGAAGGCGCAGGCCTGTTGGAAAATGCCGCTGCGCTCGCCGCCGGCGCCGGGCGCAAGGCGGACTCCAAGCGGCTGCTCGCCCTCGCCGAGGAAATCCGCAAGGCGAAGCCCGAAGCGGTGAACCAGCTGCTCCACCGTCCGGAACTCGAGGCCTTGATGACGACTTGGGCGGACCGGCGGGAGGCGTGCGAATTCCTACTCAATCTTCCCTCGCCCGCCGAGCTGGTGGAGGGCGGGAATCCGGCGCCGCCAGCGGCGGAACCTCGCGGCAAGAAGAGAGGCTCCCGGGCGAAAGCAAAGGTCGCCGAGGTAAAGTCCCCACCGGTGCCAGGCCTTTACCGTCCCGAATACCCACGCGCGATCGTGGATCGGCATGGCGCGGGGTTCGCAGCGTGGTATGAGTTTTTCCCACGCTCCGCGGAGGGCTTGCCGGATCGCGGCTCCACTTTCCGCGACTGCCTCGGGCGCGTGGACGACGCGAAGGCGATGGGCTTTGACGTGATTTATTTTCCGCCGATCCATCCCGTCGGCGTAACCGCGCGCAAGGGCCGCAACAACTCGGTAACCTGCGAACCCGGCGAGCCCGGCGTGCCCTACGCGATCGGCAATCGCCACCAGAATTGCCCGAACGGCGGCGGCCACAAAGACGTCGCGCCTGAACTCGGCACGCTCGCCGACTTCGACTGGCTGGTCGGCGAGATCAAGGCGCGCGGGCTCGAGGTGGCGCTGGATTTTGCAATCAACTGCTCGCCGGATCACCCGTACGTCCACGAGCATCCCGGCTGGTTCTACCAACGACCCGACGGTACGATCAAATACGCCGAGAATCCGCCGAAAAAATATCAGGACGTGTATCCGATGAACTTTCACAACCCCGACTGGCGGGCGATGTGGAGCGAACTGGCGAGCGTGATCGAGTTTTGGTGCGAGCACGGCGTGCGCATTTTCCGGGTCGATAATCCGCACACCAAGCCGGTGTCCTTCTGGGAATATCTGATCACGCGCGTGCAGTCGCGGTGGCCCGATGCGGTCTTTCTCAGCGAAGCCTTCACCAAGCCGAAGATGATGCGCGTGCTGGCCAAGGCCGGCTTCACGCACAGCTACACCTACTTCACCTGGCGCAATACCAAGCAGGGTCTGACCGAGTATTTCACCGAACTCACGCAGACCGATCTCGCCGACGTGATGCGCCCGAATCTTTGGCCGAACACGCCGGACATCCTCCCGAGCTACCTGCAATTCGGCGGGCGTCCTGCGTTCATCGTGCGCGCAGTTTTGGCCACCACGCTCTCACCGATCTACGGCATCTACTCGGGCTTCGAGCTGTGTGAAAACGCGGGCCTCTGGAAGGCGGAATGGAATCCCGCGGGCGACGTGCGCCACTTCCTGAATCTCTGCGACTGGGACTACAAGCAGCTCGCGAAGGAGGAGTATCTGGACAGCGAGAAATATCAGTTCAAGGGCCGCGACTGGAACGCGCCGTGCAACATCAAGGAGACGATTACCCGCCTCAACTTCGCGCGACGCGACAATCGCGCCCTGAAACAGCTGCGCAACCTGCGTTTCCAGCACGCCGATAGTGACCTCGTGCTCTGCTACTCGAAGGCCACCGTGGCGCGCGATAACCTCATCTTCGTGGTGGTGAATCTCGACGTGTGGCACACGCAGGAATGCTTCGTCAATGTGCCGCTCGAGGAC
>JBAVML010000223.1:0-12953 GCA_049690035.1 Chthoniobacteraceae bacterium
GCAGGATACACACGAGGAGCACGAAAAGACTGAGGGCACCAATCCAGCAGGCCGCGCGATCGGCGGTGGCGGCTTGCGGAGGAACGGCAGTTGGCTCGGTCATGAGATGATGGAATTCGGTCGGCGACAGTGCCGGGAAGGAGACCCGATTCCATCCTTTTCTTCTTCTGCCAGCGCGAGATCGGTTGAGACCGGGTGATCGTTTCACCCGCCCATGGATCGGCGAATGTCACGGATCGTCGTGAATCGCAGGCACCCGCGCAGTTGCTTTGCTGCTTGCGCTGGAGGGCGCTTCGCAGGAAAGAAACGAACCCCAGAATGCTCGCTCAACCCGGACGCCTTCTTTCCTCGTTTTTCCGTCGCCCCAAGCGGTCGGCGCGGATCGCGAGTTTGCATTCACAGGCGCTCGCCCGGATTGAAAGCTGGACGTTTCCTTTTTCGAAGGAAGAGCCCGTCGGAACTCCCGTCCACGTTGTCACCGGCAGTCACGACTGGCGTTTCGCGGCGTGGATGCTGGCGAGTTGGTTTCATTTCACGGAGAGGGCGTGGCCAGTGGTGATCCACGACGACGGGACACTGAGTGAGGCTGCGGTCGCGAAACTGCGCGAGCTCTTTCCACCGGCCTGGATCATCAGCCGCAAGGAGGCGAATGCCGCGCTGGCTCCGGTGCTGCTCGCCTTTCCATTTTGCGAGACGCTGCGGAGCGACGATCCGGCGGCACTGAAGATTTTCGATGCACGTCACTATTGCTCCACCGAGCGCTACTTCGTTTTCGATAACGATGTGCTCTTTTTCAATTACCCCCGCGAACTCGTCGATTGGGCCGAGGGAGGCGACATCACGAGTTGGTTCACTGAGGGCGTCGAGGAGCACTCGCTGGTCACTCCGGCGGAAGCACGCGACGAACTCGGGGTGAAGCTCTGGCCGCGGGTGGACGCAGGGATTAGTCTCATCCACACCTCCGCGCTCGATCTCGATTTTTTCGACACCGCGCTGGCGCAAACATCCATCCTGCGCGGTTCGCTCGAGCACGCGACGCGGACCCTGGCGATGCTCGGGGCGGCGCGGGTCGGGAAGGGTGGCCTCTTGCCGCGCCGCTACGAAGTCTCAACCGCCCGCGCGGCTGCGACCGAAGCCGTGGGCCGCCACTACACGGGCGCGACGCGCGGATATTTTTTCGACGATGGGCTGAAGCGGGTCACGCCGCACCTCTTCGCCGAGGATAATCCCGGTCGATGACGTGGGCGGCGCGCGGCCGGAGCGGTGGCATAAAGCTGGCTTAAAACGCGCAAACTTCTTACGCCCAACTCATGTGCGGCATTGCCGGCTTCGTCGAAAAATCCTGGTGCGAAAATGAAGCACGCGCCCATCTGCGGCGCATGCTCGACGTTCTCGCGCACCGCGGTCCCGATGGCGAAGGTTCGCTCGTGGCGGCCGGCGATCTCAGCTTCGGCATGCGCCGGCTCTCGATCATCGACCTGGCCGGCGGCGCGCAGCCGATCTGGAACGAGGGTAACGATGTGGCCGTCGTCTTCAACGGCGAGATCTACAATCACGTCGAGCTGCGCGCCGATCTCGAATCCCGCGGCCACTGCTTTCGCACCCACAGCGACACCGAGGTTCTCGTGCACCTTTTCGAAGAGCACGGCGAAAGCATGGTCGAGCATCTACGCGGCATGTTTGCCTTTGCCATTCTCGACACGCGGAATCGACGCCTGCTGATCGCGCGCGATCACTTCGGCCAGAAGCCGCTCTATCACACGCGGCTCGGAGACCGATTCGCTTTTGCCTCCGAACTGAAATCGCTGCTCGTGCTGCCGTGGGTGAGTCGTGAGCGCGATCCGGACGCCTTTCTCGACTACATCAGCTGGATGTCGCTCCCGGCGCCGCGAACGCACTTCCGGCATATTTGGAAGCTGCCCGCCGGCCACCTCCTTTCCCTGCCACTCGCGCAGCCGGAGCGCCTCACGATCAAAAAATATTGGGCCTACGATCTGCGCGCGGAGCCGGACCTGAATGAACTCGAGCCGGCGATCGAGGCACTCGACGCCACGTTGCGCGATTCGTTAAAAGTCCATCTCCGCGCTGACGTGCCGGTGGGTGTTTTGCTCAGCAGCGGGCTCGACAGCCGCGTGGTCACGGCTTACGCGCAGGATTTGCATGCGGAGGGAATGCAGACGTTCACCGTCGGGTTCGGAGGAGCCGATTCGGAGGCGGAAGGTGCCGCGCAGACCGCGCGGGAGATTCGTTCGCGTCATCATGCGCTCGAACTGGGCGCCACAGATCTCGCGGCGGAGATTGGTCGCGTCGCGCGGCATCTCGACGAGCCCGTGGGCGATCCCGCCGCGTTTGCTGTTCTGCGCGTCTGTGAGCTTGCGCGCGATCATGTGAAGGTGCTGCTCTCCGGCGAGGGCTCCGACGAACTCTTCGGCGGTTACGATGCGCGCTATCTCGGCATGCTTTCGACGCTTCGGCGGTCGGATAAGCTGCGGCGTTTTGCTCCGCTCCTGCCCGTGGCCGATCCCGCAGGCGTGCCGTCGCGCTGGCAGCGGCTCGCGGACCGCGCGCATCGCTCGCGAGCAAGCGAGGCGGTGTCGCTGCGCATCGAGGGTCTGCCGGGCGATGTGCGCCATCCGCGTGGTCTCACGCCGGCGCAGCTCCGGCACGTGCGCGACCGAACTGCGGCGATCGCGGGCGATCTCTATCGCAGCCAGCGCGACACGCTCAGCGAACTGCTCGCGCTCGACCTTGACTGGCAGCTCGCCGAGTCGCTGCTGCAGAAGGCCGACAAGATGAGCATGGCCGCTTCGATCGAGCTGCGGACGCCGCTCCTCGATTTGCGCGTGGCCGCACTCGCGGCGCGCATGCCTTCGCAGCTCAAGCTCCCGCCGGGCGGCCCCGGCAAGCTGGTGCTGCGTCATTGCCTCGCCCGCAAGCTCCACGAGCCGCTCAATCGTCCGAAGCGCGGCTTCCCGGTGCCGCTTGCCGCGTGGTTCACCGGACCGCTGCGCGCCGAAGTCGAGTCCGCGATTTTCGCCAGCGACGCGGCCTGCCTCGCCCATCTCGACCGTGGTTTGCTGGAAGCTGCGTGGACTGATTTCACCGCGGGCACGTGGGATGGCGCCCGCACGATTTACGCGCTCTGGCTTTACGAGGTGTGGTCGCGGGAAATCGCGGATCTGTCGCCTGCCCGATGAGCGCCCCTGGCGGTCCGCTCTTCATCGTCGCGGGAAAGGCCGGCAAACTCGGCAACCGGCTCTTCCTGTTCAGCTACGTGATCTCGCTGGCGGCGAAGCTCGGCGGCCGGGTGGTGAATTGCGGCTTCAGTGAGTATGCGGATTCGTTCGCCGCGCCCAGCCGCGACGCGCTCAGCCGCTGGCCAGCGCATCCTTCGTGGCTCCGCGGACGAAACGTCGGCGAATTCATTTACCTGCTGCAAACGGCGGTCGTGCGGGTCGCCCGCAAGTTGCGACTACCGATGCCCGGGGTGAAGATCGTGGGCCTGCACGAAGCGCACACGGCCGAGCAGCGCATCGATCACCTTCCTTTCCTCGACTCGCTCCGCTCCGCTCGCGTGATCATCATCGGCGGCTGGATCGAACTCAGTCACGTGCGCTTCGAACAGCCCGACCTGATCCGCGCGTATTTCCAGCCGGCCGAACGGCATCGTCTCGCCGTCGCCGCGCTCATCGCGTCGGCGCGGGCGCAATGCGATGTCCTCGTGGGCATTCACGTTCGGCGCGGTGACTACGCGGGCTTCCTCGGTGGGCGCTACCTTTTTTCCCTCGAAGCCTACGAGAAGAACATGCGCGCGGCGGCCGCGCTGTTCCCCGGCCGCGCGGTGGGCTTCCTGATTTGCTCAAATGAACCGACGCCCTCGCTCGAAGCGGCGCTCCCGCGCTGCCATCGCGGCACTGGTCAGGTCGTGGAGGATCTTTACGCTCTGGCCGAATGCGACTACCTCATCGGCCCGCCGAGCACGTTCTCGTGGTGGGCTTCTTTTTACGGGCGCAAGCCGCTCTGGGAGATGCTCGACGCCACGAGTGAGCCGACGCTTGCTGAATTTGTGATTCGTTTTTGACCCATGCGCGTGACCACCGCCATCCCCTGCTTCAATGCCGAGCGCTGGATCGCGGCCTGCGTGGAGAGTGCGCTGGCACAGACGTGGGCCGACAAGGAAGTGATCGTCGTCGATGACGGCTCTACCGACGCGTCGCCTCGCATCCTGGAAAACTTCGGGACCGCGATCCGGTTGCTGCGCGGCGCGCACCGCGGTGGCAATGAGGCGCGGAATCTGGCGCTGGAGGCGGCGAGCGGCGAGTGGGTGCAATTCCTCGACGCCGACGATTATCTTGAGCCGGAGAAGATTGCGGCGCAGTTCGCGGAAACGGCCGGTGGTGAGCGCGCTGATGTCATCTACAGCCCGACGTGGATCGAGACGCCGGATGCGCCGCGCTCGTTGCGCGAGATTGATCCGCGGCTCGATGTCTTCGGCCGATGGCTCGCCTGGCAGCTTCCGCAGACCGGTGGCGCGCTGTGGCGAAAGCGCGCGCTCGTGGAGATCGGCGGCTGGCGTCCAGATCAACCGTGCTGTCAGGAACACGAGCTTTACCTGCGCGCTCTGCAGGCCGGCCGGCGCTTCGTCTTCGCGCCCACCGCTCATGCCGTCTATCGCATTTGGTCCGATCAAACGGTCTGCCGCCGCGACCCGCGGCTGGTCATTCGGGTGAAGACCGGGCTCATCGACGAGCTCCGCGCGTGGATGATCGCGCAAAAGACCTGGCAGCCCGAGCATCAGCAAATCGCCGGGCGCGCCTGCTTTGAAATGGCGCGGACGCTCGCGGCGATCGATCTCCCGGCGGGCCTCGCCTATCATGACGAAAGGAGAGCGCGTGGGCTCATTTCCCTCGACGGTCCAGCGGCTCCACGCCGATATCGGCTCGTGTATCGAATGGCCGGATTTCCCACTGCCGAAAAGCTTGCCGCCCGGCGCCGGTCGCCGGCGCTCCTGCCCGCGTGACTTCCTCGGACTACAGCGTGGTCATTGCGACCTTCGAGCGCCCGGAGAGCTTGCGCGCCACCTGCGTCAGCCTCGCTTCGCAGACGCGCCGCGCGGCACAGGTCGTCATCGTCGATGCCTCCCCCGATGCCGCCAGCCGGGAGGTGGTCGCGGCGCTCCCAGCCGAACTGTCGGCGCGCTACGAGCGGGCGGAACGCCCGAGTTCGGCCGCGCAGCGAAATCAAGGCGCGCGTCTGGTCACGACGCCGCGAATCGCTTTCCTCGACGACGATGTGTTGTTGCCGCCGGACACCTTCGCGAAACTCAACCGCGCGTTCGATGACGACTCGCAGGAAAAAATTGGCGGCGTCGCGGCGCGCATCGTCGGCCTCCAACACCCGGTGCCGCGCGGCTTGCTTTGGTGGTACTATCGGCTCCAGGCCGGCTACGCGCATCCGACTTACGGCGGCCAGCTTTTCGGGCCGGCGATCAACTGCCTGCCGAGCTATACAGAAACCGCCGGTGACCTGATCCCCGCCACGTGGTTGAACTCCACCTGCGTGCTCTACCGCCGGCCGCTTTTTGAACGCGAGCAGTTCCCGCAATTCCAAGGCTATAGCTTTCTCGAAGACGTCCATCTCTCCGCGCGCATCGCCCACACCCATGAGCTCTATTTTCATGCCGACGCTTTCTTTGAGCACCACGACGCGCCGAGCCGCTTCAAGCGCGACGCGCGCGGCCTGACTCGCATGCGCTGGCAAAATCAGCAGGTCGTCGCGCGAGACGTGATGCATCTCCGGGAGCCGGCGCTCACGCTCAAATTCCTGCTCCACCGCTTGTTCGTTTCCGTCACCACCCTGCGCGCGCGGTCGCCGCAATGGCGCGAGGTCCTGCTCGGCACATGGAGCTGATCCAACAGACGCTGCACCTCTGGCGGGCGCTCGCGTCCCGCTGTCGCGGCGCGGCCCTGCGCGCGCTGGGGGCGCGGATCGAGGGCCGATGCTGGCTCGCTGCGATCGAGTGGCCGACTCGTCCGCGCTGTCTCACGTTTGGAAGTGGCGCGATGCTCGATCGCCGCGTCACCCTGCTGGCCACGAACGACGCGGCGCGCATCGTCATCGGCACGAATGTCTATCTCAACCGCGACACTTTCCTTGATGCGAGTGAACTGCTGGAAATCGGCGCCGACACGATGATCGGCCCCGGCTGCTACCTCACGGACCACGACCACGTCTTCAATGCGACCGACGCGCCGGGCGCGCTCCCGCTGGTCTCCGCGCCGACGCGCATCGGTGCGCGTTGCTGGCTCGGGGCGCGCGTCATTGTGTTGAAGGGCGTCATCATCGGCGACGGCACGGTGGTCGGCGCGGGTGCGGTGGTCACGAAATCGTTGCCCGCGCGGGTCGTCGCCGTGGGAAATCCGGCGCGCGTGCTCCGCCAACTATGACGCCACCGCTCCGCTGTGCGGTGATGATCGCCACCCATAATCGACTCGACGAATTGCGCCGCACCGCGGCCGTGGTGCAGGCCCTCGATCCGGCGCCGGATGAAGTCCTCGTGACCGCCGATGCCTGCACCGATGGCACCGTCGAATTTCTCCGCCGCGACTGGCCGACCGCCCGTCTATTCATCAACGAAACCGGCCTTGGTTCGACGGCTTCGCGCGACGCGATGATGCGCGCGGCGACCTGCGATCTCGTGCTCAGTCTGGACGACGACAGTTACCCAGCCGCGAGTGATGCGCTGGCGCGCGTGCGCGCCATTTTCGCCGCGCGTCCGCGGCTGGCCGTCGCTTCCTTCCCGCAGCGAACGAATGAAGATCCGCGTTCGCTCGAGCAGACGGATTTCGGGCCGGCGAGTTTTGTCGGCACGTATGTGAATTGCGCCTGCGCCTTTCGCCGGCACGTCTTCCTCGATCTCGGCGGACATTTCGCTCCCTTTTGGAATGCCTATGACGAGCCGGACTTCGCGGCGCGCTGCGTCGCGGCGGGCTGGGAGGTCCGCTGGGAACCATCGGTCATCATCCGCCACCATTACTCGGGAGTGAACCGCCACCACCAGCGGATCCACGCCCGGCAGGCGTGCAACGAACTGTGGAGCGTGTTGCTGCGCTGTCCCGCGCCGCAGTTGTTCGCGGTGGCGACGTTTCGCCTCGTGCGGCAACTGGGCTACGCCTGGAGGCAAGGAGTCGCGTGGGTCGTGCGTGAGCCTGGCTGGTGGCTGACTTTTTTGCGCGGGCTGCCGCGTTGTCTCGCGCTGCGGCGACCGCTTCCGTGGCGCCGGTATCTCGCCTGGATGAAGCTGGTGCATGCTCCGATCGTGGATGAAGCGGAGTGGGCGAGGCATTTCGGAGCAGGCGCCCCATGAGGATCTCGATCTCCGCGACGAATCCCTGCCATCTCTTCGCCATGGCCTGCGAACTGGCGCGGGCCGATGCGTTCGGCGCCTACTACTCCGGCTATCCGCGCTGGAAGCTGGGCGACGCTCCGGGCTTGACGGTGCGCGAGCACAGCCTGCGCACGAATGTCGTTTATGGTTTGCTGAAGTTTCTTCCCGAAAAGCTCCGTCCCAGTTCGCGCTCGCTTTTTCTGTGGCAGGATCACGGCTTCGATCGCTGGGTCGGTGCGCATCTCGAGACGTGTGATTTCATCCACGCGATGCCGGGGCAATGTTTGGAAACCTTTCGCGCGGCGCGACGGCTCGGCGTCCATACCGTGCTTAATCACGCGACCGGGCCGGTGCGCGAATGGGTGCGAATCATGGAGCCGGAGTATCGTCGCGTCGGACTGCGACTCGACGAGGCCTGCCCATATGACGCGGCCTATTTTGCGCGAGAGGATCAGGAATATGCGCTGAGCGACCGGCACTGCGCGGCGTCCACGATCGTGCGTGATCAACTCATGGCCGGCGGGATTGCGCGGGAGAAGATTTGGGTCGTTCCCTACGGCGCGGAGGAGCGTCTGTTTTTTCCCGATGGCTCCCCGCCGCCGAAGGAGTTTCGCATCGTCTTCGCGGGCCAGGTCGGACTGCGCAAGGGGCTGAAGACCTTGCTCGACGCGCTCTCCCTCGCCGGTCGCGAGAGTTGGCGCGTCGATTTCTACGGAGCCGTGCTGGGCGAAGCCCGCGCCGACCTCGCCGCGTACCGCGGACGCACGCAGCTCGAGTTTCACGGTCCGGTTTCGCAGGCGCAGCTCGGCGACGCCTTTCGCCGCAGCTCGGTGCTGGTGCTGCCTTCGCTCGAGGAAGGCTTCGGCCTCGTCGTGCCGCAAGCGCTGAGCTGCGGGGTGCCGTGCATCGTCAGCGACCAGGTCGGCGCGAAGGATCTGATTCAGCGGGGCGAAAACGGCTCCATCGTTCCGGTGCGTGACACCAGCGCGCTCGCCGCGGAACTCGCTTGGTGGTCCGAGAATCCCCGGCGGCTGACTGACACCTGGCGATGGCCCGAACCCGCGCGGCGGCTGCTCGGGCTGAGTAGCGCGGCGATGGAAGGCGCGGGGACTTGAGGGCAGCCCGCATCGGGGCAACCGAGGCGAGCGCTTCGATCAACATCGCAGGTGCAATCGCGTGCGGCATGCGATAGGGGAGCGTGACGTGAGCAAGTTTTTGAAGACGCTATTTGTGAATCCGCCCTCGTGGCAGGGCTTCGACGGCGGGGCCGGTTCGCGTTATCAGGCGAAGCGGGAGATCCGTTCGTTTTGGTACCCCACATGGCTGGCCCAGCCGGCGGCTCTGATCGAAGGTTCACGGCTGGTCGATGCGCCACCGGACGACTTGACCCGCGACGATGTGCTGCGCATCGCGCGCGATTACGAACTGGTAATCATTCACACCAGCGCGCCGACTCTGCGCGGCGATGGGCAACTCGCCGAGGCTCTGAAGTCACAAACCCGAGATGTGCAAGTCGGGCTCGTCGGCGCGCACGCGGCGGTGCTTCCAGAGGAGACGTTGCGCGCGAGCGAGGCGGTGGATTTTGTGGGGCGAAAAGAGTTCGACTTCACCTGCCAGGACGTGGCGCTGGGCAAGCCCCTCGCGGCGATCGACGGGCTCTCTTTTCGCCACGAAGGGAAGGTGGTGCACAACGCCGAGCGCGCGAGCATCACGGACTTCGATGCGCTGCCGAGCGTGATGGATGTCTATGCGCGCGACCTCACCATCGCGAACTACGCGATCGGCTATCTCAAACACCCCTACGTCTCGCACTACACCGGCCGCGGCTGTCCGGCGCAGTGCACCTTTTGCCTCTGGCCGCAGACTGTGGGTGGGCACAAATATCGTGCGAAATCGCCGGAGGCCGTCGCGCGTGAGATGGCGCATGCGCAGCAGCTTTTTCCGCAGGTGAAGGAATTCTTTTTCGACGACGACACCTTTACCGCCTACCAGCCGCGCGCCCGCGAGATCGCGAAGCAGATCGGGAAGCTCGGAATGATGTGGAGCTGCAATGCGCGGGCAAACGTGAACTACGAGACCTTGAAAACGATGCGCGACAATGGGCTGCGGCTGCTGCTCGTCGGCTACGAAAGCGGCAACCAGCAGATCCTCGACAACATCAAAAAAGGCATCCGGCTGGAGGAGGCGCGTGAGTTCACGCGCAACTGTAAAAACCTTGGCATCACGATCCACGGCACGTTCATTCTCGGACTGCCAGGGGAGACCAAGCTGACGATCCGGCAGACGATCGAGTTTGCCAAAGAGGTCGATCCTTTCTCGATGCAGGTGAGTCTCGCGGCGCCGTATCCCGGTACGGAGCTGTATCGCCAGGCGAAGGAAAATGGCTGGTTCAGCGAAGACCTCGACCTAGTGGACGGACATGGTCAGCAGACCGCTGCGCTCCAGTATGACGGGCTCAGCCGCGACGAGATTTTTGCGGCGCTGGAGCGTTTCTACAAAGCCTTCTATTTCCGCCCGCGGCCGATCGCGCGGATGGTCGGCGAGATGCTCGTCGATTGGGACGTGATGAAGCGGCGGCTGCGTGAGGGCGGGGAGTTTTTCAAATTCCTGCGGCTCCGCAGCGAGGGCGCATAGCGGTTCGATTCGCGCTTGCCACCGTCCGGGCGGGCGCGGAGAAAGGCGCTATGAATCGTCCCCCCCGTTTCCTGCCCATGGCTGTTGCCCTCATTTCCACAGCCTCCGTCCTCCACGCCGAGATCGCCGTGAAAAGCGGCGAGAAGATCGCCTTCCTCGGCGACTCGATCACCCAAGGTGGTTGGAGCAATCCTGCCGGTTATGTGAACCTCGTCATCGCCGGCCTCGCTGCGAATGGCGTGAATGCCACGCCCATTCCCGCCGGCATCAGCGGCCACAAATCAAATCAGATGCTGGAGCGGCTCGATCGCGATGTGCTGAGCAAGAAGCCGAACTGGATGACGCTGAGCTGCGGCGTGAACGACGTCTGGCATGGCAAATTCGGCGTGCCGCTCGATGACACGCAGGCGGCGTCGCAGACTTACGAGAAGCGCGGCACGGAGCCGGACAAGGGAACCTACAAAAGGAACATCACGCAGATTGTGGAGAAGGCGCAGGCGGCGGGTGTGCAGCCGGTGCTGCTCACCGCCACGGTGATCAAGGAAGACCTGAATTCGCCCGAGAACAAAGCGCTCGCGCCCTATAACAACTTCCTGCGGCAGCTCGCAAAGGAGAAGAAGCTGCGTCTCGCTGACCTGAACACGACCTTCCACGAGCGCATCAAGGCGGCGAACACCCCGGGCAAGAATGCGTTCACGGGCGACGGCGTGCATATGAACGGCGAGGGGAACAAGATCATGGCGCTCGGAGTTTTGAAGGCCTTCGGTCTCGACGAGGCGCAGCTCAAGAAAGCGCAGGGATCGTGGCCCGCGCTCGAGGCCAAAGCCGCGGAAGCCGCCAAAGCCGCAGCGGCGAAGAAGATCGCCGACGAAGAGAAGAAAGCTGCGGAAGCAAGGGCGGCCGAAAGCGGTCAGGCGTCAGTCCCAGCGGCGAAGTAACGCTCAGTGCGAGTCGCGCTCGGCGATGCGAATCGTCACGGGCGGACCGAAGAATTTCGGCTGCGTGTGCAGCACATAAGCGAGCCCGACGAGCCCGAGCGCGGCCGCCCCGCCGATCAGCGTGAGCACGCCGAGCAGGCGAAATCGCCTCCAGAAAACGCTCGTCTCGCTCACGGACAACGTCCCCGCCGCGCGTTCATTTCTACGGCAAAAGGGCGGCGCCTAACGGATCCACTCGTCGGTGCGGAAGGGCGACGCGGGCAGGCCCGTGGCGTTGGTCAGATTGCACTCCGGATCGTCGCCCCAGGCGTAGCGCACGGCGAAAGGCTCCTTTACGGACGGGCTCGAAACGATCACGTGGTCGCCCTCGATCTCCGCGTCGGCCCACACGAATTTCTTGTCTTCGCCCGCGATGGCAAAGCCCTTGAGCTTGCCGCCGTCGGGGGCCTTCATGCCGTCTGAGTTGCGGAAGCTGAGCCGGATTTTGCCGTCCTCCGTCTGCGCGCCGGAGAAGAGCGGGCCGGAGAATTCCTGATCGTGGTAATAGACCGACGATTCCGCGATGAGCGCGAGCCGGCGGCCGACTTCCTGTTTGTTTTTCGGGTGGATGTTCTCGGCTTCCCCGATGTCGATCGCCACGGCCATGCCGGTGCGCGGGATCTCCAGCGTCATCGCCTGCGCCTCGCGCAATTCCGCCCACGAGCTTTCCTCGGGCTGCCCCGTCGGCGGCTGGTGTTTGGCGTTGAAGTTGGCGAGCTGGACGAAGAGGAACGGGAACTCCGCATTCCACGCGCGGCGCCAGCTCAGGATCATCGTGGGGAAGAGCTTCCGATAGAGCCGCGCCTGGCTCGCGTTCGACTCGCCTTGATACCAGATCGCACCGCGAATGGTGTACGGCGTAAGCGGCGCGATCATCCCGTTGTAGAGGCACGCCGGGCTGCCCACCACATCGCCGCCCTGCGGTGCGCGCGGCTGCGGCGGCGGTTGTTTGCCGGCGTCCTTCGCGGCTTTCTCGTCCTCGCGCCACTTGGCCAGCGCGGTGTCGTAAGCCGCCTTGGCCTGCGGATAGTCGGCCACCTTCTTGGCCCACGCGTCCAGGATCGGTTTGAAATCAGCATCGGCGGTCAGGAAGCGCTTCGGCGTCCACAGCTCCGCGGCGGTGCCGCCCCATGAGGAATGCAGGATGCCGATCGGCTGCTTCAGCGTCTGGTGGAGCTGGCGGGCGAAGAAATACCCCACCGCGGTGAAGTGCCCGGCGGTCTCCGGCGTGGCCACTTCCCACTTCCCGGGCAGATCCTCCTGCGGCTCGGCCTGCGCGTTCTTCGTTACGGTGAAGACGCGGATCGCCGGGAAATTGGCTGCCGCTGTTTCCTCTGGCGCACCCTTCGAGTTGGCCACGATCCACTCCATGTTCGACTGCCCCGAGGCCACCCACACTTCGCCGACGATCACGTCCTTCACGGTGATCGAGTTCTTCCCCGCGATCGTCAGCTCGCCCGCCGTGCCCGGCTTGAGATCATCGAGCTTCACGCTCCACTTGCCCGCTGGATCCGCCGCGCTTTCGCCCGACTTGTCGCCAAATTTCACCGTCACCTTCTCCCCCGGCTCGGCCCAGCCCCACACGTTGGCCGGCGTCTCCGCCTGGAGCACCATGTGCTCGGAAATCACCGCGGGAACGCGGACATCAGCATGCGCGGCGCTGGCGAAAAGCGCGGCGGAAAACGAAGCGGAGAGAAGGCGAGGGAGGGCGGGGAGATGCATGGGAAATGGGCCCCGAAGATGCCGAACCCGGCCGAGCCGTGCCAGCGATTTCCGCGCGTATTCGAATGGCTGGAACCGCCCGCGTGATAGCGGAGCGAGTTTGTTTCAGCGCGAGACTGTGTGAAAAGTATTTCGCTCCTCCCATGCTGGTTTGAGTAGCAAAAACGGCCTGGAGCTGGCAATCTCAATTCCCAGCATGAACTACGTTGCTGGAGCCAGTCGTGAGCAGAGCC
>JBAVML010000224.1:0-24050 GCA_049690035.1 Chthoniobacteraceae bacterium
GGCCGGCGGAGTAGCCTGCGGCAAAATCAAGGCCGAAGCGCATGCCATTTTCGATGACGGTCGTTTCGAGCATCTGGCTCGCATCGCCCTCGATTAAGACGGCAGCGATGCGCTCGTCGTTCTTCAACGGGATGAACTTGATGAAGACGCGGCGATGTTTCAGACCATGTTCCGCCTCCCATGTCGGCAGCTCCGCGAGCGTTTCATCGCGCGCCGCTTCGTTTTTGTAGGAAAGAAGGAGATCATCGCCGAAGCGTTCGATCCATGCTTCCTCCGACGAGCAAATCCGGTGAGCGTCGGTGCCCGCGCTGGCGAACGCAGCGAGCGCGGGCCCGCTGATCCAGCGCAGGGGTGTTTTCGGGGCGCGGCGCTCTGAAAATGGCTTCACGGTTGGGCATGAGAACTGATTGCAAGAATCAGTCAATGCGCTACAATCGGCCTCCTCCCATCTAACTATGAGGCAATTCGTTCTGTTCGTTATCGCCTTCGTCACCATCGCGGCGAATGCTGCTGATGCCCAATCGTCCGATCCGGGCGATCTCTTTGTGAGCGCCTACATGGCGGTGCAGGCAGGTGAGAAAGCGGAGCAGGCCGGGAACTTCAAAGAGGCGACATCGAAGTTTCGTTATGCCGCACAGGTGCTCGACCAGATTTCCGAGCGGCATCCCACGTGGCAGCCATCGATCATCGAGTATCGAAAGAAGCGTACCTCCGAGGCGATCACGCGCATGCAGGATAAGATTGGCCGCGTGGGCGGCGGCAAAGGCGAAGCTCCATCGACGGCCGTAGCGCCTCCGGCCTCCGCGCCGCCCGGGGGCAAGAGCATCCTGCCGGGTTTGCCCGACGAGATTCTTCCGTCCACGCCGCCGAGCCAGCCCCGCCGAGGTGCAACGGACTCACGGGCGATCGAGCCCGAGCTGCCGGCAAGTACGCCGGGCAAAGAACTCGAGCAGCGGATGGAGACCCTGCAGGCGGAATTGAAGAAGGTGAGAGCGGCCGCCGCTCAGGCCGAAAGGGAAAAGGCCGATCTCGCGGTCCAACTGCAACAGGCAACTGCCGCGCGCGAGGCGGCGGACAAGAAGCAGGCGGCGCTTTCGCAGCGCGCGCTGGCCGCCGAAGACGCCCTCAGAAAGGCACAGGACTCCGGTCAGTCCGACACGGACCAAACCCGAAAACTCGCGGCGGAATTGTTGAGCGTGAAGAAGCAGCTTCGCGATATGAAATTCGACGCCGATGCCGAGGCGGAATATCGCCAGCAGCTCGCTGATCGCGTCCGGGCGACACAGGCGAAGATTTCACGCTTGAGCGTGGAAAAGGCTGCCGCGGAAAAAGAAAGTGCGGACGTTCCTGGCAAGATTGCCGCCTACGAGAAGCAGCTCGAGGAATCCCGCAAGGAAAAGAACGATCTCGTGATCAAACTCAGCCGCACCGAAACCGACTTGAAATCGGCGACCGCTTCGCGGGACGAAGCGCTCGCACAAGTCGTGCGCATGAAGGAAGCGCAGAAGCAGGTGGACAAGCTGCTCAGCGACAATGCCACCCTCATGGCCAAGCTCGGCGAGGCGGAGAAGAGCATTCTGCAATTCAAGGCGGATGGCGAAAAGAAGGACGGCGAGATCGCTTCGCTGCGCAAAGAAACGACGTCGCTGAAGGATCAACTCGCCCGGGCGCAGAAGGAGAGCGTCGAATACCAAACGCAGATGGCTGACCTTCAGCAGCGCCTGTCGCAGGCAAATTCGCAGATCGCGGAGATGAAGACCGAAGGGACCAAAAGCGCCGCCGAACGCACCCGGCTTCTGGATGAAAACCAGGTTCTCCGCGGCATCGTCCTGCGCGGGCAAAAGGAGGAGGCCCGCCGTTCGCAGACCAAAAAGCTGGTGCTGAGCGAACTGGGGAAACTGGAAAACAAATCGAAGGTCCTGATGGACCAGATCGAGTTTCTCTCGGGTCCGATCGTGAAGCTGACTGAGAAGGAACGCGCGCTGTTCAAGAAACCGGAACTGCAAATCAGCGACAGTGAGATCGCCGTCGCGGCAGCTCGGCCCGAGCCAGCTCCGGCAACGAGCGTTGAGCCCCCGCTGCCGACAGCGGCACCTGCTGCGGCTCCGGCCGAGACGAAGGCGTCACCGACGGTCAGCAATTCCACGCCGGCGCCCAAGACGGCCGACGTGAAATCGACGCCGCCCGCCGCCGCCCCGACCACCGCGCCTGCGGTAACTTCAACCGAGAAGCCCGCGCTCAGCTTGGATACAGGGGTTCGGACCCTGGCAAAAAACTCGTCGCCATTCTCCAATCTCCCGGATGGTCTGACTCCGAAGGCGACTGAGAAAGCGGCTGGTGCTGGCATCCCTCCGCTCGCCAAGGCAACGACGCCAAAACCAGCCGCGGCGCCGGACAGCGACCTGCCTACGAAGATGCCCGAGAAGGCACCCGCGAGCTCGAGCGGTCCCGCAGAGAATCCCCTGGCCTCGGGGGCCTCGAGCACGGAGAATATTAACAGCGCGACGATGAATCTTCCGCCGGAGCTCGCGGCGGATGCGCGCCAGGGGAAGGACGAGTTTGACAAGGGCAACTACCGCGACGCCGAGCGGCTCTACGAGAAGGTCCTGGC
The DNA here is from genome assembly GCA_049690035.1 of Chthoniobacteraceae bacterium. GTDB lineage: Bacteria > Verrucomicrobiota > Verrucomicrobiia > Chthoniobacterales > Chthoniobacteraceae > Chthoniobacter. The sequence continues at coordinate 2,612 of JBAVML010000224.1, forward strand.
GAAGGCGCCCAACAATCTCTACACGCTCTCGAACCTGGGAGTGGTTTATTTCCGCGGACAGAAGTACAAGCGCGCGGAGGAGATGTTCAAGAAGGCGATCGCCATCGCGCCGGAGGATGGTTTTTCCCACTGCACGCTGGGGATCGTCTATTACAGCCAGCAGAAATATGACGAGGCCGTTAACGAGTTGACGAAGGCGCTGGCCATCAATCCCAAGAACGCGACGGCGCACAATTATCTCGGTATCACCGCGAGCCAGAAAGGCTGGCAGGAAGCCGCGCAGAAGGAGCTTGAGACGGCCACGACGCTCGACCCCACTTATGCGGACGCGCACTTCAACCTCGCGGTAGTTTTCGCCACGCAGCAACCGCCGAACAAGGAGAACGCCCGGCGGTGCTATAAACGCGCGACGGAGTTGGGTGCAGAGCCGGACTCGGCTCTCGAGCAGATGATCAAGTAATCCTCACCGCGGCCGGACTTCCGCGAGCCTCGCCATCGTTAATCTTGTTCTGGCGCGCTGAGGACGAAGACCGTTTCGGCGTCACCCTCTTCCTGTCCGGGCTGGGGATCCAGGCCGAGGTTGCGATAGGCGCGTTCGAGTTCGCGAGGATTGTTGCGAAGCTCTGGGAACACCGCGACGAGACGTTGTTTGATCCAACGGCGGGCGAGTTGGCGGTCAAGCGGATGCAGCGTGGGCTCGCGCCGGAACGACGCCTTGATGCGTTGGAAGAGGCCATTTTGCATGATGCCGAAGATAACTTAAAAAATGTCGGATTGTCTGGCTAAAGTCTGACTTCAACCAAAAATAGCTTGGCGCAAGTGTGCGAGGGAAAAGATGGTGTTGATGACGACGAGGATCGCTCCAGGGCGCCAAGAATTCGAACGAAGGGACGAGATCTTATGTTCCCGGAGCAGCCAGGCGAGGGCCGTGGCCGCGACGAACCACGTGGCACTGTTGCGCCAAAGCGGCGGTGAGGGGTCGTGGCTTCCAGCGACATACCAAAACCAGTAGAGGCGAATCTTTGTAGCGATCGGTTCAAGATTCAGATCGGTTAATGCGGCGAGCGTCCCCGTGGCCACTGCGAGACTTGTTTCGTTCATCCGGCGAAAGATCCGACCGATCAATTCGCGCCCGCTGACGATGATTGCAAACCAAAGCAACGGCCAACCGAGTGGCAAGGGCCCCAGTTTCGTGCCGAGCTTGCTCGTGTAAAAAACGGCGCCCAGAGGGTAGCTCGTCCACGTGCTGCAGGCGGCCAGTGCGCCGGCAGTCACGCCGATGGCGAGGGCGATGAACCTGGCCCGCGGCAGACCTTCCCTCTCGGCCAGGTGCAAATACAGATTCGCAGAAGCGAGCACGAGCCACAGGGTGTCGCTGGCTCCCGCCACCACGTTGGCCGCCGCCCGCAGATCGCTGTGCGCAATGGAGTCCACGGCGCGCTCGCCACCCATCCACAATGCGGCGACGACGATCGACCAAACGATAAAGAAGACCCACAAGGCATTGACCAGCGGTTCGAGTCCGCGGGCAAGAAGGGTGGGTGGACGGAGCATCGAGAAAGCGTGATGCCATCCGCGAATGAAGTCCAATTCGCCTGCGGAACGAGGCCGCGCGAAGAGTCGTCAGACCACCGTAGCCCGGGCTGGCGCCGGATCACTTTCTTCGGATACACCCACTTCGAGGCCCCGCATCCGCAAGGCGGCAAGGCAGATCGCGATGGGCGCCGTCCGCGCAGTCACCGGAGGGTATTCGCCGAAAGCGGCGTACCAGTTCTTCCGGTCGCGCCACATCCTCAGCGTCTGCCGAGGTGTCGCGATTTTTTCAACGACCTCCCACGCGAAATCGAGGTTCGAGGAATACGGAGTAAAGGCCTGCACTTCGCGCAGCACGGTGGTCGCACGCACACTGGCCGGGATGAATTGCTGGAAATACGGCTCCCTCAGCGCTTCGAGCGCTTCATCCGCCGTCTCGAATCGCATGTGCGCGTACGAATCCTCCCAGTGGACCTGCGGTTCCTCGCCGGTGATGTATCGGCCGACGAGGGCATCAAGCGCGCTCAGCGACTCCACCTTCACCCAATCTATTTTGTTATCATTCCTCATGTATTACGCGGGTCTCTGTGCCATTTCTGTGACTTCGATGCAAACGCCAATTTTCGGGCGGCACCCTATTGACGGCTCAGGCGATAAAAAAGCCAGACCCCCAAGCCGACGAAGAGAACATTCGGTGTCCAGATGAGCAACTCGGGATGCAGGGCCGCATTCGTGCGAAGGGTATCCGCGATGATGATGAAGAAAAAATACACGAATGCGACGACGAGGCTAATCAGGAAACCGGCGGAGGTTTCCTTGCGATGTGCGGTGATGGCGAGCGGCACCCCGATCAGGGCAAAGGCGAACGAGGCGAGGGAGAAGGAAAAACGTTTGTTCACTTCGGTTTTCAGTGAGGAAAGTTCCTGGCGTATCTCCTTCTCGGTGCGCTGATCAGTTCCCTTGTCGTCGTGCTCGAGGCGATCGAGCAATTCGCCCGCCGTGAGACTGCTCATGCCTTTGCGCTTCTTGTTTTTTTCGTAGAGCTCGACCAGCGAGATCGTCAGCGTGCTCTCCTGCATGGTGATGCCCTGGCGGATCTTCATGAGGTCGTCCGGCGCGCTTTCATCGCGCTGCTCGAAACGCCCATCGTAGATGTGAAGGAGCAGTCGCTTGTTTTCGCGGTCCGGTTCGATCAAGCCGCGCTGCGCGTGGACGACCGTGACCGGCTCGAACACGTCATTCATCTCATAAACGAGCAGGTTGAAAAGCTGGGCGCCCTCGTTGCGCTCGACGTAGATTTTTCGGCCCGGGAAATCCTCGATTACCTTGTCGCTCCCGAACATCGCCAGCGGGTTGCTGGTGGCGATGTTGTAGAGTGCGTCCTTCATTTTGATCTGCGCCCGTGGGGCGACATCGACATTGATCCACAAGCAAATGCCGACGCAGACGAGCGAAAGCAGGATGACGGAAATGCTGACGCGGGGAATGCTCACGCCGCTCGCCCGCAGTGCGATGAGTTCGTGCTCGGCGGACATTTTTCCAAAGACCAGCAGCACCGCGGTGAGAAAGCCCCACGGGATGGTGAAGGTGAGCGAGAAGGGGAGGATGTAAGCGATGAAACTGATAATCAGTTCCAGCGGCGCATCGTGATTCACGAGCAGCTCGAGGAGTTGCTTGAAGATATTGCCGAGCACCAACACCACGCTGAGGATCGCGACCGCGAAGAACCCAGTGATCAGGACTTGCCGGAATACATAGCGATCGAGGATTTTCACGAGCGCGGCATCGTTCGGTCTGGCGCAGGGCTTGGCAAGCAGTTTGCCGCACCCCGCTCGAAACCTCCCGGCAGCGCTACGAAGCCACTTCCGACGGAGCCCCGATAACTTGCGCGGCGGGCGCCACCGGAGTCGGCACTCGCGGACTGCCAAACCACGTGCGCCAACCCTCCCTCAGCTCGAGACCGAGCCAGCGCAGCGCCGCCCACGCAACGAACTTCACATCCGCCGCGCCAAGCGAGAAGCTCGGGAAGAGATAGTTCTTCGCGTCATTCGCCGCACCGAGCGCGCGACGGCGGCGGCGGTCGCGAGCGATGGCCGCCATGCGGCGATTGTAGGTGCGGATGAAGTGAAAAACCGGGGTCGAGACGGATGGCGAGAACGGCGGGATGGCCAGCGCCTGGGGGCCGAACTTGAAGGGTTGCGAGACGATCCCGAGGTAGTAGAGCCCGAGATCCATGCGGAAGGCGATCCTCATGAGATCGAACTCGCCGAGGTAGTCGTATTTGTCCTGATAGATCGCCTCGAACCAGCGGCGGTAGCTGCGCGTGAAGTCGGCATTGTGCTTCTCGATGAGCGGCGCGATCGCTTCGCCGCGGCGTTCCGCGGCGATCAGCGCCGTGGTCGCGGTCGCGGTGAAGGAAATCCAGTCCATGCCAGGGCTGTAGAGCGGATCGAGGAACGCCGCGGCGTCGCCGACCAGAGCGAAGCCATCGCCGGCCATTGTGCGACTGGAATAGGCGAGGTTCTTCCGCCAATGAGTATCGCCCTCGATCCACTCGGCGTCGGCGAGCATCTCGCGCCCGACGGGATGGCGGCAGAGAAACTCCTTCAACCGGTCGCCGAGCTTTGCCTCGCCCTGCGGGAACTGCACGAGGCGTTGATCGAAGACCACACCCACGCTCACGTCGCCACCCTTGAGCGGGATCCACCAGCTCCACCAGCCGTCGCCGATGATGTGATTGGTCGCGGTATTCCGTGTGGCGAAGCATCGGTTCGCCCAGTCGGGATGTTTTGCGGCGAGTTCGCGGTCGTCCCAATCCTTTACCCCGCGCCAGCGTGCCCAGGCCGAGGCCGTGGGGTGATCGGTGTTCGACTCCAGCCAGCCTTCCTGTCGGGCGAGCAATGCGGCGAACCCCGAGGCATCGATGACCCAGCGGCTCGAAATTTCTTCAATGGTCGCGCCGTCGCGGATCGTCACCACCTGCTGCCCTCCGGGCGAAAGCTGCACGCCGGTCACCTGCGCAGGGCGGCGCAATTCGGCACCCGCGGCCACGGCTCGGCGCAACACCTCTTCATCCACCACGGCGCGATCGAGCTGCCACGAGGGAAGGCGCACGTTGTATTTCGGGCCGATCTCGCTCGCGTCGCCGAGCGAGCCGGTGCGCTCGTTGGCAAACCAGAAGCGCATCCCTTGCTTGACCAGATGCTGATCGTTCAAGTGCTGCGTCAGCCCGAGCACCCGTCCGAGGAAGTAGCCGCTGATCTCGACGGTGGCTTCGCCCACCCGCCGGCCAAACTGCGGTGCGCGCTCGATGATGAGCACCTTCAAATCGGGCATCTCGCGCAGGAGCAGCGTCGCCGAGGCGGCGCCGGACAGCGATCCGCCGATGATCACCACGTCGTAATTCATTGTGCGACGACTGTTTCCCATGGCCGGGGTGCAGCCAACCAAAATTATTCGATTGCCGTGTTGCGAAGGGCTGAATGAAGTTTCGAGCCACTCCATGCTTCGCACTTTTCTCCTCGCCGCTGCCTTTGTTTCCTTCGCCACCCTCGGCGCCGCGGAGCCCCTCGATTTCACCCCGGTGAAGCGCTGGATCACTCGGCAGGAAGACTTCCGCGCCGTGACGGCGAACTTTACCCAGACGCGCTCGCTGCGCGCTTTGAAGAGCCCGCTGGCCAGCGAGGGGCGGCTGTGGTTCAAGGCGCCGAATTCCTTCCGCTGGGAGATCGGCACGCCGGCCAAGACGATTGTGCTGCGCAAGGCGGAGTCTCTTTTCCTCATCCAACCGGCGAAGAAACGCGCCGAACGCAGCCCCGCGGAGGCCCGGCCCGACAAGCCGTCGCCGATGCAGGCCATGGGCATGATGAGCTTTCCGTTCGCGCGCGACTTTGCTGATTTCCAGCGTCAGTTCGAGACGCTCTCGATCACCACCGAAGGCACACGGTGCCACCTCGAGGTGCTCCCGCGCGCACCGCAGGCGCGCAAGTTTCTCAGCGCGCTGAAGCTCGACTTCAGCACGACGAGCGGACATCTCCTCGCCTTCGAAATGACCACCCGCGACGGCTCCTCGTTGCGCAATGAATTCACCGACGTGCAGGTGAACCCGAAGATCGCGCCCGCGGTGTTCGAGTTTGATTTCACCGGCTACGAAGTCGTCGATGCGAAGAATTAGCTGGCTCGCGGTCGCGGTCGCCGCCGTCGTGTTCATCGCCGCAGGGTTGTCGCGGATTAGCTTTAACATCGACATCCTCAAGCTCCTCCCGACCCGCCTTCCGCAGGTCGAGGGTCTTTCGCTATTTCTCAAAAACTTCGCGCAGCCGCGCGAGCTCATCATCACCATCGAGGGCGACTCAGCGAACAACGTCGAAGTCTGCGCCGACCAACTCGCCGCGCACCTTGCCGGTCATCCGGAGCTCGTCAGCCGTGCTCTTGCCCGTCCACCGTGGGAGAAAAATCCTGCCGGGCTTTCGGAATTGCTCGCTTTCATTCTACTCAATCAACCACCGGAGAAGATCGCCGAACTGACCGCGCGCATCGCGTCGCAACAGGCTTCCGCGACCTTGCAGGCGACGTTGGAAAAGCTGAACGATTCCGTCTCTCCGCAGGAAATCGCCCTGCGCAGCTACGACCCCTACGACTTCGCCGCGCCGCTCGCCAGTACGGGGCTGATGTCGAGCGGGCAGCAGTCCGAGTTTTCCTCCGCCGATGGCACCTTCCGCGTCATCTACGTGGAGAGCGCGAAAGCCTTCGTGAACTACAAGGACACGATCGCGTGGATCAAGAAGATCAAGGCGCTCTGCGGGACCGGCTGGGATGGAGTCGGCAGCGTGAAGCTCGGCTTCACCGGCGAGCCCGCCTTCGTTGCCGACATCTCCGGCAGCACCGAGTGGGATATGATGTCGTCCGGCTTCGTCACCCTCTTTGTCATCGCGCTCATTTTCTGGCTCTGCTACCGGCGCGCGCGGCCGCTGTTCGACTTGCAGGCGATGCTCGTCCTCATCTTCACTTTTTCGCTAGCGATCGCCGGGCTGTTCCTAGATCAGCTCACGGTCATCGGCGTCGGCTGCGCGGCGATCATGATCGGGCTCAGCGTGGACTACGGCTACTTCGTCTATCAACGCTCGCTCCAGCACCGCGGCACCGTGCGCGAACTCCAGCGGCACTGCGTGCAAAATATCGCGTGGACCGCCGGCACCACCGCCGCGGCTTTCTTCGCGCTGAATCTGAGCAGCCTCCCCGGTCTCTCGCAGCTCGGCAACCTCGTCGGCATCGGCGTGATCGTGGGCGCATTCGTCATGCTCGGCGTTTTCGCGCCACTCACGATGCGCTTCCATCGGCAGCAGGGAGAGCGTCCGTCTTCCCTCGTCGAGAACATCGTCATCTCACCGCGTTTCCTGCGCAACGGCGCCTGGCTCACGCTCGCCCTCGTCGCGCTGCTGCTCGGAACGCTCGCGATCAAGGGCCTGCCCGGCGTCGATTTCTCCGCCCGCTCGCTGCGCCCGCGGGTGAGCGAAGCCTACACCGCGCTGGATCGTCTCTACGCCCGGCTCACCGATGATCGCGACCTGCTCAGCCTCGTCGTCCGCGGCGCGAATGAAACCGAGGTTCTCGACCGCCTGCGCCGGGCCGAAGCCGGACTCGCCGCGGCGAAGGAACGCGGAGACGTCCGCAGCTTCCGCTCCGCCCTGGCGATCTGGCCTGATCCGGTGAATCAAAAAGCGAACCTCGCCACGCTCGCCGGGCTGGCTCCCGAGGCACCCCGGCTCAAGGCCACGATGCAAGCCGGCGGCTTCAACGACGAAGCCTTCGGACTCACCGAAGCCGTGCTCAAACAATGGGGGGAATGGACCGGCCGCGCCCTGCCGATCTGGCCCGAGAACGAATCGAGCCGCTGGATTTTTCGCCGCGCCGCGCATCGCGGCGACGGGCAGATCCTCGCCATGGGCATGGTCCAGCCCGCGCCCGGCCGCGAAGACGCGATCGCCGAATTGGTCGAGCAGCCCGGCGTTTACCTCGTGAGCTGGGCCCGGCTCGGCGCCCAGTTGAAGCACGTCATTCCTCGCGAATTCAGCCACGTCATCCTCGGCCTGCTCGGCATCGTCCTGCTTCTGCTCGCCATCGCCTTCCGCAGCGCCCGGGCCGTTCTGCTTTTCACGTTCACCACCGCGCTCGTCCTCGCCTGCCTCGCCGGCGCCATGTCGCTCTTCAACCTGCAGTGGAATTTCTTCGACCTCGCCGCGCTGCTCCTCCTCCTCGGCACCGGCACGGACTACAGTATTCTCCTTCTCCTCGCGCTGAAACGAAACGGCGGCGACGCCCCCGCCGCCCAGCGCGAACTCGCCCTCGTCATCTGCCTCTGCGCCTCATCCGCCGCCGCCGGCTTCGGCACCATCAGTTGGGCCAATAACATGGGCCTCGCCAGCCTCGGTCAGACGTGCGCACTCGGCCTGATCATTGACGCACTCGTCTCCCTCTTCCTTCTCCCTCGAGTGTGGGCGCTGATCCATCGCAAGTAACTCGACGGGCGAAACAGGTGTGGCGAATCGCTTCGAATTCCGCTGCGCGTCGGGAGCTGCAAGCGCTCGGTGAACTGCAAGTAATTGAACTAAGCTAAACCGTTCTGGATCGACAGACTTCGGGTAAAGTGTTGGAGTGGCGTTGAGGAGTAACTAATAGAGTCCCAGATTATGGCATCGAGTATTAACGGATGTGGCACTACCTATTACGGCGAGCGAGATTACTGGCCGGACGGATCGTATATCACCACAGAGTGGGTCGTTTTCCTGTATTTACCGCTCATTCCGATCCGAAGTTTTCGGCTCCGTTTCGTCGTCGAGATGGACGGCGGAACGGAAAAGCAGTTCGTTGTCTATGAGAAGACTCGCCCCAACCTAAAGCAGGTCGGCGGTATGTACTTCCTCATCTTGTTGGGGGTGCTGACGGTTTATTGGGGGTTTAAGAAGATGGATTTGCTGGCGCAGATTTTCGGTGTTGGGCCGGAGTGGGTCGCGTTCCTTCCGTTTCCCGTGGTCGCTCTGGAGTTCGCGACGGTCTTCGCCCTCAGGCGGAGCGCGAAGAGGCGAGCGGGACTCGTTTCGGCGAGCGAACGCACGAGACGCGAGGAGGAGCGGGTGCAGGCGGCGATGGCCGAAAAGGGAGAGTCGATCTGCCCGCGATACCGGCTCTCCGGTCGGCTCGGGCACGCGCTGTGGCTGGTGCCGCTGACGGCGGCCGTCGCCGCTACTTTCCTCGCCGGGATTTATAGTTGGATCGACCTGAATTGGCGCACCTATGATATCGTCGCGGCCTTACAGACCATCATCTTTGCATCCTTGGTGGCCGTGTCCACGGGTTCGCTAATTGAGTTCGCGAAATGTCGTAATATGCTGGTGGCGCGTGCGCTCGGCATCGCCGTTGGGACTTTCGCTGTGTATGTCGCCTGGGTGTGGTTCGAGTTCCTGTTGATCCTTGGAGCCAAGACGGCGACGACTAACAAGACTCTGCTGTGGGAGAAGCTCTTCCTGAACCCCCGCAGTGTGTATATCGTGGCCACCGCGCTCAACGAACGCGGCACATTTACGAAAAAGAAGGATTCCTCGCCCGAGGCGAATCCGGTGGATGGGCTGGAACTCGCTTTAGTATGGTTCGGCGAAGCGGGGATCATCATCGGAATAATCGCGTGGCTCTCACCGATGTACATCCAGCGCCGGCTCTTCTGCGAGCGTTGCCGGCAATGGGCGAGGCGGAGCGGGCAAACAATCTTTTTCATCCCGACCGCCAAGCTGGAAGCAGAAGGACGTGTTGCGCACGGGGATATTTCAGGGTTGCAAGGAATGTCGCGAACCACCACGACGCCCAATCCCCGGGTGAGGCTGAGCATTCAGTAATGTCCGCAATGCACGGAAACGGCGACCTATGCGCTCGATTGGCTGTGGGAAGTGAAGGGACGCAACGGGGTCGAAACGAAAATCGATTCGCTCACGGCTCCGCGTATCCTGCCGGCGGAATACGCTTCGGCATTGCGAAACGAGCGCACGTGAAGCGCTGCGGCGGAACTGGCGCCGTGTAATTTACTCGACACGCGCACACCGCCACGGGCGGCTACGTTAGAGGAGGCGGGGAGGCAGCAACGACCGATCAACGCCGCCCGCGTCGGCCGCCGAAGGAATATCCCGTCAGCGTCCGTACGCCCTTCTTGAATCCGCCCGCGGGGATGGAGTCTTCGTTGAAGAGCGTGGTGTAGAGGTAGTTGAAATTTTCCAGCTTCAAGCGCGGGATCTTCGCGCCGATGAAGCGCTCGATGGAGCGGACGTGGTCGACTTCCTCCGCGGTGAAGATGGTAAACGCGTCGCCGTTCAGTTGCGCGCGGCCGGTGCGGCCGATGCGGTGAACGTAGTCTTCGGGATGCCCGGGCACGTCGTAGTTGATAACGTGGCTGACGCCCGCGACATCGAGCCCGCGCGCCGCGATGTCGGTCGCGACCATCACTTCGTACTTGCCGCTTTTGAATCCGGCGAGCGCTTCCTCGCGTTCTGATTGCGTCCGATTGGAATGCAGCGCGGCGACGGAATGTTTCATCTCCTTGAGCCGATGGCAGACCTTGTCAGCCATGATCTTCGTGCTGGTGAAAATGAGGCAGCTATCGAACTTCGTGCGCTCCAGCATGGCGATGAGGAGATCGAATTTCTGATCCTTGGCCACCGGGTAGAGCGCGTGGGTGACGGTATCCGCCGGGGAAAAGCGCGCGCCGATCTCCACGGATTCGGGATTGGTGAGCAGCCACTTCGTCATCGTCTCCAGTTCCGGCGGCATGGTGGCGGAAAAGAACATGGTCTGCCGCTGCTTGGGCACGCGGTCGACGATCCGGCGCACCTGCGGGAGGAAGCCCATGTCGAGCATGCGATCCACTTCGTCGAGGACGAGATACTGGATGTCCTTGAGGTTCGCCGTGCCGTCTTCGATGAAATCAAGGAGCCGCCCCGGCGTGGCGACGAGCACGTCCATTCCCGCCTGGAGCTGTTCGCGCTGCTTGCCGTAGCCGACGCCGCCGTGGATGAGCGCGACCTGGATGTCCATGAAACGCGCGAAGTCCCGAAACGCGGTCTCGACCTGCGCCGCCAGCTCGCGGGTGGGCTCGAGGATGAGCGCACGGGTGGTGCCGTGTTTGGCCAGCTTGGTGAGAAGGGGAAGGCCGAAAGCGGCGGTCTTGCCGGTGCCGGTCTGGGCCGAACCCATCATGTCCTTTCCCTCCAAAATGAGCGGAAAAGCACGTAATTGAATCGGGGTGGGATCGACGTAGCCCATCGCTTCCACCCCGCGAACGACTTCATCGAGAAGTCCAAAATCCTTGAATGACATCGCCGCAACGTAAGGAGCGGAACGGCGCTGTGACAACAAGAGATTCGGGCGAAGCGATGATGCCGGAGCGTTTGGTTTCTGCGGGAGCGGCGCTGAATCCAATGCATTCCGCGGTGAGATGATCGCTAATGCTTGCTCTGAGTCGGGTTTGTCGGCAAAGCGGGCGCGATGAATTCCCGCGCGCCAAGTTTGCGTATCCGTTGGTGGCCAGCCATTGCGATCCTCGTTTTGACTTCCGTCGCGGTTGTGGTCGCGCATCAATGGCCGACTTCGGCGTTCCAAATGCGGAACATCGTGATCTTCGGCCTCGGGTGCATTGGCTTCATCCTGCTCGCCGCTTGGTGGATGTTGTTTTCGCGTGTTTCCTGGCGGCTTCGGTTCGTGGTTGTCGCCGCGGTGCTCGTCACCTCGGGAATGCTCACCGCAGCCATTCGCTTCCGAGGCGTCACGGGCGATTTCATCCCCATCCTCGAACCGCGCTGGGTGAGCGAAACGGTGGCGCCACCACCGCGCGCGGAGTCGGCGGCGGATCTGGACAAGAGCGGCCGCGCCGACTTTCCCCAATACCTGGGGCCGAATCGCGACTGCGTGATCAAGGACGGGCCGGTCCTCGCCAGGGACTGGGTGAAGGAGCCGCCTCAGGTCCTTTGGCGACAGCCGATCGGCATCGGTTGGTCGGGCTTTGCCGTTGTGGGCAATCGCGCGATCACACTGGAGCAGCGGGGCGACCAGGAAACGGTCACGTGCCTCGATATCCGAACGGGCAGGGAAATCTGGGCGCACGCCGATCCCGTGAGGTTCGACTCGTCGTTCGGCGGCGACGGCCCGCGTTCGACGCCGACGATCGCCGAGGGCCGTGTCTTTACCTACGGAGGCACCGGCCTGCTCACCTGCCTCAAGCTCGAGACCGGCGAAAAGCTCTGGCAGCGAAATCTTTTCGAAGAAGCACGCGGTGGCCGGCCTGAGTGGGGCTATGCGGGTTCCCCGCTAGTGCTCGATGGGAAGGTGATCATCAGTGCCGGCAAGTCCCATGAGAAGTCGCTGTGGGCTTATCAGGTGAACGATGGGAAGGTGGCGTGGCGCAATGGATCGCAGCCCGGCAGCTACAGCTCCGCTATGGTCACCACGCTCGCGGGAACGCGGCAGATCCTGATGTTCAATATGATCGCCATCACGGCACATGACGCCGAGACTGGCGCGGTGCTGTGGGAATATCCATGGGGCATTCGGCAGCCGCACGTGGCTCAGCCTGTGCCGGTCGGTCCGAATCGAGTCATCTTCTCTAGTGGCTACGGTGTGGGCAGCGAACTGCTCGACATCCAGCGCGATGCCGAAGGGAAATTCAGCGCCACGCGGATTTGGAAGTCGCTGAATTTCCGCGCGAAGATGGCCAGCTTTATCCAGCGCGACGGATTCCTCTACGGTCTCGATGACGGCATCCTCGCCTGCATCGATTCGCGCGATGCCGCGCGCAAATGGAAGGAAGGACGCTACGGCCACGGCCAGATCCTGCTTGTCGGCGATCTGCTCTTGGTCACCGCGGAGAATGGCGAGATCATCCTGCTCGCGCCGACCCCGGAAGCCGCCAATGAACTGACCCGCTTCCGCGTTTTCGACCACAAGACGTGGAATCCTCCCGCGATCAGCGACGATCTCCTGCTGATGCGCACGGACAAGGAAGCGGTCTGTTTGCGCCTGCCAGTCGCAAAGCGGCCGTGACGGGCTTTTTAGCAAGCTCGGCTCGCTGATTCTCGGCGAGGCGCGGGCATCGTCGAACTTGGGCGTTGAACCGGAGGCGTTGCGAGGCAATCGTTCCGCTCCTTTCCCGCCATGCCCGTCATTACTCCGCGCAAAACTCTTCCTTCGTATGATGTCATCGTGGTCGGCTCGGGGGCGGGTGGGGGAATGGCGGGCTACGTGCTGACCAAGGCTGGGCTGAAGGTGCTGATGCTCGAGGCGGGGCGAAATTACGACCCGGCCACGGAGACGCCGATGTTTCAGACGAATGCCGATGCGCCGCTGCGCAATGCGCCGACGCCGGACAAACATTTCGGGTTCTTCGATGCGACGGTGAATGGCGGGTGGTCGGTGCCGGGTGAGCCCTACATGGTGCAGCGCGCCCGCGCGCCGGGCTGGCACGAGGCGACGGATTGGAATGTGCATAAGACGCATTCTTCGGAGCAGAATTTCATGTGGTGGCGCCCGCGCATGCTCGGTGGACGCACGAATCACTGGGGGCGCATTTCGTTGCGGATGGGGCCGTATGATTTCAAGCCGAAGAGCCGCGACGGGCTCGGGCTCGACTGGCCGTTCGAGTATTCGGAAATGGAGCCGTGGTACGACAAGACCGAGGCGCTGGTCGGTGTGTATGGCGATAATCGCGGCATGGAAAACACGCCGGATTCGCGCCACGGCACGCTCCAGCCGCCGCCGCATCCGCGCGCGTCGGAGATGCTGGTGCGCAAGCACGCGAAGAAGGTCGGCGTGCCGGTGATCCCGTCGCACATGGCGATCCTCACGCGGCCGCTGAATGGCCGCGCCGCTTGCTTCTACGCGACGCCTTGCGGCCGCGGCTGCTCGATTCGCGCGAATTTCCAATCCACCACCGTGCTGCTGCCGCCCGCGATCGAGACGGGCAATCTCGACATCATCACCGACGCCATGGTGCGCGAGGTGACGCTCGACAAAGCGGGCAAGGCGACCGGCGTGCTCTACATCAACAAGGAGACGGGCAAGGAAGAGCGCGCGACGGCGCGTGTCGTGGTGCTCGCCGCGAGCGGCTGCGAGAGCGCGCGGATTTTGCTGAACAGCAAATCGGCGCTCTTCCCGAACGGGCTGGCGAACGGCAGCGGGAAAGTCGGCAAGTATCTCATGGACACCGTCGGCAGCAGTCTTGGCGGCCACATTCCCATGCTCGAAAACATTCCGCCGCACAACATGGATGGCACGAGCAGCATGCACGTTTATTCGCCGTGGTGGCTCTACAAGGAACAGCTCGCGGGCAAGCTCGACTTTGCGCGCGGCTACCACATCGAAATCGGCGCGGGGCGCAAGATGCCGGAGATGGGCGTGTCGGTGCCGGACAAGGACAGCTACGGGAAAAAGTTCAAGGAGGACGCGCGGCGCTACTACGGCGCGAGCGTCGGCTTCTCCGGGCGCGGCGAGATGATCCCGAATGACGACTGCTACTGCGAGATCGACCAGGAGAAGAAAGACAAATGGGGCATCCCCGTGCTGCGCTTCCACTGGAAGTTTAGCGATCACGAGAAGAAGCAGGCGGTCCACATGCAGCAGACCTTTGCGGCGATGATCGAAGCGCTCGGCGGCAAGGCGAAGCCGGAGACCGATCCGGAAAAAGCCATCCAGCCCGGTGGCTCGATCATCCACGAAGTCGGCACGACTTGCATGGGCGCGACCGCGAAGGAATCGGTGCTGAACGAGTGGGCGCAGGCGTGGGAAGTGCCAAATCTTTTCGTCACCGATGGCGGCCCCTTCGTGAGCAATGCGGACAAGAATCCGACGCTCTCGATCATGGCGCTCGCGATGCGCAACTGCACGTACCTCGCGGACCAGATGCGGAAAGGGAACATCGGTTAATTCTCCAGCATTATGAAAGACGACTCTCTTTCCCGCCGCGAAGCGCTCAAGCGCGTCATCGGACTTTCGATCGCGCTCTCGGCAGCGCAGATGCCCGCTTTCGCCAGCGCGCCGGTGCCCGGCATCGGCCGCGATCCGAATTTGCTCAAGAAGGAAATCCCGTGGCCGCTCTTGCTCGACGATTCCGAGATGAAGATCGTGACCGTGCTCGGCGACATCATGATTCCCGCCGATGAGCACGGACCCGCGGCGAGCGCGGTCGGCGTTCCGGCGTTCATCAACGAATGGGTGAGCGCGCCGTATCCCGATCAAGAGGCGGACTTGAAGACGATCCGCGGCGGGCTCGCGTGGCTCGACCAGGAAGCGAAGAAGCGCTTCGGCAAAGGATTCGCGGCCGCCACGAGCGAGCAGCAGCACGCGATCGTGGAGGACATCGTCGCGCCGAAGACGGAAGCGCGAAGGGCGGCGAACAACTTCTTCCGCGTCTTCCGCGACCGCTGCGCCGGCGGCTACTACTCGACGCCGGAAGGATGGAAAGCGATCGGTTACGTCGGCAATGTGCCGCTCGCCGAATTTCCCGCGCCGCCGCCGGAGGTGCTTCAGCACCTCGGCCTCGACGCGAACGACTGACGCGATGAGCACCCGCGTCGCCGTGCGCGAGACGCACACGTCCACGCGCGAACTGCGCCTGCGCATGCCGTTCAAGTACGGCATCGCGACCATGACCGAGGTGCCGCATCTGCTGCTGCGCGCCGTGGTGGAGATCGACGGACGCGTGGCCACGGGCTTTGCGGCGGATAATCTGCCGCCGAAGTGGTTCACGAAGAATCCCGCGACGACGTTCGCCGAGGAGATTGCCGAAATGCGCGAAGTGATCGCGACTGCCTGTGCGCATGCGGTCGAGGTCCGGGAAGCGATGAATGTTTTTGAATGGTGGCGCGCTGTCTCGGCCGCGCAGGAGGCCACTGCGGCGGAGCGTAGCTGGCCGCCGTTGCTTGCCGGATTCGGCGTCTCGCTGATCGAGCGCGCGGTGATCGACGCCTGGTGCCGCGCGAACGGCATGCCCTTCGCACATGCCTTGCGCGCGAACACGCTCGGTATCCAGCTTGGCGCGATTCACGAGGAGCTCGCCGGCGAGCCGCGCGACTTCCTGCCGTCGGCGCCGCTCAACGAAGTCATCGCGCGCCACACCGTGGGGCTCAGCGATCCGCTCACCGACGCCGACATTCCCGACGACGAACGCGTGAATGACGGCCAGCCGCAGGCGCTGGAGGATTGCATTCGCGCGTATGGACTCACGCATTTCAAAATCAAACTTTGCGGCAACATCGAGCGCGATCGCGAGCGTCTCTATCGCCTCGCGAGCCTGCTGGAATCAGCATCTCCGGGTTGCCGCTTCACGCTCGACGGAAACGAAAACTATCACGCCGTCGCGCCCTTCCGCGAGTTGTGGGACCAGTTCCTCGCCGACCCGATCATTGCCCGCTTTCTCGTCGGGTTGATCTTCGTCGAGCAGCCGCTCCACCGGGACATCGCGCTCTCCGAGTCCGCCGGCGCAGACCTACTCGCGTGGACGCAGCGCCCGCCGATCATCATCGACGAATCCGAAGGCGACCTGCGCGCGCTCGAACGCGCCCTTGCGTCTGGCTACGCCGGCACCAGCCACAAGAACTGCAAAGGCATCTTCCGCGGCATCGCCAACGCCGCGCTCATCGAACAACGCCGCCGCACTTCTCCCCGCCCGCTGCATCTCAGTGGCGAAGACCTCACGAACCTTGGCCCGGTCGCATTGCTGCAAGACCTTGCCGTCGCCGCGACGCTCGGCATCACGCACGTCGAGCGCAACGGTCACCACTATTTCCGCGGGCTCAGCGAATTTCCTGCCGCCGTGCAGCGCGAAATCCTCGCGCGGCACGGCGACCTTTACCGCACGCATCACGGCTATCCGGTCGTGCGGGTGGAGCAGGGGAAAGTGAGCACGCGCAGCGTCGTCGCGGCGCCATTCGGCTGCGCGCTGGCGGACGTGGCGATCGAGTAGGGCGCTGCGCGCGCGTGCGTTCTCGCATTGCGAATGACACGCGTCTATCGACACTGACACGCCATGCCTCTCCCCACCGATGTCCACGTTCGCGAAGCCGAGCTTCATTACATTCCCGTCAAGACCCGGGTGCCGCTCAAATTTGGCGCACAAGTCGTCGAGCGCGCCCTCTGCGCGCGAGTGCGCGTGCGGGTGGAAGATGCGCGCGGACGCAGCGCGGAAGGTTGGGGCGAGACCCCGTTGAGCGTGGCCTGGGTCTGGCCGGCGGCGCTCTCGTGGGACGAGCGCGAGTCGCGCCTGGTGGCCTTCTGCGAAGTGCTTGCCCGCGAGGTCGTGGCCTTTGGTGAAAGTGGTCATCCCATGGAACTCGGCGACTCCTTTCAACGGCACCGCCTGCATGCGCTGCTGGACGAAGCGAATCGCGGCCACGAACCCGCCGCGCACATGCCACACCTCGCCGCGCTGGTCTGCCATTCGCTCTTCGATCTCGCGATCTTCGATGCCTTCGGCCAGCTCCACGGACGTCCAGTGTTCGAGACGCTAGGTGCGGATTTTCTCAGCCGCGACCTCGCCGAATTGCTCGATGGCGATTTGCAGTTCGCCGGGCAGCGGCCCGCGCAATATCTTCGGCCGCGCCAGAATCGCCTCCCGGTCTGGCACCTCATCGGTGGCCTCGATCCATTGGAAGCGAGCGACCTCACCGGCACCGAACCAGATGATGGATACCCCGTGCTCCTCGCCGACTGGATTCGCACCGACGGCCTCCGTTGCCTGAAAGTAAAACTGCGCGGCAACGACGCAGCGTGGGACTACGAGCGCATGGTCCGCGTCGGCAGCATCGCCATCGACGGCGGCTGCGACTGGCTAAGCGCGGACTTCAACTGCACGGTCACCGACCCCGACTACGTGACGGAGATCTGTGACCGCCTGCTCGCCGAACACCCACGCATTTACGCGATGACGCTCTACATCGAGCAGCCATTTCCCTACGACCTCGAGGCGCACCGCATCGACGTGCGGGCGGTCTCCGCGCGCAAGCCGCTCTTCCTCGACGAGAGCGCGCACGACTGGCGCTTCGTGCGTCTCGGTCGCGAACTCGGCTGGAGTGGCGTCGCTTTGAAAACATGCAAGACGCTCACGGGCGCGCTCCTTTCCATGTGCTGGGCGCGCAAGCACGGCATGACGCTCATGGTCCAGGATCTCACCAACCCGATGCTCGCGATCATCCCGCACGCGCTGCTCGCGGCGCACGCCGGCACGATCCAGGGCGTCGAATGCAACGCGATGCAATTCTACCCCGAAGCCTCGCTCCCCGAGGCGCGCGTGCATCCCGGGCTTTACCAGCGCCGCGGCGGCGTGCTCGATCTCTCCACGCTCACCGGACCCGGCTTCGGCTATCGAGTCGGAGAGATCGCCCGCACGCTCACCAGTTAGTGCGCGCTCGCGCTTTTCCCTCCTGCGGCTTACCTCTGGACCTGATGGAGGCGCTCTGCGGGATTTTGACTGAAAAGGCATGAGGAGGGCTTGACGCGGTGGCACAATTCAGCGTAAAAGATCCCTCCGTTTCACCGGGGAGTTAGCTCAGTTGGTAGAGCGCGTCGTTCGCAATGACGAGGTCAGGGGTTCGACCCCCCTACTCTCCACTTTCTCGCGGAACTTGCTCTGGAATTTGGCCGAAACACTCGCACCCGTATGTCGTGAAATTGCGGGGCGCCGCTCCGTTTTGACTCTGCTCAAAAGATTTGGGGCTCGTTCCCGTCAGGCTGAGTTCATCGACCAGCTCTGCGCCTTATCACGCGGCCTGATCGCGGAGCACGCTTCGGTAAAGTTCTACGTAGCGGGGCGTGAGTGTGTTCCAGGCGAAGCGATTCCAAGCCCAGTCGGAAAGTTCGTCGCGTTGTGACGCCGTCTGTCGCGCGCTGGAAAAGAAAATCGCCAACTGCTCGCGAATCGCACCGACGGTCGGAGTCGCGAGCAAGCCACGCCCTGCTGAAAGCTCGTCGGACCAGGGGGTGTCCACGGTAGTGAGCGTGCGAGTGCCCACCTGGGTCGCTTCGAGTACCGCGAGGCCGAAATTCTCCGAATGCGTAGGCAGGCAGTACAGATCGGCGCCTTGAAAATACTTCCAGCGGGACTCTCCCCAGACGGCGCCGACCCAGTCGATGCGCGGCAACGTTTTCGCGTGATCGGCGGCGAAGCGCTTCACCGAATCGACGTAGGTTCGATCACCATCACCGACCATGACGAGGCGCGTGACGGCCGGCCACTCCATTGAGGCGAGCGCCTTGAGCAGGATATCGGCTCCCTTCTTCACGTGGAGTCGTGAGAGAAAAAGGAGAACGATCTCTTCCGGCGCCCACCCGAGTTTTTGACGAGCACCCTTGTAGTCGGGCCTCGCGTCTCCGGTTAGCCCGAGCGGTAACGATTCGATGCGCTGGCGCGGGGCGAATCTGCGGAGCCGCAATCCCTCCTTGGGGCCGGTGGCGAGGAGGGAGGCGGCGGCGGCGAGGTGCTGCTTTTCGATGAGTTGGAAATACGGCCACTTCTTCCACCACTTTTGTCGCCATGACCATTGCTCCAGCATGCCGTGGGGCGACACGATGTAGGGGACTCCGCGCCGCCGGCATTCCCGGGCCTTACGGGCGTGATCTGCTTGCCACAGGCCGTGAAAGTGGACGACGTGCCCGTTGCCGCCCGCGGGGAGTTCCCCGTCCACGTGGATCCCGTGACGCTCCAGCGTTGCATGCAAGGCTAGGATCGCTGCGTCGAGGCCGCCGGTTCGTCCCTCCGGAGGTGGCTGAAAGAAATGGACGTTCATCGCCGGGAGTCGATGGCTTCGCGATAGAGTGCCTCGTAGTCGGCGGCCATGCGGCTGAAGGAAAACTGCTCGGCCGCGAGCCGGCCAGCCGCGCGGCCCATCGCGCCCAATTGATTCCGATCCTGAAGTTGGCGGATCCACTCGTCACCGGGTTCGATCGAGATCGAATTGTGCGCGTCGAGGAACGGCATTTCCGCGAGCAGGTTCGGCGTGATCGCGCAAGGCAGGCCGGCGGCGAGCGCTTCGAGGATGGCGAAGGCGAGGCCTTCAAATTCGGCGACATGGACGAAAACGTCGGCGGCGTTTAACAACCTCGGGACGTCCTCCCTCCAGGGCAGACGCTGAACTACGTGGCCGATCTTGTGGTCTGCGATCCATTCATCCCACGCGTTGGCGAGGGCGCCGTCGCCGATCCAGAGAAACCGGGCGTGCTGGATTTGCGCGTGAATCCGGGCTGCGGTTTCCAGGAATAGCAGCGGACGCTTTTGCGGCACCATGCGCCCGACGGCGACGACGAGGAGCTGTTCTTCCGCCACGTGAAGTTCGCGGCGAACTTCTTCGCGGGAAGCTCCGTGGCCGGCGAGGTTCGGGATCGGGACTCCGTTGGCGACGACGCGGACACGGTCGGCGTCCCCCAAAAAGCGGGCGAGATCGCGCCTCCGGCTTTCGGGGGTTGTGACCCACAAACCAGGAAAACGCCGCAGCGCACGGCGTGCAATGAAGTCGCGGACGGTGGCGAATTGCGCCTGAAGGTAGGACGCGCTCTGGGTGATGTGGATCATCACCAGCGCGGGTATCGCGCAGCGCCGGACTGCCTCCACGAGGTCGAGGCCGTCTTCGAGATTCTGTTTGTTCAAATGGATCACGTCCGGTCCCATCTCCTGCCACTGTGCAGCCACTCGATTCGCGGTGGCGGAGTCGAAGTAGCTCGCGATTGAGCGGCCGCGGCGATCATAGGTATTCGTGTAGTCGGCGCGAGTTATTTCGCCAAACTCGCCAAAGCGCGCGGCCAGCTCATCCATCCGCGGGTGGCGCGAAACCCATAGCGTGACGCAGTGCCCGCGATCTCGCAGGGCGCGCCCGAGGTAGAGCAGGCACAGCTCGCCTCCTCCGCGTGAGCCGGAACTGGTGCTGACGAGCAGGATTTTCACAAGAGGCCGAGTTCGTGGAAGGCGCTGATCCATTTGCCAGCGCCAGCGGCGGGTGTCCACTGACTGGCACGAGTGCGCGACGCTTGTCCCCAAGCTGAAAGCTTATCGGGTTCATCGATGCAGCGCTGCATCGCGGCGGCGAGGGCCGTGGCGTCACCGGCGGCGAAACGCAGGCCGTTGACCTCCGGTTCGAGCAAATCGACTCCCGCGCCCACCCGGTCCGAGCAGAGAATTGGCAGGCCCGCGCCGAGAGCCTGATTGACTACGACTCCCCAGCCATCGTGGCGGCTCGGCAGGACGAAGACGTCCGCCCGTTCGAAGTAGTGGGGCAAATCTCCCGGGGCTTGGAATCCCGCGTATTCGATCCGTGCCCGCACCGCGGCAGGAAGGGGCGCCAGGAGGCCCGGCAATTCCGCCTCGCGGCCGACCAGCAGCAGGCGCCCGCGCTCCAATCTCGCGAATGCTTCGAGTAGAAAATCAACGCCCTTGCGAGCGATCATTTGACCACAGAAGAGAAAAACAGGGTCGCCGGTCGACCGCGCGGTGTGCGGGCTGGCGAGGAAGGGTGTGAGTTCGCAGTGGTAGGGAATGTTGACGATCGTCGGCTCCGGGAAGCGCGCGTGATATTCCCGTGCGGCCCCGCTGCCGATGGCGGCGATGGCGCGAGCGTGATGAAGCGGCGCGGAAATGCGGTCATGCAGGAAGCTCGCGCGGCCCGGCTGTTCGCCCCAAAAAATCCAGGGCCGCGCCCGCCAGGGGCCCCGCATCAGCCATTGGCCGGTGAGGGAGTTGAGCAGGGTGTTGCAGACGAGAATGGAAAAGTCGCGCCAGTCGGGCAGTTGCCAATTCCAATGACAGCGCGCGTGTCCGAGCGAAAACCAAAAGCCGGGCAGCACGGATTCGTAAGGAGCCAGCGGCTCCTCCGGCCACGGGGAATCAGGG
>JBAVML010000225.1:0-1534 GCA_049690035.1 Chthoniobacteraceae bacterium
GGCATCAAGTCCCAAGTGGCGCGAAGGGAGGAGCTCGCGCGTCCCGTCTGCTGCATCACAAGGGCGGCACATCATTTCCGGGGTGAATTGCATGGGTTGAGACTCGCGCGGCTGGGGAGGCGGATTGGCCAGTCACCGCGCCAGTAGTCTCAGCCCCCGCGCCGGTTCAGCGCTAGACGAACCTTGCCAAATCCTCCCCGCAGATTGCCGCGGTGAACGGCCGCAACACGACGTCCTTCTTCGATAAAACTGCGAAGCGTCCCAATCACGCTACGAACCCGGTCCGAGTAACGCGGACGCCTTGCGCTGAAAGGCTTCTCGCGCGGCGTCGGCGGAATCGAGGCCGGAAACGATGATCTCCGCGCTTTGCTGGCCGAGGTTGCGCTGTCCGCTGCGGACCCGTTCGAGGAAGCTGACGCGGCCGTACTCCTGGCGCAGGCCGCTGGCGGCGAGATCGCGATTGCCGTTTTCCCAGAGGCAAAAGAAGACGAAGAGCGATTGGCCGCGGTCATCGAAATGATAGATGCGAAAGGGCACCTGCATGTCGCCGATCGGGATCAGGACGGGCGCGAGTTCCGCGACCATTTTTTGGCCACCGCCGGGCAGGCAAACTTCGGGGCGATGCACGCGGGCCGCCATGGTGGAGGTGCGCCCTGGATTCCACCGAAAGGCAAACATAAGCCAGCGGCTGCCATCGTCCTCCTGCCACGATCCGGCGCGGCCTTCGCTGTAGGCGAGTTGCGCGGCCACCCGGGACGTGATCGGGCGCTCCGTAAAGCTCGGCAGCTTGTCCGGCCAGAGGACCTGCCAGACAAAGGGGCGCGCGCCGGGAGTCTCGTGCCGGCGATACCACGCCTCGGTGGAGGCCTCGGTAAAGAGGAGCCAAACGCCGAGCGAGAGGAGCACGAACCGCGGCAGCGGACGCCAGCGGCCGACGACTGGCGGCGGCTCGGCGACGGGACGGGACTCGGAAAACAGGCGGACCAGAACGAGAAGCACGGCGAGGGAAATCGCGAAGATCGAGTAGCCCGCAGGATCGTGCCAGCTCGCCAGTCCGGCGAGTCCCGAACGGAGAACGACCACGACGAGGATGAGCGCGCGCACGATGTTGAAGAAGATCGCGATCGCCAGTCCGGCCACGACCAGGGTGACGCGTCCGACAATGGGCAGCCGCTGCATTTCTCCCAGGAAGAGCGAGGCCATGAGCATCGAATGCAACGACCTCACGCCGCTGCACGCTTCGTCCACTCCGACCAAGCCGGCATCGAGCTGGATGAGGTTCCCCTGCGAGCTCGCGGCAACGCCGAACCAGCCGAGGAACTCCACTGCGAGCTTCGCCAGCATCTGCATGAGGTTTTGCGTGAGCGGCATTTCCCACTGGAGCGGCCAGGCGACAGCGACGAGGAAAAAGCAAACGGGAAAGGCGAAATGCCGCAAGCTCGGCCAGCCGGCGGCATAGACGATCGCGAGCAGCGTGAGGCCCACCACTTCGATCGCCAGCGACCAACCCACCGGCGTCCACTGCGGATTGGAT
>JBAVML010000226.1:0-5176 GCA_049690035.1 Chthoniobacteraceae bacterium
GGTGCAGGCGCTGCCCACCATCGGCGCGGCAGCCGAGCCGGCACTTACGCCGTTGCTTCAACTGCTCCCGAAAGCCGACCCCGAGACCCGTGCCCGCGTGCTCGGCGTCTTCGCCGGCATCGGCGCCAAGGCGAAAGCAGCGCTGCCCGAGGTGCAGAACCACCTCAAGGATTCCGATCCCGGTGTCCGCGCCGCGGCGCTCGCCGCCTTCGCGAAAATCGAGGAGCCCGCCGCACGCGTCTCCATTCTCCTCGCAGGGCTCGACGATACCGCGCTGCCCGTGCGCAAGACCGCCGCGCTGGAACTCGCCGCGCTCGGCGACCGCTCGCGCGACGCCACCAGCCGCCTCACCGCGCTGCTCCAGCACGACGACGAACGCGACTTTGCCTTCGACGCGCTGCGCCAGATTTCGCCGCGTTCGGTGCCGGATCTCATCACGATGCTCAAGGATCGCGATCTCGCCGTGCAGGTCTTCGCCACGCAGCGACTCGCCAAGCTCGGCCCGGACGCGCGCGATGCCATTCCCGCACTCGAGGCGGTCTTGCAGCGCCGCGAGCGCAGTGAATTGAAAAACAGCGTCACCGAGGCGCTGAAACGCATCAACCCGAAGCCGTAGCGGCTGCGCCACTCGGCGCTGGACAGCGGCGGGACGCTCCCGGACATTCCGCGCTCCCATGTTCGACTTCCTCCTGCCCAAGCACGTCCGGCAAGGCCGCAACCTCCTCAAGGACGCGAAGAAGCTGCTCGCTTACAAATGCGATCTGTGGAGCGACGCGACAGTGCTCGAATACAAGTCGCGGCTCCGCCGACTCGAAGACGCCCTGCGTCACCGCGACGCCGCTGGGATCGAGGAGAATGGGAAGGAACTCGACCGGATCTGCAGCGCCAATCTCCCGCCACCGAAGGACGCGGCGATGCGCGAAAATGTGGAGGTGTTCCTCGTCGCCATCGTCATCGCGCTCGGCGTGCGCACCTATTTTCTCCAGCCGTTCACCATTCCTACCGGCTCGATGCAGCCGACGCTGAACGGCGTGATCGGCTATCGCACCACGGAACCACCACCGAACCCGATCATGCGGGTGCTCGACTTTGCCATCCATGGCCGCGAGTGGATCGACGTGGTGGCGAGCGAGGGCGAGGAAGTCGTCGGCGTGGAAGAATACAAGACGCTCGGGTTTGGCACGCGCTTCGGCATTTTCACGCGCACGGAAATCCGCACGACCAAGGGCAACCACACCGTGCCGGGCACGCGCGAGACGATCGCGCGCTATTTCCTCGAGGGGAATCTGGGACGCACTTACAAGGCGGGCGAGCCGATCGCGCGTGGCTACATCGAGACCGGCGACCATGTCTTCGTGGACAAGATGTCGTATCACTTCCGCAAGCCGCAGCGCGCCGATGTCTTCGTCTTCAATACGCAGAACATTCCGACCAATGAAAACCGGATCCATCCCGGGGGGCCCTCGCAGTTCTACATCAAACGCCTGGGCGGTCTGCCCGGCGACGAGTTGCGCATCGACCCGCCGCAGCTCTTCCAAAACGGCCAGCCCGCGAGCGATCCGCGCTATCGCCGCGTGATCGAGATGAAGGAACCTGGCTACCGCGGATATTCGAACGGACCGGAAGGCGGCATGCGCTTTGGCATTCTCGGCAGTCCGGAGATTCCTTTCACCATCCCGGCGAAGAACTATTTTGCGCTCGGGGACAACAGCTTTCACAGCTCGGACAGCCGCGATTGGGGTCCGGTCCCGGAGCAGAACATCATGGGCCGAGGAATCATCGCCTACTGGCCGTTCGGCGCCCACTGGGGCTTGATCCGCTAGGGATTCTCGGCATCTTCGGGCGCCGTTGCGCTGGCGGTCAATGATGGTTCGCGAGCAGCTTCGTGCCTTACCCCTATGCCTGCTCCCATCCCCCGCTCCATCGAACCCCTCGAACCCCGGATCGCTCCGGCCTTCGTCTTCTCCATCGCGCCCGATCACAAATCAGCGACTTGGAACGACGTGGACGGCGACACGGTGACGCTGCGCGCAAGCAAGCCCGTGCTCGACGACGCGGACTTCACCTTCATCGCCCAGCGGCCCGGCGAGGTCGGGCGGCAACTCGCGCTGCTGGACCTCTCGTTCGAAGGCTTTCCGGCCAATGCGGTCGCCCTCACCTTCACCGCCAAGCGGACCGCCGGACAGGGCGATGGCTTCGTGAACGTCGGACGGATCGACGCCACCGGGATCGATCTCGGCCCGCTCAATATCCCCGGCGACCTGGGCTCGATCTATGCCGGCGACGGAAACCTCGTCACCCCCTCAGTCGCGTCGATCACGGTGACCTCGGGCGGGGCGTTCGGGGTCGCGACGCAAGGGTCGACCGACCCCAACATCCGCTGGTTTATGTTCGGGAAGGTTGGAGCGATCACGGTCAAGGGCGACTTCTTCTCCTCGCTCGAGGTCCGGGACACCGACAGCCGGTTCATCTTCAACAAAGACGCGAGCACGGGGCCGATCAATATCTGGGGCGATCTCGTCGGTGGGAGCGATCAATTCAGCGGCTCCGCCGGATTCGGCACCGGTTACATTTTCGCCGAGGGCAACCTGGGGCCGCTGACGATCCGCGGTGAAATCTACGGCGGTTCGGCGTCCCTGGCGGGCTCGGTGACGGCGCTCGGGTCCATCGCCAGCCTGACTCTCGGACAGAGCCTCCGCGGCGGGTCCGCCGAACATACCGGCGAGATCTCCGGCGTCTCACTCGGCGTGGTGAAAATCGGCCGCGATATCCGAGGTGGCGACGTGGCCAATAGCGGGGTGGTCACTTCCTTCGGCTCGATGGCGAGCGTGACGGTGGGGGGCAGCATCGTCGGAGGCAACGCGACCAACACGGGCAATGTTTTTGCCTTCGGACAGATCGGTACGGTCAACGTGGGGCAATCCGTCTTCGGTGGGTTTTCGCCGCGCGATGCGGGTGGCAAACTCCTGCTCGATGCCAGTAACCAGCCCATCCTGATCTTCAACTCCGGGGCCATCGGCAGCTACCTGGGGATCAATTCCGTCACCATCGGCGGCAACCTCGCGACCGGCGAAGGCATCTTCGCCGGCGCCGTGTTTACCGATCGCAATCAGCAGGACAACAGTCCCGCCGCAGCCGCCGCGCACAACATCAAGGCCGTGACCATCGGCGGCTCGCTCCGCGGCCTCACGTTCATCGATGACGGCAATGGCAGTTTCCTCCATGCACCCGCCGGCATTTATGCCCACGGGCAACTCGGCGCGGTCAAAGTGGGATCGATCTTCGGCCTCGACGCGTTGAATCCGGTCGCCATCGCGGCGCTCGGCAAGGCCAATCCGAAGAATGCCAGCGAGGCGCTCGCCATCGCCAGCGTCACGGTCGAGCGTGGCGCGATGAACGCGAGCATCCTCGCCGGCTTCGACAGCGGAGGCACGGCCGTGAATCCCGATGCGCAGATCGGTGCGATCAAGATCGGCAATAACATGGTCGGCACGAGCATCTCCGCGGGCGTGGCATACTCCGGCAAAGGATGGGGCGACGCGACTAACTCGAACGCCGCCGCTAGCGCAGGCTTTGCCGACAACGCGCTCATTCGCTCCCGCGTGGCCAGCCTCACCGTGGGCGGTTACGTGCTGGGCAATCCGCGTTTCGTGACGGACTTCCTCAACGGCGTGGTCGCCCAGGAAATCGGCGCGCTGAAAATCGGCGGCACCGCGCTCGAACTGAGCCACAACGTGCCCCCACCCGCGGCGAACGCCCTCCTCGACGTCTTCCAGTTCGGAATCGACCGCCTCTTCGTCGTCCGCGAGGTCGCCTAGCGTCGCCCGCTGGACGCGCGGCGCTTCCTGCATTACGCAGAAGGCACATGGTCGCACCGCTCATTTCCGAAGACGCCGTCATCGACAAAGTCCTCGCCGGGGAACGCATTTCGCAGGACGACGCCCGCGATCTCTACCGCCTGCCGCTCGAACAGCTCGGCGCCCTCGCCGATCGCCGCCGGCTGGCGAAGACCGACGGCTCGGTGGTGACCTACATCATCGATCGCAACATCAACTACACGAACGTCTGCGACACCTACTGCAAGTTCTGCGCGTTCTACCGCGTGGAAAAGGATGTCGATTCCTACGTCATCTCCTTTGAAGAGCTCGACCAGAAGCTCGACGAGCTGACCGCCATCGGCGGCGTGCAGATCCTGATGCAAGGCGGGCATCACCCGAAGCTCGGCATCGACTGGTATCTCGCGCTGCTTTCCCACATCCGGGAGAAGTATCCGCACATCAACATCCACGGCTTCTCGCCGCCGGAGTTCAATCACTTCGCCGAAGTCTTCCAAATGCCGCTGCGCGAAGTGCTCACGAAATTCAAGGAAGCCGGGCTCGGCTCGATCCCCGGCGGCGGCGGCGAGATCCTGGTCGATCGCGTGCGCAACCAAATCGCGCCGCTCAAATGCATGAGCGACCAGTGGCTCGAAGTCATGGCCATCGGGCACGAGTTGGGCCTGAATTCCAGCGCCACGATGATGTTCGGCCACGTCGAGACCTTCGACGACCGGCTCGAACACCTCCAGCGGCTGCGCGATCAGCAGGACGTCACCGGCGGCTTCACCGCCTACATCTGCTGGACCTTCCAGCCCGGGCAAAACCGCGCCGGCCACCAGATGCTCCCCGGCGTGCAGCCGCTCGGCAGCGCCGAATACCTGCGCATGCAAGCGCTCAGCCGCATCTTCCTCGATAACTTCCCCAACGTGCAAAGCTCCTGGGTCACCCAGGGCCCGAAGATCGGCCAGCTCGCGCTCAAATACGGGGCGAACGATTTCGGCAGCGTGATGATGGAGGAGAACGTCGTGAGCGCCGCGGGCACCAGCTACCGGCTGGCGAAGGAGGAGATCGAGAGGCTGATCACGACCGCAGGATATCAGCCGCGGCGGCGGGATAATTGGTATCGGTTGCTGTGAATAGCGCCAACCGGCCTCGGGGAGCTTCCCAACCGGCCTCGGGGGCTTCCCAACGGGCCTCGGGGGCTTCCCAACCGGCCTCGGGAGCTTCCCAACCGGCCCCGGGAGCTTCCCAACCGGCCTCGGGAGCTTCCCAACCGGCCTCGGGAGCCTCCCAACCGGCCTCGGGAGCCTCCCAACCGGCCTCGGGAGCCTCCCAACCGGCCTCGGGAGCCTCCCAAC
>JBAVML010000227.1:0-3995 GCA_049690035.1 Chthoniobacteraceae bacterium
ATCCAACAAAATACCCAGCCGGAAGACCGGTTGATAATTTACAAATGCGACCCCGAATGGCCTAGCGAATTGCTTTTTTTAGCCAAGCGCAAAGGACTTTTTGTATCTACCTTCAATGGAGACCCGCACGATCCGGTTGACAAGGGATTGCAAGCACTGCTTGACGATCAAACCAGTCTCCAACGGTTACAATCACTGGGATATACCAAGTTAGTTTTGGTAAGCGAGTCGCCCGTTCGCTTTGCGGTCGAAGCCTCCAAACCCGGCAGTCATCGGCAACGCACTTTCTACCCGGCTACTGTTTCACCAAAGGTGGATGCTTGGCCGGTGGTTTATCGTTCCGAAGATATTCTCATCCGGGATATTCCCCAGCGCCATTAGGCGCGGCATATTTGTAGCATCCCAAACCAATATAAAATTTCAGCACCAGCGGGGCGGCATCGTCATTTGTAGCGGCGCTCTGTGAGCGTCGTCCATCGGTCATAGACCGACGCTACAAGGCATATGTCGCTCCTGCCGGAGCTTCGGCCTTTGGGTTTGCGGTTCTACAAATATGCCAGTCCTACGGACTTCGCCGCCGGGGTTTAATATTTCTTGCGGGGCATGGACCCTGTTCCGGGTGTTGACGGCCAAATGATGGGCGAATAAGCCGTGTTCGGCGGCGCGGACGAACTTTGAGTTCCAAACTTGCATGGATGGGAACTCGACCGGTCAAGCGCAGGCCTGACGATTTGATGTCCCCATTTTGAAATCTGCTCGCGTTAGCATGCAAATGACTAAATATGTAGCCTTTTGGCATTTTCCCGCACCTCCAAGCCTCGGAACGATTTTTCGTGGCTACGATTTTTCGTTTCGTAGGTCCTTTTCGTCGGGAACTAGCTAGTTTCCGGCGCAAACTAGCTAGTTTGCATCGTTCGGGAGCTACGAATTTGTTTTCGGTAGCTCATTTTCACCGTCCGGTAGCTCCTTTTTTTCGTTTTGTGTCTCCCGCACGGTGTTTGGGAGCTACGAATCGTCAATCGGTGGCTCCGGTTCGGCGAAAACTAGCTAGTTTCCGTTGAGAACTAGCTAGTTTCCGTCGAAAAGTAGCTAGTTTGCGGCGTTCGGTAGCTACTTATTTATCTTTGGTAGCTACTGCGCGGGGTTTCGTAGCTCATTTTTTTCGTTCGGTAGCTCCTTGGCGATGAAAAGGAGCTCCCTTTTTTAGTTTCGTGGCTCCGGATTGGCGTTTCGGAGGTCAGATTTTTCGTTTTGAGGCTATACGGATTTGCTTCAGCCGGACATCGGATTGTGCCAGGAGAAGTCAGCCGCCGTTATTCTCCGACTAGGCGTAATGCAACTGCCTCAAGCGGCAAGCTGGATGAATCGCTGGTTTTTCTGCACCGGGAATAATCATGGCCAGCGGGGAGCAAAGGCAAAAACAGAACTCTATCGTGCTGACGGCGCGTTGACCCGGTGAATTTTGGCTTTGGCCTTAAAATCGCGATGGACTTTCCCCGCTGATTGGCTAGATTTTCCGAGCTTATGAAATCCGACACGACCACAACCGCCCTGAATATTATTCTTGCCGTGTTGGTGCTACTTGGGGTGATTTTCGCCCTGTTCAGCATCAACCGCACCCGCGAGTTAAAGCGGTTGAATATTACCGCCACGTTTGATAACACGCAACTCATGCGCGCAGCCAATCTGGCGAACGACACCGCCACCTACAATGTCACGGCCAAAAGCCCGGAATTGGCCCGCCTGCTCCAGTCCATCCAACCCAAACCCGCCGCCAAGTAATATGATCACCGACACAAATTCCGAAATTGAAGCGCTGAAACGTCAGGTGTTCTCGCTGTTGCTGGCCCTCATCGTGGTGAGCGGCACGGTGACAACCTATCTATTTTACCAGTCCAGCGCCGCCGGCAATGAATTGAACAACATCCGTCCGCAGGCCACGCAAATCATCAATGCGTTCAACCAGAATCAGGCGCTGATGAACAGCTTCATCAGCCAGCTGGTGGAATACGGCAAGGCGCATCCCGATTTCCGTCCGGTGCTGCTGAAATACGGCATTGTCCCGACGGGCACCGCGCCGATGGCCCCCGCCGCCGCCGCGCCGGCCGCGCCGAAGAAGTAATTCACTTCGCGAGTTTCACGCCGCAGGCCGGACAGTAGTTCGCCTGCGGCGAATTTTTTTGCCCGCAGCCGGCGCACACGATGCGCGCGGCCTTGTTTTTGCGGTGGATCATCAGGTTGCGGATATAGGGAATCCAGGTGAACGCATAGGCGAAGATGAAGACGGAATCCTGCTGGTGCAGCGAATAGCACAGCAGCGTGACGGAACCGGCGAGGCTCAACCACCAGAACGCCTGCGGCACCACGACCTGCTTCTTTTTTTCCGTGGCATACCACTGGACGAAAAAGCGCGAGAAGAACACGGCGTTGCCGAGCCAGCCGATGATTTTCCAGACGCTCCAGTCAATGCCGAGCAGCTTGCCGTCGTGCCAGACGAGGTGGTTGATGAATTCCATCCGCAAATTAAGCCGCAACGGCGCGGCGCGGGCAAATCATTTTGCCGCGTCCGATTTGACGTAAAGCGTCTGCGACGGGAAGGCGAACTCGATCTTCTCCGCGTCAAACCGCGCCTTGATCGACAAATTCAATTCCTGCATCTCGGCGAAATGCTGCTTGGCGTCCGTGCCGTTCCAGACGTGGACGACGAAGATGTTCAGCGCCGAGTCGGCGAATTTGTTGAAGCTGATGAGCAGGTCGGTGGTGCGCGGATTGGCGCGGAAGATTTCTTCCAGCAACGCCGTGGCGCGCTTCACATTTTCCGCCGGCGTGTCGTAGGTCAGGCCGAAATTCATCTCCGTCTTGATGGTCGGGCGGCGCGTGATGTTGGTGATGATGGCGTTGCCCATGAGCTTGTTCGGAATCGTGACGTGGTGGCCGTCGAGGTTGCGGACGGTCGTGCTGCGCAAGCCGATGGCTTCCACCATGCCATCCACATTTTCGACCTTGATGCGGTCGCCGATGTGAAACGGCTTGTCCAGGAAAATTGCCACCGCGCCGAAAAGATTGGCCACCGTGTCCTGCGCCGCAAGGCCGAGCGCGAGGCCGCCGACGGACAGGCCGGCGAGCAGCGTCTTGATGTCCATGCCGAGATTTTCCGTCGTCAACAACACGGCGGCGATGATGAGCGCCGTTTTCGCGACCTTGCTGACAAAGGGCAGCAGTTGGTCGGCAAAAGACCGGTCCTGCGGGGAAACCATTTTTTCGCGCCAGACGCCAAGGAGCAGGTCTATGAATTTAAGCGCCACATACGCCACCGAGCAGGCCACCACTAGGATGAATCCGCGCGCAATGTAGTTCTGCGCCCGCGCCGGCCATTCAAAGACGCCGAGGCCGATGTTCAGGAAAATGACGAACGACACCACCTTCACCGGCCCGCGCAGCAGCTCCAACAGCAGGTCGTCGTATTTCGTCTCGGTTTTCGCGGCAAGGCGCTTGAGCCAGACGCTGACAATAAAATCCAAAACCTTGGCGACGTAAAACGCGAGGACGATGTAGATCAGCGAGGCAAAATATTTCCAGAGCGGTTCGCCCAGCGGCTTGGTTTCGCAGAGAAAATCCACCTGGTCCAACCCGAAGGAAAGGGCGTGGCTCGGCAGCCAATGCGGGAACGGCGGCAGGTTGGTGGCTCTGAGGCCGGCGGGCGGGTTGGTGGCCGGCTGGGCGTTTGACCACATCGCCCAAAAAGCGATGGCAATAAAAACCGCCAGCCCCAACCGATAGACCCATTCAAATCTCCATTTCATATCAGAAAATTATGACGAAAAAAAAATCCACGCATTGACAAGCTCTCCCCCCAACTCCCATCTGCCAGCTTCCAACTCCCAAATTCATCCACCCGCGACAATCTTGACAATTTCCAGCCGGTCGCCCGCTTGGACTTGGCGCAGGGAAAATTCCGACGGCGCGACCGCCTCGCCGTTGTGTTACACCACCAC
>JBAVML010000228.1:0-3835 GCA_049690035.1 Chthoniobacteraceae bacterium
GTGCAGTGGCAGGCGGTGTTGAAATCTTGTAGTGCTTTCGAGGCCTACCGCAAGCTTCACCCGGGTCAGGTGACGCCGGCGAGCGTCACCGAGTTCATTGTGCTCCACGATGGTTTTCCACGCTCGATCCGCTTTTGCGCCGATCAACTCGATGCTGCGCTGCACCGGATTTCGGCGTGTGATCGCGCCCACTTCTCCAATGACACAGAGCGCCTTTCCGGGCGTCTTTGTTCCGATTTGAACTACACGACGATCACCGACATCTTCAATACTGGCCTCCATCAGTACCTGGATCGTACGCAGGGACGCTTGATTGAGATCGCCGCGGCGATGCACAAGCAATACTGCGAATGGCTCGACCCGAATCTGGTCGAGCAATCGCAGAGTCAGGGCGCCGCTTAGGCCTACCTAGCAAGGTCGGGCGTCAGCCTCCGGCATGCCCTTCCTCGACGATTTCGAGGACCGCTTTTTCCCCATGCCGCGCGGCAGCCGCTGCGAGCAGATTCCGAATGGCGATGATTGTGTGACCGTGCTTGCCGATCACTTTCCCCACATCGCTTTGCCGCAAGCGAAGCAAAAACAAAGTCTTCTTCGGTGCGTCGACTTTGGTCAGAACCATCTCATCGGGGTAATCGATGAGATTCCGGATGACGAAATCGAGAAATTCCTGCATGGCGCGGGACCTTAATCAGGTCGCGCGCAAAATGACCAGCCTTACTTGGCCGGAGCGACTTCCTTCTTGCGCTCTTTCTTGATCAAGCTCCGGACGGTGTCCGAGGGTTGCGCGCCGTTCTTGATCCAGTAGTCGATGCGGGAAAGGTCGATGTTCGCGTTGTCGCCGGGCTTCTTCGGATCGTAGTTGCCCACGATCTCGATGAACTTGCCGTCACGCGGGGAGCGCTGATCGGCGACGATGACTTTATAATACGGGCGATTGAGGTTGCCTTCGCGGCGAAGACGGATGCTGACGGCCATGGTGCTTGGTTGGTTTCTTGTAGGGTTAAATTGCTGAGGTCTTAAAAACGGATTAGCGGTTGAGCCCGAAGCGTTTGGCGGCGCCGGGGCGGGCCATCATCTGCTTCATCTTGCCCATGTTCTTCATCATCTTTCGCATCTGGCCGAAGCGATTCAGAAGATCATTCACTTCGGTGACGGTAACTCCGCTTCCACGGGCGATCCGCTGGCGACGGCGGGCATTGAGAATGTCCGGGTGAGTCCGTTCGTCCAGCGTCATCGAAAGCACTATGGCTTCGACCCGCTTCATCTGTTTTTCGTCAACCGAAAAGTCCTTGAGGTTACCCATGCCCGGCAGCATGCCAAGGATATTTTCCAGCGGCCCGAGCTTCTTGAGCATTTTGAACTGCGCGAGGAAATCGTTCAGGTCGAAGGACGCGGTGCGAAACTTCTCCTCCATCCGCCGCGCGTCGTCTTCGTCGATGGCGGCCGCGGCCTTCTCCACGAGGCCGACGATGTCGCCCATGCCGAGGATGCGCCCGGCGAGCCGATCGGGGTGGAATTGCTCGAACTGATCGATCTTCTCGCCGATGCCGGCAAACTTGATCGGGCGCTGTGTCACCTCGCGCATGGAGAGCGCCGCGCCGCCGCGGGCGTCGCCATCGAGCTTGGTCAGCACGAGGCCGGTGATGTTTAGCGCTTCGTGGAAATGCGTGGCTACGCTGACTGCCTGCTGGCCGGTGGCGGCGTCGGCGACGAGAAGGACTTCCTGCGGCTGGAGGAAGTCGCGCAGCCCCTTGATCTCCGCGAGCAGCGCCTCGTCGATCTCCTGCCGCCCTGCGGTGTCGAAGATCTGCACGTTGCCCGGCGTCTCCTTCGCCCATTCGATCGCGAGCTTCGCGACCTTGATCACGTCCTTCTCGCCGGCCGGCGGGATGAAGACCGGGACGCCGATCTGCCGGCCGAGCGTCGCGAGCTGTTCGATGGCCGCGGGGCGGTGCAAATCGCACGCGATGAGCAGTGGCGCACGGCCCTGCTTTTTAAGAAGATTCGCGAGCTTACCAGAAGAGGTCGTTTTGCCCGCGCCGTTGAGGCCCACCATCAGGATGCGCGCGGGCTTTTCGAGATTCAGTTCCGACGCGTCGCCGCCGAGCAGCGCGGTCAGTTCGTCGTGGAAAATCTTGACGATCTGCTGCCCGGGCGAGACCGAGCGCAGCACTTCTTCGCCGAGCGCCTTCTCCTTCACTCGCGCGATGAACCCCTTCGCGACATTGAAATCCACATCCGCCTCGAGCAGCGCCAGCCGCACCGCCCGGAGCGCCTCGGTGATATTCGTCTCCGTGATCTTCCCCTGACCGCGAAGGTCTTTGAAGATGTCCTGGAGCTTATCGGCGAGGAGCGAAAACATGAAAGGGGCGGCGACGATAGCGCAGATTGCCCCTCTGTCCACGAACTCCTCGGCCGGTCGGTAGGGAGTATTTTAAACGCAGAGACGCCGAGGCGCAGAGGCCGCGGAGGAAAATGAACTCGCTAAAGCTTCCCTCCAAATTCGACCCGAAAACCTCTGCGCCCTTTGCGTCTCTGCGCCTCTGCGTTTTTCTGTGAAACGAGCGGGCAGTTCGGAATCGTTCCGATTAGGCTCCTTTCGCCCGCCTCACTTGTTTCCTCCCGATGAAACTCTCCCTCCTTTTCCTCGCCGCCTTCACCGTGCCCGCCTTCGCCGATCAGCGCGGCGATACCCCGGGCACGCAGCCCTCCACCCCGCAGGAGCAGCTCGCGAAGTTCCACGTCCCGCCCGGCTTCGAGGTGCAGCTCGTCGCCGCGGAGCCGGAAATCCAGAAGACGATCAACCTGAACTTCGACGCCGCCGGCCGGCTCTGGGTCAGCGGCTCCGAGATGTATCCCTGGCCGGCGAGCACGGATGTGAATGGCCAGCCGATTCCCGATTTCGACAAAGGCTGGCGCGGCATCGTCGAAGGCTTCCGCGTCGGCGATGCCCCGCAGCCTTCCGCCGAAGCGAAGGACACCGTGCGCATCCTCAGCGACTTCGCCCCCGACGGTCGCGCCCGCAAAGTCACCATCTTCGCCGACAAGCTCAACATCCCCTCCGGAATCCAGCCGCTCCCGAGGAAAGCCGGCGCCAAAGGCGACACCGCCATCGTCTATTCCATCCCCAACATCTGGCTCCTCACCGACGCCGACGGCGACGGCTTCGCCGAAAAGCGCGAGCCGCTCTACACCGGCTTCGGCTACACCGACACGCACGGCGGCTCCTCCAGCTACATCTACTGGATCGACGGCTGGATCTACGGCACCCACGGCTTTCGCAATCACAGCGAAGTCCGCGACCGCAACGGCCACGTCACCGTCGTCGACAGCGGCAACACCTATCGCTTCCGCCCCGATGGCAGCGCCTTCGAGATCTACGCCCACGGCCAGACCAATCCCTTCGGCCTCGCCTTTGACCCGCTCGGCAATCTCTTCAGCGCCGACTCCCACTCCAAGCCCGTCTATATGCTCCTCCGCGGCGGCTACTACGAAGGCATCGGCAAACAGCACGACGGCCTCGGCTTCGCCCCGCGCATCACCGACGACGACCACGGCTCCAGCGCCATCGCCGGCATCGCCTACTACGCCGACGACAAATGGCCCGCCGAATACCGCGGCAACCTCTTCAACGGCAACCCCGTCACCCAGCGCCTCAACCGCGACCGCCTCGAATGGCACGGCTCCACGCCCCGCGCCATCCGCATGCCCGACTTCCTCACCTGCGACGACCCATGGTTCCGCCCCGTCAATCTCAAGCTCGGCCCCGACGGCGCCCTCTACATCGCCGACTTCTACAACCCCATCATCGGCCACTACGAAGTCCCGCTCACCC
>JBAVML010000229.1:0-4897 GCA_049690035.1 Chthoniobacteraceae bacterium
CACCCCCAGTCCAGAAAGCGCCTCTCCAGTTCAACTGGAGAGGCGTTTTCAAATTCCACTCATCGCAGGCACGCTCGTCTCGGCGCTTGAGCTGACCTGCCGCGTCTGCCATCTTCGCGCCCCGTGAAGCTTCCCCGCCTGCTCTTCCTCCTCGCCGCCGCCGCATTTCTACCTGGCTGCATCGGCTATACAAAATTCCGCGCGACCAATCTGCGCGGGGAGATGATCGCCGAGTGGACCGGGCGCGGGTTGTTTTATCCGGTGAGCGGGGGATATCGCATCACCGCGGTAGAACGGATCAGCGGTCCACCGAATATGCATGAGTCGCACTATCCGAATGGCATGCGCACGATGGTCACGGGAGCGCACATCGAGCGCTGGCATACGCACAAGCCGCTCTGGATGTACGAACTGGAGCGTCCGGACTATCCCACCGCGAATCGCAGTGAGCGCGAGGTCAGACAGTATCCGCCGCAGGATTGAGGCGCTCCGTGCTTCGTCGCGGCGAGTCTTGCCGAGTGGCCCGGTCCCGAAGCGCAAAAAACCCGCTTGCCTAGCTCCGCAGCTTCACGAGCAAATCTCCGGCTTCCACTGAATCGCCGACGGCAACGTGCAGCTCCGCGACCACGCCATCGGCGTGCGCGTAGATCGTCGTCTGCATCTTCATCGCCTCGAGCGTCACGACTTTGTCACCCTTCGCGACCTTGCTGCCGACACTGACCGTGAGCGCAGTGACCATGCCGGGGATCGGCGCGCCGAGCTGGTTCGGGTCTTTGTCGTCGGCTTTGAGGCGCGCCTTCGATTTCGGCGCGATGGACTTGTCGAGCACCACCGCTTCGCGCGGCATGCCGTTGAGTTCGTAGCCGATCACTCGGCGGCCTTCCTTGTCGGGCGTGCCCACGTTGATGAGCTTGATGAAAAGCACCTTGCCCTCCTCGATCGACACGCTGATTTCCTCGCCCGGTTTCAGCCCGTAGAAAAACGCGGGCGTCGGCAGCGCGCTCACGTCGCCGAACTCGCGTTGGAATTTCGCGAAGTCCGCAAACACGCTCGGATACATGAGGTGGGAGAAAAGATCGTCGTCGCTCGCTTCGCGCTTTGTCTTCGCCGCGACTTCCGCCTTCGTTTCCTTGAGCTTTACCGGCGCGGGTTTGGTGCGCTTGGGTTTGGCCGTGCCCAGCACCGCTTTGACGACGGCGGGCGGCCAGCCGCCCTTCGGTTCGCCGAGACCGCCGCTGAGCATGTCGATGACGCTCTCCGGCCAGCTCGTGCCGGGTGGGAGATTGACCACGTCGGCGGGTTTGATGCCTTTGGTGAAAAGGAAGAGCGCCATGTCGCCGACGACCTTGCTCGATGGCGTCACCTTCACGATGTCGCCGAAGAGATCGTTCACTTCGCGATAGGTCCGCGCGATCTCCGGCCAGCGCGCGCCGAGGCCCATCGCGGCGGCTTGTTCTTTGAGGTTGGTGATTTGCCCGCCGGGCATCTCGTGGAGATAGACTTCGGCGCTGCCGGTCTTCGGCGCGGTGTCGAAGGGCGCGTAGAAATTGCGCACCTGCTCCCAATAGTCGCTGAACTGGTTGAGCGTATCGAGATCAAGGCCGGTGTCGCGCGGGGTGTGTTGGAGCGCGGCGACGACGGAGTTGAGATTCGGCTGCGAAGTCGAGCCGCTCATCGAGGCGATGGCGAGGTCCGCAACGTCCACGCCGGCGTCGCTCGCGCGCAGCACGGAGGCCGCGTTGATGCCGCTGGTGTCGTGCGTGTGGAAATGCACGGGGATGCCGATCGCTTCCTTGAGCGCCTTCACCAGCGCGCTCGCGGCGTAGGGGCGGCAGAGGCCGGCCATGTCTTTGATCGCGAGGAAATGCGCGCCCATTTTCTCCAGCTCCTGCGCCATCCCCACGTAGTACTTCAGCGAATACTTCGCGCGCGATGGATCGAGGATGTCGCCCGCGTAGCAGATCGCCGCCTCGCAGATGCCGTGCGTCTCCTGCACCGCTTCCATCGCGGCCTTCATATTGCCGAGATCGTTCAGCGAATCGAACACGCGGAACACGTCCATGCCGCACTCCGCCGCGTGCTTCACAAAACCCGCGACCACATTCGGAGGATAGCTCGTGTAGCCCACCGCATTCGCGCCGCGCAGGAGCATCTGGAAAAGAATGTTCGGCACGCGCTCGCGCAGCAGCCGCAGGCGCTGCCACGGATCCTCGTTGAGGAAACGCATCGCCGTGTCGAAGGTCGCGCCGCCCCACATCTCCAGCGAGAAAAGCTCCGGCGTGCGCCGTGCCACCGCACCCGCGATCGCCGCCATGTCGGCGGTGCGCACGCGCGTGGCCATGAGCGATTGGTGGGCGTCGCGGAAGGTGGTGTCGGTGATGAGCAGCCGCTTCTGCTTCAGCGTCCACTCGGCAAATTTCTTCGGGCCGAGCTCGAGGAGCAGATCACGCGTGCCTTTCTTCGGCGCCTGCTTGCGATCCCAGCCGGGAAGCGGCGCGGGCTCGAGCGGCGCGGCCGGCTTGTAGCCTTTGGCGTGCGGATTGCCGTTCACGATGACGTTGCCGAGGAATTGCATCAGCTTGCTCGCGCGGTCGCGCTTCGCCTTGAACTCGAAGAGCTGCGGCGACGTGTCGATCATCGTCGTCGTCGCCTGGCCGTCGCGGAAGATCGGGAAATGAATGACGTTTTCGAGGAACGGAATGTTCGTCTTCACGCCGCGGATGCGGAACTCCCGCAGCGCGCGATCCATGCGATCCAGTGCCATGTCGAAAGTGCTGCCACTCGCGGTGATTTTCACCAGCAGCGAGTCGTAGAACGGCGTGATCACCGCGCCCGCGTCGCCCATGCCTGCATCGAGCCGGATGCCGAATCCTTCCGCGGGGCGGAACGTCAAAATCTTCCCGTAGTTCGGCGTGAATTTGTTTTCCGGGTCCTCGGTCGTGACGCGGCACTGCACGGCGTAACCCATGCGCGGAATCTTCTCCTGCGCGGGCAGCGCCAGTTCCGGGCCATGCAGCTTTGCGCCTTGCGCAATGAGGATCTGCGAGCGGACGAGATCGATGCCGGTGATCTGCTCGGTCACCGTGTGCTCCACCTGGATGCGTGGATTCATCTCGATGAAGAACCAATCCTTGGTGTCGAGGTCGTAGAGAAATTCGATCGTGCCCGCGTTGTCGTAGCCGATCTCCTTCGCGATCCGCGCCGACGCAGCGCACAGCTCGTGGCGCACGCGATCATCGAGGTCCACGCTCGGCGCGATCTCCACCACTTTCTGATGCCGCCGCTGCACCGAACAATCCCGCTCATGCAGATGCAGCACATTCCCATGCCGATCGCCGAGCACCTGCACCTCGATGTGTTTGGCGCGCGGGATGTACTTTTCGAGAAACACCGCGGGATTGCCGAAGGCCCGCTCCGCCTCGCCCTGCGCCTCATCGAGCAGCGCATCCAGGTCGCCCGCCTTGTGCACCACGCGCATGCCGCGCCCGCCGCCGCCGAAGGCCGCCTTGATGATCAGCGGGAAGCCGATGTGCGCCGCGATCTTCAGCGCCTCGCCGCGATCGCTCACCGGATCCTCCGTGCCCGGCAGCGTCGGCACCTTCAGCTTTTGGGTCAAAGCGCGTGCCGCCACCTTGTCGCCCATGAGTTCGAGCAGCTCCGCCTTTGGCCCCACAAACTCAATCCCCGCCGCGCGACAGGCACGGGCGAAGTTCGCATTCTCCGAAAGAAATCCGTAGCCCGGATGAATGAGATCGACGCCGTGCTCCTTGGCGATCGCGATGATGCCCTCGATGTCCAGATACGCTCCCACCGGCCCCTTGCCTTCGCCCACGAGATACGCCTCGTCCGCCTTGAAGCGGTGCATGCAAAACCGGTCCTCCTGCGCGTAGATGGCGACGGTGCGCAGCCCCAGCTCGGTGGCCGCGCGGAAGACGCGGATGGCGATTTCGGAGCGGTTGGCGACGAGCAGTTTTTTCTGGCGGGAAACGGCGGGAAGGGGAGCGCGCGATTTGGGAGGCATGTGGGAAAGGGGAAGGGGAGCTTTCGTTGTAGAGGAGCCGCGCGTCTTCTTGCCAGCGGGAACCAGCATTTCCTGCACGAATCGCGAGCGCGAATCCGACGCGGGAAACCTTCCCCACGCGCCGGAGTGGTCGGCTGGCGGTCCGGAGTGAGGGGAAACGATCCCGGAGCGGTCGAAATCCTTCCCGGAGTCCAAAATTGCATCGCCGGAGTGCCTAATCTCCCCGCCGGAGTGCTGGATTTCCCCGCCGGAGTCCAAAACATCCTCCCCGGAGCGCCCAGCCTGCGCTCCGGAGGGCTCCACCCGCCCTCCGCGCCGCCCGGCCTCCTCTCCGAACCGTAAAACATCGCCGCCGGAGTGGTGGATTTCCCCGCCCGC
The DNA here is from genome assembly GCA_049690035.1 of Chthoniobacteraceae bacterium. Lineage (GTDB taxonomy): Bacteria > Verrucomicrobiota > Verrucomicrobiia > Chthoniobacterales > Chthoniobacteraceae > Chthoniobacter. Next base: position 4,400 of record JBAVML010000229.1, read on the forward strand.
GCGGTTTTCCGGCTTGTCGGAAGCGATGGAATCGCCCAGTCTCCGGCCAGTTTTGCAACCTGCGTGGAGCAAATACTCCGGGAGCGGTGGTGAGCCTCTCCAGACGCCGGCTGCATCAGCGTTTTTGTGTGTGACCGATCGAGAGAACCCCAACCCAAGGAGAACCCATGCCGGAAAACCCATCCACCCCCACGCCGGGCACCACGCCTGAGCCGAAACGTCCGCGCAGCGCGCAGGACAAAATCATCGAGGCCTATATCGCGGACTCGAAGCAATTCCTCGACGTCGCCAGCGGCGACGCGGAGATCCGCCCCATCCTCGAGGCCCACGGCTACGACGCCGCCGAGTTTGCCGAAGGCACCGGGCTCGCCGATGCCGCCAGCGCCGCCTTTGCCGGGCGCGCCACCGGCATGGGCCGGCAAAAGCTCTCCGGTAGCGCCCTCGCCGAGGCGATCAAGACCGCCCGGCACGACTACGCCGCCTTCCGCGAGATCGCCC
>JBAVML010000230.1:0-14813 GCA_049690035.1 Chthoniobacteraceae bacterium
AGGGAGCGGCGAGGCGGGACGATTAGGAAACGACCTCCCGCGCCCTTCCTCACTAGCCTTGCCGCATGACTCAGGGTCATCCGATGCGAGCCGAGGTGGCTTGCACCCTTGAAGCGACTCACGCACATTCGCGCCCCATGCGCTCCACCCTTGGTCTGCTCGCGTTTGTCGGATGCTTTTTTGCCGCGTCGGCGGAGGAGCCTTTCGCGCTGGCGAAAACGCCGGGGAAACTGCCCAAGGCCATCGTTCCCACAAACTACGCGGTGCGCATCGAGCCGGATCTCGCTGGCGCGAGCTTCCGAGGGAGAGAGACGATCGATATCGAGGTCCGCCAACCAGTGCGCGAAATCGTGCTGAATGCGCGTGGACTCGTGATCGCTCACGCGCGCCTTGGCGAGCAGGTGCTCACGCCGGTGCTCGACGAGGAGAAACAAACCCTCACCTTTGCGCTCGCCGCTGAGCTCGCGCCGGGCGCGTATCAGCTCGCGATGGAATTTTCAGGCGAGCTCGGCGAGCAGCCCTACGGGCTCTTCCTTTCGCGCTATCAGGAAGGCATGGAGCAGAAACGCGCGCTGGCCACGCAGATGGAGGCGACCGATGCGCGCCGCCTTTTCCCCTGCTGGGATGAACCTGTCTTTCGCGCGACGTTCGACCTGACCGCGGTCGTGCCGGCGGCGTACGTGGCGGTGTCAAATATGCCGATCGCCGAGGAAACGGCGCTGGCAGAAGGTTTGAAGGAAGTGCGGTTTGCGCGGACGCCGTCGATGGCGAGCTATCTCCTCGCGTTTTTCTCCGGAGAGTTCGAGTCGATCGAAGACGAGGTGGACGGCGTGAAGCTGCGCGTCTTCACCACTCCCGGAAAACGCGAGCAGGCCCGCTACGCACTGGAGGCGACGAAGCAGATCCTGCCTTTCTACAACGAATACTTCGGCACGAAATATCCGCTGCCCAAACTCGACCAGGTGGCGCTCCCGAGCACCGGCGCAAGCGGCATGGAGAACTGGGGCGCGATCCTCTACAACGACACGTCGCTGCTCTACGACCCGGCGACCAGTTCGCAATCGACGAAGGAACGCGCCTTCGAGGTCGTCGCCCACGAGATCGCACACCAGTGGTTCGGCGATCTGGTGACGATGGCGTGGTGGGACAATCTTTGGCTCAACGAAGGCTTCGCCTCGTGGATGGGGACGAAGGCGACGGATCACTTCAATCCCGAATGGCAATCGTGGCTGTGCGCCTCCGGTGAAAAAGAATGGGCGATGTCGCTCGACGCGCGCGCGACAACGCACCCGATCCAGCAACGCGTGGCGACTGAGGAGGAGGCCAACGACGCGTTCGACGAGATCACTTATTCGAAGGGCCAATCATTCATCCGCATGCTCGAGGGCTACCTCGGGGAGCAGGCCTTTCGCGAGGGCATTCGCGGCTACATGAAGCGGCACGCCTTTTCCAGCATCACCACGGCCGATCTGTGGGCGGCGCTCGAGGAAGCTTCGGGTAAGCCGGTGCGTTCATTCGCCGCGGGGTGGACGCAGCAGCCGGGTTTTCCTGTGGTGAAGCTGAGCGAAGGCGCGACGGACGGCACCACGACGGTCACGATTTCGCAGGAGCGTTTCACATTGAATCAGACGAAGGCGGACCCGCTCTTCTGGGCCATCCCGATCGCGCTCGGACCGGCGGCGGCGCCGCTCGATGCGCGCGTTGTTTTGCTGAAAGAGACGCAACTGCCGCCGATGCCGATCGAGGCGGGACTCGCGCTCAAGGCCAACCTCGGCGACACCGGCTACTACCGCGTGTGGTACGACGACGCCCTCTTCAAGCGCCTCCGCAAAGCCACGCCGCTCATGGCGACCGCGGATCGGCTGAACCTGCTTAACGACGCGTGGGCGATGGCCCTCGCCGGGCGCGCGCCCGTCGCCCGCAGCCTGGATCTCATCGATCTGCTGCGCGACGACACGTCTTACGCGATCGCGGATCGTATCGTGGCGCTCTGTGGGACAATCCACGAACTCGAGCGCGGCGAGCCGGGCGAGGCCGCCTTTCACGCCTGGGCGCGGAAGCTCCTCCAGCCGCATCTCGCGCGTCTCGGCTGGGAAGCGAAGGCCAGCGACAAACCGCTCGACGCGCTTCTGCGCAGCTCCGTGATCCAGGCGCTGGGAGCCTTCGGCGACGAGGCGGTGCTGGCCGAGGCGCAGCGTCGCTTCCGCGCGTTCGTGGCCAAGGGCGAGCCGATCCCCGGCGATCTGCGCCAGACCGTGCTCGGCCTCGTGGGACGCCACGCAGACGTCGAGATTTGGGAAAAACTGCACGAGCTTTCCCGCGTGGATCCATCCGTGGAGCAGAAGCACAATTTTATCCGCGCACTCGCCTCGGCGCGTTCCAGCGAACTCGCCAGCCGCACGCTCGCCCTCTCCCTCACCGATGAATTGATCCCCGAGGACGCGGCGCATCTCGTCCGGCAGGTATGCGAAGACGGCGAGCAACCGGACCTGGCGCTGGATTTTGCCAAGGCGCACCTCGATGTGCTCTTCGCAAAAGTCGGCGCGCTCGGAGCGAACTCCTACGTGCCCAGGCTCTACCGCGCATTCACCGATGCGGCGCGGGCCGACGAACTCGAAAGCTTCGCCAAAGCGAAGCTCTCGCCGGATGCGAAATATCAGGTGGCGAAGGCGGCGGACGAAATCCGTTTCAAAGCGTCCTTGAAAAGGCGGCTGCTGACCGACATTGATGAGCGATGCCGGGTCCAGCCAGGGAATTAGCAGGGAACGGCCGCACCGGATGGAGTTCGAGATTAATCACGTCACTCATTACAAATATGGACACGCCGCCGCCGAAGCCTACGGCGAGGCGCGCCTGACGCCCCCGGAACTCCCGACGCAAACCGTCCTCAGCCACCGCGTGATCATCGATCCGGAGGTGCCGATTTCGAACTACACCGATCACTTCGGCAACCGGGTCGAGTTCTTCTCACTCCCCTTTCGCCACAAAAGCCTGGTGGTGACCAATCAACTTCAGGTGCGCACCGAGCCGCCGGTGCGGCCCGCCGCCAGCCTCGAGCTCAGCGTGCAGGAGGCAAGGCAGATCCTGGGCTCGGCGCTCACGGATATCTTCGAGTTTCTCCAACCCACCTCGGTCGTGGAAATCGGCCGCGATGCCGTGCAATGGGCGCGCAAATATCTGCCGAGCAATCGGCCGATCGGCCAGGGCTTGCAGGAACTCAATGAGGCGATCTGGAAGGAGTTCGTTTACAAGCCAGGCGCGACGGAAAACTCCACGCCGCTCGCGACGATTTGGAAAAACAAGGCGGGCGTCTGTCAGGACTTCGCCCACATCGGCCTGAGCATTCTCCGCACGGCGGGGCTGCCCGCGCGCTACGTCTGCGGCTACATCGAGACCGATCCGCCGCGCCGGCCGGACGGCACCATCGGCCGCATGGTCGGCGCCACGGCGACGCACGCGTGGATCGAGGTGATGGTGCCGGGCATGGTCTGGGTCGCATTCGATCCCACCAACCGGCAGTGGGTAAACGAGCGCTACGTCACGGTGAGCTATGGCCGCGATTTCCGCGACGCGACGCCCTTCCGCGGGACTTTCAAAGGCAGCGGCGGCCAGACCTTGAAAGCGCGGGTCTTCATGAAACGCCGGACGGGAAAGGTGCGCGCGTGAAAGTCCAAATCCTCTACCAGGCCCAATACGCCTATGCAGAAGCGGTCACGTTTTCGCCGCATCTCTTCCGGCTCTTTCCCAAGTCCGAGCAGCATGTGCGTGTGCTCCGGTCGCTCTTCCAGACGAACGCAGACGCGGTGGTGAATCACCGGCGCGATCTCTTCGACAACGAAATCGCCTCGTGCTTTTACCCGGAAAAATCCGCGCTGCTCCAGGCGAGCTTCAACCTCGAACTCGTGATCGAGCCGCGGAATGCGTTTGGTTTTCTCATCGCCTCGCATGCGCTGGATTTTCCCTTCCGCTATCAGGCCGTGGAATTGCGCGTGCTCAGCCCCTATTTGCAGGAGGCGCGGCGCATCGAACTGCCTTTTTGGAACGCTCCTCATCGGACACAGCCGACGGTGGAAATGCTCGTGGAGTTAAACGACGCGATTCACACCAACCTCGAATATGAGCGCCGCGAGGAAGGCGAGCCGCATCCGCCGGAGGAACTGATCGCGCGGGGCGGTGGCGCCTGCCGCGACTTCGCGGTACTGCTTTCCGAAGTGCTCCGCGGACTCGGCATCGCCACGCGGCTGGCGAGCGGATACCTGTGCGAATTCGGTGGCGGCGACAAGGTGGCGGAAGGCTCGCTGCACGCGTGGACTGAGGTGTACATTCCCGGGGCCGGATGGCTCGGTATGGACCCGACGAACGGCACCTTCTGCGACCACCACCATCTCACCGCCGCCGTCGGTCTCACCCCTGCGGACATCTCGCCGGTGGTCGGAAACTACTACAGCGACCGACACATCCCTTCGCAGATGAACGCTTCCCTCCAGATCATTCCCCATGCCGATTCCTAAGCCCCTCGCCGACGTCGCCGCGCAAGTGGATGCGACCTTCGCGAAGAACCACGTCAAGCTCACGCTCGGCGGCGAACCCACCTACGTTCCGCTCGATCCCGTCGGCGCAGAGTGGAGCATCACCGCACTCGGGCCCACCAAACTCCGCTACGCCCACGCGCTCGTCGAGGCACTCATCGCCGACTCCTTCCCCAACGCGGTCGCGATCTTCTCGCCGGGCAAATATTACCCCGGCGAAGTCAATCCGCGCTGGGCGCTCAATCTCGTCTGGAAGCGCGACGGCTCGCCCTTCGTCCCATCCCTCGCCGCGAAGCTGCGGAAGAAAAAGCTGAGCGCCAACGCCGCGTTCAAGGCCGCGAAGCTCGCCGTCATCCGCAACATCGCGCCGCGTGGCCGCTGGCTGCGCGGCATCGATCCACACGAAAAACGCCGGCCCGTCGCCGTGCTCCCGCTCGATCACGACGGCAAACGATTCCTCAGCGCAAACTGGCGCGTCGGCGACACCGTCGAGCTCTCCGCCGCGGAAGGCCCCGCAGGCCTGCGGCTCCCGCTGCATCTGGTTCCGGCGGCGATCAGCCGCCGCGCGCTCACGCTGGAGATCAAGGACGGCAAGCTCCACGTTTTCCTTCCACCGCTGCTCCAGGTGCCGGAGCTCGCGGTCATCGAGAGCATCGTTGCCGCGGTCGGCGGTGCGAAGATTATCTGGGAAGGATACGTGCCGCCCGACGAGGCGAAGATTTGGGAAAAGCTCGGCATCGCCTCCGATCCCGGCGTGCTGGAGATCAACCTCCCGCCCTGCGCCGCCTGGCGCGAATACGCGCACTGGATGGACATCCTGGAGCGCACCACCAAGGCCGCCGGGCTGCGTTCCTTCAAACAGCACTCGACCGAAGACGAGGCCGGGACCGGCGGCGGCAATCACCTGCTCTTCGGCGGCCCAAGCCTCGACGAAAATCCGCTCTTCACCCATCCTCGCTGGGTCACCTCCATCCTGCGCTACTGGCAGCATCATCCGTCACTCGCGTATCTTTTCACCGGCATCTATGTCGGCCCGTCCTCGCAAGCGCCGCGGCCGGATGAATGCGTGAGTTCGCTCTACGATCTGGAGATGGCGTATCAATTTCTCGAGACCCTGCCGGACGGCGATCACCGCTATCTGATCAGCGAGACGCTGCGCCATCTGCACACCGACAGCTCGGGAAACACGCACCGCAGCGAGAGCAGCTTCGACAAATTTTGGAACGTGAACTTCGAGGGCGGCTGCCGTGGCTTGGTGGAATTTCGCGCCGTAGAATCGCTGCCGCACGCCACCTGGATGTCCGCCATCGCGCTCCTCTGGCACACGCTCGCGGCTTACCTCCTGGAGCATCCCTGCACCGCACCGCTCGTCGCGCATGGCGATAAGCTGCACGACTACTATTACCTGCCCGCAGGCCTTTGGGCGGACTTCGAGAGCATCCTCGCTGATCTGCACCGCGCCGGTTTCCACCTCCCGCCGACGCTCTATCGCGCGATCATGGAATGGCGCTTCCCGGTCATGCTCGAATTCGCCGAAGCCAAGGCGGCGCTGACCATCCGCAAGGCGCACGAAGGCTGGCCGCTGCTCTGCGAGCAACCGCTCGAAGGCGGCAACACGAGCCGCTTCGTGGACACCTCGATCGAGCGCCTGGAATTCATCGCGAACAAGGAATTCGCCGCCCACTGCGAGGTGCGCGTGCAGGGCCGGCCTCTACCGCTGGAGAAGCTGCCGCACGGCGAATACGGCGTCGGCCTGCGCTACCGGCGCACCGCGCTCTATCCCTCACTCCATCCCGGCATCCCCCCACAGATGCCGCTGCTCCTCACGATTTCCCGCGGACGGAAAAAGCACGTCTTTAAGCTGGAGCAGCATCGACGGAAGTTCTTGCCCACAACCGACCACGCGCCCGCCGCCACCTCGAATCCCTGCCGCAAGCTGAATCCCGATTTGGTCACCTGCGACCTGCGGATTCCATAACTCGAAAGACGGCGATTGAGCGTGGCGACATGCACTAGGTAATCTCCACGACCCGTCCCGCTCAAAACCACTGACCCGACTCCTCCCATGACCTCCTCCCGAATTGGAATCCTCGCCGGCGGCAACTGGATCGTCGATGCCGTCAAAATCATCGACACCTGGCCACAGCAGGACGCGCTGGCCAATATTCTCTCCACCTCGAAAGGCACGGGCGGCTCGCCCTTCAATGTGCTCGTCGATCTCGCGCTGATGGGCGCGGAATTCCCGCTCGAAGCCGCTGGCCTCGTCGGCGCGGACGAGAATGGAACGTGGATTATCGACCGTTGCACCGAGCTCGGCATCGAGACGCGTTCCCTCAATCGCACCGATGCCGCGCCGACCAGCTACACCGATGTGATGACGGTGCAGCAAAACGGCCGGCGCACTTTCTTCCACGCCCGCGGAGCCAACGCGTTGCTCGACTCGTGTCACTTCGAGTTCGACGAACCCAACGCGCGGATCTTCCATCTCGGCTATCTCCTGCTCCTCGATCTCCTCGACGGCCCGAGCTCCACCCACGGCACGGTCGCCGCGGAGGTGCTCGCCCGCGCGCAGGACGCCGGGCTCAAGACGTCCATCGATTGCGTGAGCGAGGACAGTGACCGCTTTGCGAAGATCGTCCTGCCCGCGCTGAAGCACGTGGACCTGTGCATCATGAATGAATTTGAAGCGGGTCGTGTGACCGGTCGCCGCATTCGCGTCGGCGACGCGCACAGCAGTGCGCCAGGCGTCGCGGGTCTCGATCGCAAAGAACTACGCGCGGCGATGGAACAACTTCTCGACGCCGGGGTGCGCGAGCGCGTGGTGGTGCATTTTCCCGAAGGCGGCTGCGCGCTCGGCCGCGACGGGACGTGGCATGAGCACGGCAGCGTGCAACTCCCGGGCGAATTCATCAAAGGCGCAGCGGGTGCCGGCGATGCGTTTACCGCTGGCGTGCTCTTCGGCTGGCATGAAGAGAAGCCCGTCGAGGAATGGCTGCGCATCGGCGTCTGTGCGGCGGCGGCGAACCTCAGCGACGAGACCTGCACGGGCGGACTGCGCCCGCTCGCGGAGTGCCTCGCGCTCGGATCCCAGTTCGGCTTCCGCGCGCAGTGAAGGCTTGACCCCGCGCGCGGGAAAGGGGAAGACTCCGCCCGAGTCGCCGCGTCTGTGCGGGGCGTTGTGTTTCAGCATCAGCCGAGGTTCCCATAAAAAATGTATTCTTCACTGCGTTCCATTGCGCCCGCAAAGCAGAGCCATTCCGATCCGTTGATCGAGATCCTCGAGCAGCGAATTGCTCCGGCAACCTTCACCGTCACCACCACCGCCGATTCGGGCACGGGCTCACTGCGCCAGGCGATCCTCAGTGCGAATGCGGCGAGCGGTCCTGATCTCATCGACTTCGCTCTGGATGGCGAAGGACCGTTCGTCATCCAACCGCTGACCGCGCTGCCAGCGATCAAGGACATCGTCACCATCGATGGTTATACGCAATTCGGCGCGAGTAAGAACACCGCCTCCGTGGGCACGAATGCTGTGCTCCAAATCGTCCTCGATGGCTCGCTGGCGGCAGGTGCAGACGGTCTCGTTTTGACCGGCGCCGGTAGCGGGAAAAGCAAGATCACCGGTCTTTCCATCATCAACTTCGAGAAGTCGGGAGTTGTCCTGGAAAGCAAAGACATCTCGGTGGTGGGAAATTTCATCGGCGTCGATTTCGACGGCATGACCTCTCAGGGCAATCACGTTGCCGGCGTCTTCGTGAAGTCGGGGACCGGCCATGTCATTGGAACGGGCGCCGTGGCGGACCGAAATCTGATCAGCGGCAATGAAAGCGCTGGCGTGGACGTCACCGCCGGCAGCGCGACCATCACCGGCAATTCCATCGTGCGAAATCCTGGCGCCGGTATCTTCATCGAGGGGGCACTGGCGACTGGCAGTACGATCTCGGGCAATTGGATCGGTGTGGAAGGTGACGGCAATGGCGGGACGCGTCCCGCCCCAAATGGCATCGGGATTCACATCTACAACGCCGCCAACAATACGATCGGCGGCAACACCAGTGCCGATCGCAATTGGATCGCGGGCAACACCGGCGATGGCGTGCTGATCGACAAGCAAGACCAGTATTTCACGCTGGGCGAGTACGACGGCTTCCCGAGCAATCCGACCAACACCGTCACCCAGGCCGCGTTCACGGCAGCACAGGTGGGTGAAGGCGCGCCCTTCACCACTTTATTCACCAGCGGCCAGACGATCACCCTCAACTTTGACGGCTCTTTCGATCCTGGATTTCCGTCGCTCTTCTTCAAGCTCTGGGGCCTTAATTCCAAGCAAACGGGTCAGCAGATCGCTTCCGTGACTTTCGATGGGGTGGCCCAGGATGTTTCGCAATTCGAACTCTATCCCGTCGGTGCATTGGCCGAGCAATCTGCCTACTTCAATGTCGATCCCGCCCTGCTCACCGACGGACATCTCACCGTCGCCATCAAACTCGGCACCCTGCCCGCCAGCCAGAAGGTGGGCATCGACTACGCGCAACTTTACATCAACCGGGACGCGCAAAACGCGATCATCGGAAACACGATCGGCGGCCCGGACGGCCCCGACACCTCGCTGAAGAACGGGGGCGCGGGCGTTCACGTCTCCTATGCGGATCGAGTGACCATCGGTGACGGTTCCGCCAGCGGAGCGAATCTGATCAGTGGCAACGATGGCGCCGGCATTTACTTGCAATACGGCTCCGGAAGCATCGTGCGCGGCAACGTCATCGGTTCGACGACCGCCCGGGGTCTGCAGGCCACGAACGCCACTGGCGTGCTCATCGAAAGCAGCTATGGCAACGTCCTCGGCGGGAGCGCCGCTGGCGACCGCAACGTGATTTCCGGCAACTCCGGCGACGGTGTGGAAATCACCGCCGGGGCGAGCAACAATCAGTTGATTAACAATGTCATCGGCACCGACCTCGCTGGGCTCGCGGCCCGACCCAATGGCGCGAACGGCGTGAGCATCCTCAGCGGCGCGAACTACAACTACATCGGCATCGCTGGTGATCCCGGGAATGTGATCTCCGGCAATCTCGGAGCAGGAATTTTGGTCAGCGATTCCAACACGGCGGGAAATCAAATCGTCGAGAATTTCATCGGCACCAGCGCCGACGGCACGAGCCCGCTGGCAAATCAGGAGGCGGGAATCCGCATCCAGAACGGAGCGACAAACACCCATGTCGGCGACGGCGCTCGCGCAGATGGGAACACCATTTCCGGCAATCTCGGAGACGGCATCTCAATCTTCGCCGCGGATGAAAACGTGATCGACGGCAACTACATCGGCACCGCCGGCGATGGGCTCACGGCTCTCGGCAACAGCGGTGCGGGCGTAGTCGTCGTTGGAAATTCAAACGTGATCGCAACCAACGTCATCAGCGGAAATCGTTTCGCGGGAGTGCAACTCACGAGCGGAATCCTCGTGGAGCACGAGACGTCGTCCGAGACGATCTATGCGCAATTCAACATCGTCCGCGGGAATCTCATCGGCCTCGACGCAAATGCGGATGGCGAGAATCCCCTGCCCAACGCGGACGGCGTCGTCATCGACCAGGGAGCCTCGAACAATCTCGTGGGCGGCAGCAGCGCCTCGGACGGAAATCAAATCGCCCACAATGCGAGCAGCAAATATGGCTTTGGCGACGGCGTGCGGGTGGGTTCCGGCAGTGACGGCAATGCGATCCTCGGTAATTCGATCCACGACAATGCGGGTTACGGGATCAACCTCGCCGGCGGCAATCACCAGCAGATCGCCCCGACGCAGACAGCCGCGTTGATTAAGCACGGCACGATGATCTTCAAGGGCAACTTTACCAGCACGCCGAATACGACTTTCCGCATCGAGATGTTCGTCGCCGATGGCATCGACGAAGAGCTTCCAGATAGCGAGGGTGAGACTTTGCTGGGTTTTTTCGAGGTGACGACCGACGCCACGGGATTTGTGAGCTACCGGAAGACGCTGCCCACCGCCGTCCCGGCAGGCACCCTCATCACGGCTACGGCCACGGCTCTCGATGCCGCGCACACGGCCACGGATACGTCCGAGTTTGCCGGCGCGATCAAGGCCATACCTACCATCGCCGTCACCGGCGGCGCCATCGTCGAGGGAAACACGGGAGATAAATCACTGAACTTCCTGATCAGCCTCGGCGCCATCCCGGAAGCGGGAATGGCATCGGTGTCCTATGCCACCGGCGATTTTTCCAACGACGGGCGCAACGCAGCGGCGGGCATTGACTACGAATCTGTCCCGGATTCCACGCTCAGTTTCCTGATCAGCAACCCGCTTGCCGACCCGCTCACCCGGCAGCTCAGCGTGACGGTCCACGGCGACACTGAATTCGAGATCCGTGAACGGTTCAAAGTACTGCTTTCCCATCCCGTCGGCGTCGGCTTCGACGATGGTGAAGATGAGGGCGTGGGAACCATCATCGACGATGACCAGCATACCTTTGCCGTCGGCGCCGGCACCGGATCGAAGGTGCAGATTTTCAACTCCGTGAACGGCAGCCTCCTTCGCGAGTTCAACGCGTTCGAGGCACGCTACAAGGGCGGCGCGCGTGTGGCCACCGGAGACGTGACCGGCGACGGAATCAACGACATCATCGTCAGCACCGGCGCCGGCGGGGGCGCCCGGGTTCGCGTCTTCGACGGCGCCGACACCTCGGCCAATCCGACGCCGATTTTTGAATTCCGGCCCTTCGGCGCCAGCTATCGCGGCGCGCTAAACGTGGCCGCCGGCGACGTGAACGGCGACGGCCGGGTCGAAATCATCGCGAGCACGGGGGCTGGCAGCGTGGCGGAAGTGAGGGTCATCGATGTGAACACGGGGTGCGGCCCCATGGTGCTCACGAAGTTCAAGGCCTTCAATAAAGTCAGCAATGGCGTGCGGGTGGCCAGCGGCGATCTGGATGGTGATGGCCTCGCTGATATTATCGCGACCAACGGCGTTACTTCAGAGGTGCGAACCTTTCACGGCGACGGCACGGATTTCACCGGACCCCTCGCGAAGTTTCAGGTCTTCGGCAAACTCGCCCGCGGCGGCGTCCAGGCCACGGCGGGTGATCTCGACGGCGATGGACGCGATGACCTCGTTTTCAGCCCGGCGGCCGGTTTTGGCGAAGTGCGCTCCTTCCTCACTACTTTCTTCACCGGCAGTCCCGTGCGCACTTTCAACCCCTTCCCCGGTTTCGCCGGCGTGCGACTCGCGATCACTGATGTCAACAGCGACGGGATCGCCGACATCGTCGCGGCCCAGAATCCCGGCCGAGCCTCTTCGGTGCACCTTTTCGACGGCAGTAACGGCGCCGATCTGATGACGATCAACGGCGTGCCGGCGGGTGGGGTATTCGTTGGATAGCGGATCCGGAAACGAAAAAAGCCAGGCGCCGCAAACGACGCCTGGCTTTTTGTTGATTAACTGCGCGGCTGTTTAGTCCTGGCGCGGCACATCGGTCGCAGGAGCGGCGGGTGCGCTCTCGTAGCGAGGACGATCCCCACCGCGATCTTCGCGACGTGGGCCGCGGTCACCACGATCACCGCCGCGTCCGCCGCGGTCACCGCGGTCACCGCGGTCGCCGCGATCACCACGGTCGCCGGAACCCGCTGGAGGCGTGGATCCATCGGTGGCGAGGGCGGCTTCACCGCGATCCTTCATCGCGGCTTTGCGCGAGAGTTTCACGCGGCCTTTTTCATCGACGCCGATGCACTTGACCCAGATGAGGTCGCCGATCTTCGCCACGTCTTCCATGCGGTTGACGCGGAAGTCGGCGAACTCGCTGATGTGGACCATGCCGTCCTTGCCGGGCATCACTTCGACGAAGCAACCGAAGTCCTTCATGGTGACGATGCGGCCTTGATAGACGGCGCCCACTTCGATCTCGGCGAACATGCCGTCGATGATCTGCTTGGCGCGGGCCATGCCGTCGGGGTTGTTCGAGTAGATGTGCACGGTGCCGTCGTCTTCGACGTTAATTTCGCAACCGGTCTCGGCGACGATCGCCTTGATGTTCTTGCCGCCGGGCCCGATGAGCATGCCGATCTTCTCGGGGTTGATCTTCAGCGTCTCGATGCGCGGGGCGTACTTGCTCATCTCGGCTTTCGGCGCCGCGAGCACGGAATCCATGACGTCGAGAACCTTCATGCGGGCGTCGCGGGTCCGGTAGATCGCCTCGTTCATGAGGCTGAGCGGGATGCCGGGCAGCTTGAGGTCGAGTTGGAAGCCGGTGAGGCCGTCACGGGTGCCGCAGAGTTTCCAGTCCATGTCGCCGAAGTGATCTTCGCTGCCGATAATGTCGGTGAGCATCGAGTAACGCTTGAGGTGCGTGCCCTCGTATTCGGTGACGAGGCCGCAGCTGATGCCGGCGACGCTCTTCTTCAGCGGCACACCGGCATCAAGCAGGGCGAGAACGCCGGAGCACACGCTGGCCATCGAGGTGGAGCCGTTCGACTCCATGACTTCGGACGAAACGCGGATGGCGTAGGGGAAGTCCTGCACGCTCGGAATGACCGGCGCAACGCTGCGCTCGGCGAGCGCACCGTGGCCGATTTCGCGGCGACCGGGCGAACCCGTGCGGCCGGTTTCACCGACCGAGAACGGCGGGAAGTTGTAGTGCAGAATGAAGCGTTTGCTGGTCTCGCCGCCGGTGTAGCCGTCGAGTTCTTGAGCTTCGTCGGAAGGCGCGAGGGTCGCGAGGGCGACAGCCTGCGTTTCGCCGCGCTGGAAGAGCGCGCTGCCGTGGCTGCGCGGGAGGAGGCCGACTTCGCCGCTGAGCGGGCGAATGGTTTCGAGGCCGCGGCCGTCGCAGCGCACGCCCTTGTCGAGGATGCTGATGCGGAAAGCTTTTTTCTGCAGGTAGTCGAAGGCCTGGCTGACCTCAAACTTGGAAGCCTCGGGAAATTTCGCGGTGATGGCGGCAGCGACTTCGTCCTTGAGCGCGGCGACCGCCTTCTGGCGGGCGACCTTGCTTGGCGTGTAGATCGCGGCTTCGATGCGGTCGCCCGCGACGGCGTAGGCGACCTCCATCAGTTCGTCCTTGACCGTAAAGAGCGCGACCTGGCGCTTCGGCTTGCCGGCTTTGGCGGCAAGTTCCGTGATTGCGGCGACGATCTTGGCCACTTCTTCCTGCGCAAAAGCGAGCGCTTTCACGAACTCGTCTTCCGGCACTTCATTGCCTTCGCCTTCGATCATGATCACGTCCGTCGCATTGCCGACGTAGATGAGGTTCAGGTCGCTGAACTCCCGCTGGCTGTGCGGAGGATTGGCGACGAACTGGCCGTTGATCCGACCGACGCGCACCGCGCCGACAGGACCCGCAAACGGGATGTCGCTGACTGCGAGCGCCGCGCTGGCGCCGTTGAGGAAGAGGATGTCGGGATCGACTTCGCCGTCCGCGCTGAGCAGCACGCCGATGATCTGCGTGTCGTAGAGGTAGCCCTTCGGGAAGAGCGGACGCAGTGGGCGATCCGTGAGGCGGCAGGTGAGGATTTCCTTCTCGGAAGGACGGCCTTCGCGCTTGAAGTAGCCGCCGGGAAACTTGCCGACCGCGGCCGCTTTTTCGCGGTAATCGACGGTGAGCGGAAACCAGTCCTGGCCTTCCTTGATGGTGGTGGCGCTGACCGCGGAAACCATGATGATGGTTTCGCCGGCGCGGACGGTGACCGCGCCGTCGGCGAGGCGGGCGAGCTTGCCGGTTTCGATGGTGATGGGAGACGATCCGACGTGGACCGTTACATTTTGGATACTCATGGTAGTTGAACTAACTGCCGCGGCACCGTTCCCGAAAGTGAGGAGAAGTCAGAGGTCAGAAGTCAAAATCCAGTCGGAGCACACGCGCGGCGTGGTTGTTCCGAGACTGGCTTCTGACTTCTGCCTTCTGGCTCCTGCTTCCTCGACGAGGGGAGAAAAACGGTGCCGAGCGGCTTTTGCTATTTGGGGTTGTTTTGCGAAAATCCGCACGGCCCCATGCCGGGCGGAAAGTGGTGATGCTGGGGGGCGAAACAATTCGCCCGCGAGGAGGCTCGCGGGCGAATCGGTTTCAAAATCGGGGAAGCTATTTCCGGAGGCTCAGCTTCTCGATCACATTCTTGTAGCGATCGTTGGCTGTGCGCTTCAGGTAATCGAGCAACTTGCGGCGGCGGGCCACCATCTGGAGGAGGCCGCGGCGCGAGTGGTGATCTTTGACGTGCGCTTTAAAGTGCTCGGTAAGCTGGTTGATGCGCTGGGTGAGGAGCGCAACTTGAACG
>JBAVML010000231.1:0-2206 GCA_049690035.1 Chthoniobacteraceae bacterium
ACAATCGCGTGATACGATTTCGGCTTTCGGAAGTCGAACAATGGCTCGCTGATCGCCGGAGTGGCGAATGAACCCGAGCTACCTGCAGACAGGACTCGTCCTTCACCGTCCATGAAAGACGCCGCGATCAACGGATTGCTTTCGAAACATCTCGACGCCTACGCCCTCAGCCTGGGGGCCAAGCGCAAAGGAAACGGCTGGGTGCTGCCGATCGGCGAGGAGGTGGTAGAGATTCACGGGGGCTTTCGCAAAGGCCTGCGGACGTACCGCGGGGAGACGGGCACGGACCTCATGGCCTTGCAGGCGATGCGCGATGGCGTGGCGATCAAAGAGATTCGCGGGACGTGCCTGATGTTCCTCGCGGAGCAGGGCGAGGACATCGGAGACGACATCGGCGAAGCCGATGCCGTGCATGCACCGCAGGCTTGCACGCATGTGCATGTACCGGAACCGAGCAAGCATTCCCCAGGTGGTGAATTCACCCAAGCGCCAAGAAAAGAGGCGTCGACACCCCCGCCGGCCGCGCTCAATGGCAGCCACCTCCCGGACATTCACCGGCTGCTTCCGCAGGACGCGCAGGCCGAGCAGGGCGTTCTTTCGAGTTTCCTCTTGGATCCCGTCGCCGTGGGGCGCCTTTGCTCGGAGAAGCGTGTCACCAGGGCGAAGTTTCACATCCCGGCGCACGCGCAGGTTTTCGGCGAACTCATGTTCCTTTGGGAAGAGCGGATGCCGATCGACATCATCACGCTCACCGCACACCTCCGCGGGGCGAAGATGCTCGACCAGGTAGGCGGGCCGGCTTTCGTTACCGATCTCTTCACCCTCCTGCCCACCGCGGCGAACGTGGGATACTACCTCGAGATCCTCGAGGAGAAGCACACGCTGCGCGAGATCATCCGCGTGGGCACGGAATTCGCCCGCCGGGCCTACGACGCCAGCGGGGACGATGCGGCGACCCTCGCCGCGGAGCTTGCCGAGAAAACCCACGAAGCGGCCGAGCGCATTCAGCGCGCCGGCATGCGCGAGCTTTTGCTCCCCAGGCGCTTCGACCCCACGAACCCACCGCCCAGACCGGTGCCAGTGTGGATGCTTGGCGGCTCAATCATCGCCACCCCAGGCAATATCATGGCGGTGCAGGCCAAGAGCAAAGCCGGCAAGACGGCATTTCTCGGCGCCATGATCGCGGCCACGATGAGCAGCGACGGCGATTTTTTCGGGCTGACCAGCGGCAACCCCACCGGCAAGGCTTTGCTCCACTTCGACACCGAGCAGAGCCCCTATGATCATTACCAGGTGCTCACGCGCTCGATGCGCCGCGGCAAGATCGGGCAAGCGCCCCCGTGGCTGCGCTCCTACTGTGTCACGGACCTCCCGATGCAGGAGCGCATCGGCGCCCTTCACGCCGAGCTCGAGCAAGCAGCCATCGACCACAAAGGCATTTTCGCGGTGATCATCGACGGCATCGCCGACCTATGCCGCTCGCTCAATGATGACGTGGCGGCGTTCGGCCTCATCGATCAACTCCACCGGCTCGCCATCAAATACGACTGCGTTATCGTCTGCGTGCTCCACGAGAACCCAACCACCGACCAGGGCAAGACCCGCGGACACTTGGGAAGCCAGTTGGAACGCAAGGCCGAAACGAATTTGCGACTCGAGAAGGATTCGCAGGGCGTCACCGTCATTTTCGCCGAACGCGCCCGATCCGCTCACATTCCCAAGGACCAAGGCTCAAAATTCCAGTGGGACACCGAGCAGGCCATGCACGTCTCCACGGTGGCCGAATTCACGCCCCAGAACTCCAAGGGGCCACGCGAGAAGGGACCGCGCAAGAACGCCGCTCTCACCAATGCCGTTTCCAAGCTGGGCAGGTTTTTCGCGCAAGGTAAAACGATCCGCTACTCAATGCTCGTGCCGGCCCTTTGTGGAAGCAACGTGCCAGGAAAAATCGCCGAGAGTTCACTCTCAGCCTATTGGGCAAAGCTCAAAGAGTCCGGTTACATCGTCCCAAACAAGGCGGTCAAATCCCAATGGGAAGCCTCAGAACTATGGGCCAAGGATCTCGACGAGCGATTCAGCACACCCGAAGCCAACTCCTCCGAATCATCCAACTCATGACCACAAAACGCACTCA
Organism: Chthoniobacteraceae bacterium; assembly: GCA_049690035.1. Lineage (GTDB taxonomy): Bacteria > Verrucomicrobiota > Verrucomicrobiia > Chthoniobacterales > Chthoniobacteraceae > Chthoniobacter. The sequence goes on from JBAVML010000231.1 coordinate 2,135, forward strand.
CTCCGAGAATTTGAAACCTCGGAGTAAAAACCCCGGAGTAACCGCCGGAACCTCGGACTCCGAGCTCCGAGG
>JBAVML010000232.1:0-17638 GCA_049690035.1 Chthoniobacteraceae bacterium
GTCCACGAGTCCATCCTGCAACTTTGGGCCGAGATCTTGCGGAGCGTGGGTGGTTCCAGATTGCTGCTCCAGAGTCCGCCAGGCGCGACGCAAGCTCGCGTTCGGCATTGCTTCGAGGAGCAGGGGATTGAGGCGCACCGGCTGGAGTTCGTGTCGCGGACCGCGACGCGCGCGGAATTTCTGCAGCGGTTCGACCGCATCGACCTGGCCCTGGAGACGAGTCCCTACAATGGAGGGACGACCACCTGCGAAGCCCTGTGGATGGGGGTGCCCGTGCCGAGCTTTCCCGGGCCCACCGCGATCTCGAGACTCGGGTTGAGCATCCTCTCGTCGGTGGGCTTGCCGGAATTGGTTGCCAAGTCGCGCGAAGACTATGTGCCCTTGATGGTGAGCCTGGCCAGTGATCTGCCGCGATTGGCCGCGCTGCGCTCCACCTTGCGCCAGCGGATGAAGTCATCTGCGTTCATGGATGGCCCGCGGTTTGCCCGGAATGTGGAGCAGGAGTATCGCCGGATGTGGCGGGACTGGTGTGCAAAGCAGACTTCCCCTTCACGGCCGTGACCATCCAGCAAGCATTCGAACTCGCGTTGCACCACCACCAGAACGGTCGGCTCGTGGAAGCGGAGGCGATCTACCGGCAGATCCTCGCGGTGGACCCGAGCCACGCCGACGCGTTGCACCTTCTTGGAATTATTGTGGGCGGCGCGGGCCGGCACGACCTTGCCGTCCAGATGATTCGGCAGGCCATCGCGCTCGTTCCTGACAGTCACTTCTTTCACTCCAACCTGGGCAATGAACTGCGGGAGCTCGGGCACCGCGACGAAGCCATCGCCGAATATCGCCGGGCGCTCGAAATCGCGCCCGGTTACGCAGACGCGCAAAATAACCTCGGCACCGCACTGCTGGAGCAGGGCCAGCTCGATGAGGCGATCGCATGCTTTCGCCGGGCGTTGGAACTCAATCCAAAATATGCCGCAGCCCACAGCAATCTGGGCAACGCGCTGCGGGATCGAGGCCGGCTCGACGATGCGATCGGCGCACACCGCGCGGCGTTGCGGATCGAGCCCGGGGTCGCGCTGACCCACAACAGTCTCGGCATCGCGTTGGCGGAACGGGGTCTTCTCGACGAAGCCATTGCCGCTTACCGCCGGGCGCTCGAACTCCAGCCTAACTATCCGCAAGCGCACAGCAATCTCGGCGCAGCCCTCAAACAAAACAGAAAGCTCGAGGCGGCCGTCGCCGCCTACCGGGAAGCGCTCTGGCTTAACCCAAATTTTGCCGACGCTCATTTCAACCTCGCCAATGCTCTGTGGGACATGGGCCTGCTCGACCCCGCGATTGCTGGGTATCGTCGCGCACTTCAACTCAAGCCGAACTACGCGGAAGCGAGAAGTAATCTCCTGCTCGCGCTCCACTATGTTTCGGGCTTGGATCCTGAGTCGATCTTTCGAGAGCATCGCACTTGGGGCGAGTTGCACGCTCGGCCATTGGAGGAAAATGCGGTGCCGCATGCGAACGATCCGAGTCCTGAACGCCGCCTGCGCATCGGCTATGTGTCCCCGGACTTTCGGTTGCACTCGGTCGCGTCTTTCTTCGAAAACCTGCTGACCAACCACGATCGCGCGGAGGTGGAGGTGTTCTGCTATTCGAATCTCCTGCGCTCCGATTCGGTCACGGAGCGATTGAGAATGCAGGCCGCACATTGGCGTGAGATTAGCGAATTGAACGATGCGCAAGCCGCGGAACTCATTCGCCGGGATCAGATCGACATCCTCATCGACCTGGCTGGCCACACCTCGCGAAACCGTCTGCTAACCTTCGCTCACAGGCCAGCGCCAGTGCAGGTGACTTATCTTGGCTACTGCGATACCACGGGCTTGAAAACGATGGACTACCGGCTCACGGATGCGCACGCCGATCCACCAGGAATGACTGAGCATTTCCACAGCGAGGAACTAGTTCGACTGCAGGCTGGCGCGTGGTGCTATCGACCATTCGAAGAAGCACCGACCGTGAACGCTCCGCCGGTGTTGCGGACTGGCAGCGTGACCTTCGGTTCTTTCAATGCCCTGCCCAAGGTGACGGACGTGACAGTACTCTTGTGGACGAGAATCCTGCGTGACGTCCCGAATTCGCGGTTGTTACTCAAGAATCCCGGCCTTCAAGATCCTTCGGTGCACAGACGACTCCGAAATCTGGTCGAGAAGGAGGGTATCTCGCCGGAGCGGTTGGAACTTTTGGGCCACCTCCCGAGTTTATCAGACCACCTGAGCACCTATCAGCGGGTCGACATCGCGCTGGATACCTTTCCTTATCATGGAACCACCACCACGTGCGAGGCACTCTGGATGGGAGTTCCAGTGGTGAGCCTGGCCGGAAAGACTCACGCTTCTCGTGTCGGAGTGAGCTTGCTCAGCACCGTCGGACTCCCAGAACTCGTCGCCAGTTCAGAAAACGAATACCTGCATCTGGCGGTGAAGCTGGCCAACGACCTTCCGCGTCTTACCAAACTTCGCCAGACGCTGCGCCACCGAATGCAAGATTCCCCCTTGATGGACGGCCCGCGCCTCGCTCGTGGGATTGAAGCCGCCTATAGGGAAATGTGGCGGAAGCGTTGGGCTGCCGCAGGATGCCTGCTTGAAGATGACTGATGCGCGGTCCTTCCTTTCCGTGCGGTGAGCGGGAAGCGTTGCGCAGGATGGCGCTTCGGATTACGCAGTGCGGAATTTTCACCCCGTGACAATCCAGCAAGCATTTGAACTGGCCCTGCACCACCACCAGTCGGGACGATTGGCAGAAGCCGAGGCCATCTACCGGGAGATCCTGACTGTGGATCCGCGCCAGGCCCACGCGCTGCACTCGCTGGGGATTATCGCCCACCAGGGAGGGAGGAGTGAAGCCGCCGCTAATCTAATCCGTCAGGCGATTTCCGTGATGCCCGAAGTGCCCGACTTCTATTCCAATCTGGGGGAAGTATGTCGGTCGCTGGGGCGACTTGATGAAGCCGTTGCCGCTTGCCGGCAGGCGATAGCGCTTCGACCTAACTACCCCGAAGGCCACTATAACCTCGGCGTATCCTTGCAAGGAAACAGGCAGCTGTACGAGGCGATCCGCGCCTATCGCCAGGCTATCGTCCTCAAGCCGAATTTTCCCGATGCCTTCAGCAATCTCGGTAGCGTGCTGCAAGCGACTGAGCAACTTGACGAAGCTATCGCGGCTTATCGACAGGCCGTCATTTTGAACCCTAATTTTCCCGATGCCTTTAGCAATCTCGGCAATGCGTTGAAAGACAAAGGCCAGCTCGACGAAGCCATTGCTGCTTGCCGGCAGGCTATCGGTCTCGCGCCCCGCGATCCCGAGGCTTGGAGCAATCTGGGCAATGCTCTGGATGCCAAAGGTCATTTCAACGAGGCTATCGCCGCTCATCGCCAGGCCATCGCGCTCAAGCCGAACTTTCCCGAAGCTTACAATAATCTCGGCAATGCATTGAAAGATGCGGGCAATTTGGACGAAGCCATTGCTGCCTACCGTCAAGCAATCACTGGCAAGCCTAATTTTCCTGAAGCTAACAATAACCTCGGCAATGCCCTGAAAGAGGAGGGCCGATTGGACGAGGCCATCGCCGCCTACCGTCAGGGCATCACGCTTCGCCCGTACTATCCTGAAGCTGCTAGCAACCTGGTCTATACGCTCCTGTTTCATTCCGGCTTCGATCGACGCGCCATTTGTGAGGAGCATCGCCGCTGGTATCGCCAGTTTGCCGAACCCTTGCGGAAATCCCATCGTCCACATCCCAACGTCCGCGACCAGGAACGCCGCTTGCGGGTTGGCTATGTCTCACCGGATTTCTGGCACCATGTGATCTGTCACTTCCTGACGCCATTGCTGGAGGCGCACGACCACTCAGGATTCGAGATCTATTGTTATGCGAGCGTCAAACACGCGGACGCGATTACTGCGCGGCTGAGGATAGCAAGCGATGTGTGGAGGGACGTACGGGGCATGACTGACGAAGCGCTTGCGGAACGGATTCGGGCGGATGGAATCGATATCCTCGTGGATCTGACCCAGCACATGGCTGACCACCGGCTTTTGGTGTTTGCGCGTAAGCCGGCGCCGGTGCAGGTGGCGTGGCTAGGTTTTCCCGGCAGTACCGGCCTGCCGGCGATGGACTACCGGCTCACCGATTCGTTCATGGAGCCGGAGGGCGCGGCTTGGTCGGAATCGGTGGAAACGCCGGTGCGGCTTCCCGATTCCTGGTTCTGCTTTGCGCCGATCGACGGCTATCCCGAACCAGGCCCGCTGCCCGCGCTTACCGCGGGAAATGTCACGTTTGGTTCGCTGAACAACTTCTGCAAAATCAACGACGGCGTCCTGCGCCTGTGGGCGCAGGTGCTCCACATTGTGCCGGGCTCCCGGATGCTCATGCAGTGTCCCGCGGGGACGACCCAGATGCAGGTGCGGCAATGGTTCGAAGCTCAAGGCATCGCGCCGCACCGACTGGAACTGGTGGCGCGCACCGCGACGCGCGCGGAGTTTCTGCAACTCTTTGATCGCATCGACCTGAGCTTGGAAACCTTTCCTTACAATGGAGGCACGACCACCTGCGAAGCGCTCTGGATGGGCGTACCCGTGCCGACGTTTCCCGGGACCACCATCGTGTCTCGGATTGGCCTGAGCATCCTCTCGGCGGTCGGCCTGCCGGAGTTGATCGCCGCTGGCCCGGATGACTACGTGCGGCTGACGGTGAGCCTCGCCACGGACTTGCCGCGGCTTGCATCGTTACGATCCACCCTTCGCCAGCGAATGAAATCCTCCGCGTTCATGGACGCTCCGCGGTTCGCGCGAAATATGGAGGAGGCGTATCGGCAAATGTGGCGGAGTTGGTGCATCCGGAGGGATTGAAGGCGGGCTTGGTGATGAAATCGTCCGCCTGAGTGGCGACCATGTGCGCTCCGGAACTTGAATCGGTCAGGCGCGGCTGACCGGCTCGAATCCTCGCGATCGTCGCTGCACCGCCGCAAAGATCGCTTCGCCCGTGGCCGGTGACGCTAGCGCGATTTCGCCCGAGCCGCCGAAGGCCGCCACTGCGTCGCGGATTGCCTCACGCACCGAGATCGCGAGCATCAGCGGCGGTTCGCCGACGGCTTTGCTGCCATGCACGACGTTGGGCTGCGTCGCGGCTTTGAAAAATGAGACGCGGAAGTCTGCCGGCGCGTCGCTGAATGCGGGAATCTGATAGGTGCTCGCACTGTGGGAGAGCAGCACGCCCTTCGCATCCCAGCGCAGGTCCTCACGTGTGAGCCAGCCCATGCCTTGCACGAAGCCGCCCTCGATCTGACCGCGGTCCACGCCGGGATTCAGCGAGTCGCCCACGTCATGCAGGATGTCCACGCGCCGCACGCTACTCATGCCGGTGTAGCCATCGACTTCCACCTCGCTCACCGCCGCACCGCACGCATAGTAGTGGAAGGGACGGCCGCGACCGGCGACGCGATCCCAGTGGAGATTCGGAGTGGAATAGTAGCCGGTGGCCGCGAGGCTGAGGCGCTGCATGTAGGCCCACTCCACGACTTCGGAAAAATCGACCGCGTCCTCGCGGCGATCGTGCTCGGAAATCGTGCCGGCATCGAAAACCAACTGTGCGGGATTTACGGCCCGCCCGAACCGCTTTTGCAAAAGCTCCGCCGCCACCGGGAGCAGCCGGCCGCGCAGTTCGACGCAGGCATTCCTGACCGCGGCGCCATTGAGGTCCGCGCCACTCGATGCGGCGGTCGCCGAGGTGTTCGGCACCTTGTCTGTGGCCGTAGTCATCATGCGGATGTTTTTCGCCGGGAGGCCGAGTTCGCGCATGGCGATGCCGAGGATCTTTGTGTGCAGGCCCTGGCCCATTTCGGTGCCGCCGTGGTTCACCTGCACCGTGCCATCGCGATAGATGAGTACGAGCGCGCCGGCTTGATTGTATGCTGTGTAGGTGAAACTGATGCCAAACTTCACCGGCGTGATCGCCAGCCCGCGCTTCACCCGCGGATGCGCTGCATTCCACGCCGCGATACTCGCGCGCCGCTGCTCGAAGCTGCTGCTCGCGAGGAGTTGCGACCAGATCGCCTGGATGCGGTTGTCGCCGATTTCCTCGCCGTAGTGCGTCGTATTGGTCTCGCCGCTGCCGTGGTAAAGATTGCGTTCGCGCACGACGTGGGGAGGCAGCCCGAGGCGGCGTGCGATGCGGTCGATGATTTCCTCGATCACCAGCGTTCCCTGCGGTCCGCCGAACCCGCGGAAGGCGGTCTGCGACGTGAGATGTGTCTTGGCCACGCGCCCGCTCACTTCCACGGCGGGAATGTAATAGGCGTTGTCGATGTGAAACATCGCGCGGTCGGTGACCGGCATCGAGAGGTCGAGCGACCAGCCGCCATTGGAAATGAGATCGCACTTCAGCGCGGTGAGCTTCCCGTTGGTGTCGTGGCCGATCTCGAACTTCGCGAAGAACGGATGCCGTTTGCCCGAGAGCTGCATGTCGAGATCGCGGTCGAGCTGCAGCCGCACAGGCTGGCCGGTCTTGAGCGAAGCAAGTGCGGTGACCGCGGCCCACGTGTTGCCCTGCGTTTCCTTGCCGCCGAAGCCGCCGCCCATGCGTGGCGCCTGCACGACGATGCGATGGCGCGGCAGGTGCAGCACCTCGGCGACGATCGTCTGGATCTCGCTCGGATGCTGCGTGGATGAAGCGATCACGACGTTGCCCTCCGCATCCACCTCGGCCCATGCGGCGTGCGTCTCGAGGTAAAAATGCTCCTGCCCGCCGAGTTCGAATTCCCCGCTGAACGTGTGCGGACTGCCCGCGAGTGCGGCCGCCGCATCGCCGCGCCGCATGTAGTTCGCCTCGGTGTGAAAGCTACCTGCCGCGATCGCCTCTCGGATCGTGACGATGGGCGGCAGCGCTTCGTATTCGACCACCACCTTCGCCGCCGCCGCGCGACACGCTGCGAGCGAATCACCTATCACGACCGCGACCATGTGCCCGTGATAAAGCACCTCGGTTTCCGCGAGCAGCGTCTCGTCCTGGCGGCTCACGCCCACGTTGTTGTGGCCGGGGATGTCTTCGGCGAGCAGCACCGCGCGGATGCCGGGCATCGCACGCGCCGCGGTCGTATCGCGGCGAAGAATTTTTGCATGCGCATGCGGGGCGCAGACTGGCCAGACCTCGAGCATCGGGCGGCGCTGCGCGGTGTCATCGACGTAAAGCGCGCGACCGGTTACGTGAGCGACGCCACTCTCGTGCGCGAGTGCCTTGGAGGTTTCACTCGTTGGCCATTCGTTCGCGGAAGCGAAGTCGGGCAGCTCGTCGTGCGCGGTGCTGGTCTCTCCGCGCACGAATTTCTCCCAGAGGCTCACGATCAAGCCGCGGCGGTATACCGCACTGCCGCGCAGATCGTCGATCGGCGCAAACTCCCCGCGCAACGCTGCGGACACCGTCTCGAGCGAAGCGTCGAGCGTCTGGCCGAGCACCGCTTCCTCCGCCCGTTTCGCTCTTGAGGGGGTGGCGGCGACGCCACCAAAAGCGAGACGCGCATGCGTGACGATGCCCGCCGCGTCCGATTCCACGCAGAACGCCGCGGCCACGATGCTGATGTCCATCTCGCGCCGCTTGGAGACCTTGAAAAACTCCGCGCGTCGTCCGCGGGTCCGCGGCACGATGATGCACTTGATCAACTCACCGGGCCGCAGTGCGGTCTGGCGGTAGGCGGTGAAGAAAGCGGCGAGCGGGAGCCGGCGTTCGCCCGCCGCCGAGACGAGCACGAGCGACGCGCCGAGCGAGAGCAGCACCGGCGCGCTATCGCCGATCGGCGAAGCGGTCGCGAGGTTGCCGCCGAGCGTGGCGCGGTTGCGGATCTGCCGTGAGGCAAAGAGCCAGAGCATCCGATCGAAGGATGGGAATTCTCCCGCGAGCGCCTCTTCGATCTGGGTCAGCGTCGCGGCGGCGCCGAGCGACCAGTCGTCGGGCGTCGAAGAGATTTCGCGCAGTTCGGCGACTTCTTCGGTCGAGATCAGTTGTGGGTAATGGAGGAAACGCTTGTTGATCAGCACGCCGATCTCGGTCGCGCCGGCGACGAGCTGTGCATCGGGAAATTCGCGCTTCAGCGTGAAGAGTTCCGCCAGCGAAATCGGGCGATGAAATGTCTCGGAGCCGGTGCGGTAATACAGGGTTGTGGGCCTCGGGCTGGGGCGTTCTTCCGTCGCTTCCACTTTGGTTCGAAGGGCCTCGATCGCTGCGTCGCGGATGGGCCGGTAGCCCGTGCAGCGGCAGAGATTTCCGCAAAGCTGATCCGCGATCTTCGCCGGCGTGTTGCAGTCGCGCCGCCCGTAACCCTCGAACATCGACATGACAAACCCGGGCGTGCAGTAGCCGCATTGCGAGCCGTAGTGCTTCACCATGCAGCGCTGCACGGGATGCAATTCGCCATCCTTCGCGAGCCCTTCGACGGTCATCAGCTCGCGCCCGGCGAACATCGGCAGCAGCGCAATACAGCTATTGATCGAACGCCAGGCGGGCTGGCCATTCGCGGTGTCGAGCAGCACCACCGTGCAGGCGCCGCAGTCGCCTTCGGCGCAGCCGCACTTCGTCCCGACGCGGCCGGTGCTGCGCAGCCAGTCGAGCAGCGTGGTGTTCGGCGCGACGTCCCGGATTTCGGCGAGTTGGCCGTTGAGCGTGAAGGAGAAAGTGTTGCCCTGAGTGCCCGTCATGCTCGCTTAATTCCGGCGGGCTTGCAGGATCTTCAAGAACGACCGCGAGCGAATTTCGTCGAGCGTCAGGCCGGTCGCGAGCGCCTCGTCTTCGGTAATGGCGCCGCAGGCGATGCCGCGGAGGAAAAAGTTGAGCAGGCCCTGGCCGGTCGCGGCGTCGTCGAAAACATCGCCATGCAGCGAGGCCAGTGCGGCCTTTTCCACAAAGGCTTTGAGGCGGTTCGATGCGGGCGCCAGCCCTTCGAGGAAAAACGAGTACACGGCGGCGTAACGCATGACGATCTGCGCGGGATGCAGATCCCAGCCTTGGTAGATGCCATTGCGGAGGGAATGCAGGTTATCCTTGAAGCCCAGCCGCCACGCGCCGTGCACCGCGTCGCGATTTTCGCTGAGCTGCTCGTCGGTGAGGCGGTCGCCGCGGTGCGGGCCGACGGGCAGGATGTTCGTCGCACCATCGGAAATATGGACGCCGGTGCCGGCGAGGGCGACGACCATGACGGTGCGCGCGAAGTCACAGGCGGGATGTCCCATTGCCTGATACGCCGCGGTGATGCCGAACGACGCGGTGTAATCGTACACGCCGAAATGCACGGACGAGCAGCGGCCCTCGGCGGCTTCGATGAAGCCGAGCAGCGGGCAGCGTCCGTCGCGATCGATAATCGACTGCGGTGTCTCGACCATCAGTTCCAGGCGCAGCGCGCCGGATGCGAGCCCGAGCTTCGTTTCCAGCGCCGCGCAGACTTTCGCTGCTGCAGTGACGTGCGCGGCGATCTGCACTTTGGGAATGGTGATGACGAAATTCGGCGGCAGCTTTCCGCCCGTCTTTTCCACGAGCGCGGTGATGAAGATATCGAGTGTCCGCATGCTCCGCGCCCGGTTGTCCTCGTTGAACGGCTTCACGCGGATGCCGATGAACGGTGGCAGCGTCCCGGCGGCGAGCCCCACCGCAACCTCCACCGCGCTCGTGGCGGCGTGGCCGTCTTCCTCGCTATCCACGCGGTTGCCGTAGCCATCTTCAAAATCGAGCCGGAAATCCTCGGTCGGCTCGCGCTCCAGCTTCGCGACCACGCGGTCGTAGATCTTCGCGGCGAAGGCGCGCGCCCACGGGATGTTCAGCGCCTCGTTCAGCGAGTCCGCATCGGGCGCATATTCCTTCAGTGAACGCAGGGCGACCACGCCGAGCTTTTGCGCGGAGTCTGCCTTGAACAGATGTGCGCCGCCATAGACGACATGCACCGCTTGGCGCCGGTTTGATTCACCCGGATAACAATCCATGAAGGTGCGATTCGCGGTCGCGAGTTCGGCGGCGATGGGATCGAGTTCGGCGGCGGTGAGAGTCGGGGTCATAGCGGGGTGCGATTCACGTCCTTGAAGTAGATGTAGCGCGCGGGCGCGGGGCCGGCGGCGATGAACCACTGCGGGCAGTACGGCGCGATCCAGATGGCGTCGCCGGCCTGGACCGGATGCCAGTCGTCGCCGAGGCGATAGACGCCGGAGCCGGTGAGAAAAAGCATGCCGTGCTCCATCACGTGCGTCTCGACGAAAGGCAGCGTCGCGCCCGGATCGTAGGTGAAAATGTTCACCGCCATGTCCGCCCCGGGCGTGTCGGGGATGAGCGTCTTCAGGCGCGCCTGCGGGTCGCCGAGAAAAGGCGTCTCCGGCACATTCTTTTCTTCGCCGACGAAATATGCCGGTGGCTCCGCGCCATCGAGCGACTCGTAGTTTTTGCGGAAGATGAGGACGCGCGTGCCGGCAGATGCGCTGATGAATTCATACCCATCGCCCGGCGGCACGTAGCCGAAGCTGCCGGTTGCCATGGGCTGGGCGTTCAGCTTTCCGCGACCAGCCACGACATAGAAGAACAGTTCATCGTTCTCCGCCTCACCGCGCCCGCGCCCGCCTTTCTCCAGTTCGATGAGCCACTGCGAGAGCCGGGCACCGAGCGCTGCGGAGATGAGCACGAAGGCTTTCTCTTTCGTCCATCCTGGGAGCGCGCTCGGCACGTAGCCGTCGGGGGTGATGAGCGCGTAGTTGCGGCGGATGATGTTTCGCGTGAGGCCGAGGCGTGGATACATGTCGGTGAGGTCGGCGCCGGTCGGCGCGGCGGTCAGCTTGCATGTTCGGTCGGTCGCTGTCTTTCAGAAAAGCGCGGGAAACGACCGCGGCGACAAAACCGTTGGTGCGCGCATTTCCCGGCCCTATCCTTGCGAAGCCATGCGCTGGTCGAAACTCATCTCCCTCTTCGCGGCGCTCGTCGCCCAGGCCGCCCTCGCCGCCGAGTATTATGTGGCGACGAAGGGAAACGACGCCAACCCCGGAACCCTGGCGGCGCCTTGGAAGACGATTCAAAAGGCTGCCGACACTCTCCAGCCCGGCGACACGGTCTTTGTTCGGCGTGGAGTGTACAAAGGACTCGTCACGATCAACGTGTCCGGCGCACCCGGCTTGCCGATCACCTTCACCAACTACTCGAACGAGAAGCCGGTGATTGACGGCTCGGGCATCGTGCCGCCGGAGGAGGATCGCGCGCTCATCTTCATCCAAGACCGCAGCTACCTCGTCGTCCGCGGCTTCGAGGTGCGCAATTTTTCCACGGCGAAACCAAACCTCCAACCATCGGGAATTTTCGTCACCGGCGCCTCGCACGACATCGAGCTGCGCAACAACAACGTCCACGCGATCCGCAATACCCATAAGGACGGCAATGCCTTCGGCATCGCGATCTACGGCACCTCGGCGGCGCAGGCGGTCACCGGCCTCGTGATCGAGGGAAACGAAGTGCATCACCTTAAGACCGGCAACAGCGAGTCAATGGTGTTGAATGGCAACGTCACTGGCTTCGCGGTGACCAACAACCGCGTCCATGACAACAACAATATCGGCATCGACTTCGCTGGCTTCGAGGAGACGGTCGCCGATCCGCTGCTCGACCGCGCGCGTGATGGCGTCTGCCGCGGGAACGTGGTCTGGAACATCAGCAGCCGCAGTAACCCGTCCTACCACGGAGCAGCGTCGGCGGATGGAATCTACTGCGATGGAGCGAAGAACGTGCTCATCGAGCGCAACCTCATTTACCTCTGCGACATCGGCGTGGAACTGGCCAGCGAGCATGCCGGCGGCAACAGCGATGGCTGCATCCTGCGCGACAACTTCATCTCCCGCTGCCGCGTCACCGGCCTCGGGCTGGGTGGTTACGACGCGCTGCGCGGCAGCACGATGAATTGCACGGTGACGAACAACACCTTCTATCAGAACGACACGCTGCGCACCGGCAGCGGCGAGGTGATGCTCCAGTTCTACCTCACGAACAACACGCTCAAGCAGAACGTCCTTTTCGCCGGCGCGCAGAATGTCTTCGTGAGCAACCCCGCGGCATCGAACGCCAGCACAGTTTTCGACTACAACTGCTACTTCGCGAAAGGTGGCGCCGCGGACAGCGAGTGGCAGTGGAAGGAAGTGGGCGCGATCGGTTTCGAGGCGTGGAAGATGTCGACCGGGCAGGATGGACACTCGATCTTCGCCGATCCGAAGTTCGTCAAACCCACCGTCGGAAATTTCCGGCTGAAGCTCGACTCGCCAGCCGTGAATGCGGGTGACCCCGCTTTCCTTCCCGCGGTGGATGAATTCGACATCGGCGGCGCCGCGCGCGTAACGGGCGCCCGCGTGGACATTGGCGCGGACGAGTTCGTGCCCTGATTGCAGCGACGCCCCGCGGCGTTGAGTCGGCCTACATTCCGGCGGGCGTCAGTAGTTTCCCGAGCGGCCCGCCCATGATTAGGCCATCGAGGCAGACCGTCCTACCCCGAACGATCGTTCGCACGACGCGGCTGCGCAGCGTGCGCCCGAGATACGGCGTGTGGTGGTGACGATACTTGAGCGATTCGGCGGTGACTTCGGTCCGGCCCTCGGGATCGACGAGTACGAAGTCCGCGTCGAGGCCGATGTCGATGCGCCCTTTCCGTGCGGCGAGGAGGAATCGGTCGGCGACGTTTTCGGAGGCAACACAACGGATCGTTTCGTCGCTGAGACCGAGGTCGAAGAGCAACGCGAGCAGATGCTGCGCGCCGGAGATGCCGCCCCAGACCTTGGAGAAATCGGAGTCTGTCTTCATCGACATCGGCGAGGGCGAATGATCGGAGCCAATGGTCTGGACGTACCCGTTGGTGACGCACGCGAGTAAGCGCTGGCGCTCCCGCTCGTCGCGAATCGGCGGCGCGCACTTCGCGACCGCGCCGAGTTTTTCCACGTCGTCTTCGTTCAACACGAGATAATGCGGGCACGTCTCGCAGGTCACATCGACGCCCGCCGCGCGCGCTTGCGCGATGAGCGCGACGCCGGCGGCACTGCTCACGTGCACGATGTGAAGGGGGCAGCTCGTTTCACCGGCGAGATCGAGCGCGAGGCGGATGGCTTCGAGTTCCATCGAGATCGGACGCGAGGCGAGGTAATCGTCGATCGAACTGCCGTGCACGAGTTCGGGGTGATCGATCTCCGCGTGAACCGCGACGAGGAGGTCGAGTTCCGCGGCGCGTTTCATTCCGGCACGCAGTGTGGCGGGATCGGCCTTGGGAAAATCGTCGATGCCGCTTTGCGACATGAAGGCTTTCAACCCGATCACGCCGCAATCGCGCAGCGCTTCGAGTTGGTCGAGATTGCCCGGCACGAGCCCGCCCCAGAGCGCGAAATCGACGAACGAATCGCGCTCGGCTATGGCGCGCTTGGCCGCAAATGCCGCAGGGTCGGTGAGCGGCGGCGTGGAATTCAGCGGCATGTCGAAGAACGTCGTAGTGCCGCCCGCGGCGCAGGCGCGCGAACCGGTGGCGATGCCTTCCCAGTCGGCACGGCCGGGTTCATTGAAATGCACGTGCGCGTCGATGACGCCAGGCAGCACGAGCAGCCCGGCGGCGTCGATTTCTTCGCTCGCGGAGCCCTCGGTGAGCGCCGCGATTTTTCCCTCGGCGATGCCGATGGCGGGATGCGGCTGCGCGCCGCGGATGAGGAGGTCGAAGTCAGGCATGTTCTTTGGCGAGCAGGAGAATGAAATCGCGCAGCACCGCGAGGGCGACAGCGACGTCGCCGGTCTTGACGGACTCGGCGGGGTGGTGGCTGAGGCCGCGTTTGCAGCGGACGAAAAGCATCGCGACCGGGCAGAGCGCCGAGATCGCGACGGCGTCGTGCCCCGCACCGCTCGGGAGCGCGAGAACGCGCGATTGGTGCCCGCCCGCGGCTTTGCGCATCAGGCCGGTGAGGAAAGAATCGCAAGCCACCGCGGCGCTTTCCTGCACGGGCGTCCATTTCATCCGGACCCCACGCCGGCGCGCGATCGTGCTCGCCCGCTTTCGCAGTGCGACCAAGGCGCGCTGGCGGCGGTCATCTTCGAGATCCCGGGCATCGAGACTGAGCGTGGCGTGGCCGGGGATGACGTTGCTCGCTCCGGGCAGCGCGTCGATCTGGCCGACGGTCGCGGTGATGCCGGCGCCTTCCACGGCGAGCGTGAACTCCGCCGCCGCGCAGAGCGCGTCCCGGCGCAGCTTCATCGGGGTCGTCCCGGCGTGTCCGGCTTCGCCGATGAATTCCACGCGCGCCCGCGTCTGGCCCGCGATTCCGCTGACGATTCCAACGGCCAGCTTCTCCGCTTCCAGCAGGGGCCCCTGCTCGATGTGGACTTCAGCGTAGGCGAGAAAATCGCGTCCGCCTCGCTTCGCCCGTTCGATTCCTTTCTCCTCGACTAAGGCGAGATCGCGTTTTGTGAGCGTGCCCGCCAGCGCGCGGCTGCCGAGATAGGTAGTGTGGTAACGCACGCCTTCCTCGTCGGAGAAGCCGATGATTTCGACGTGAAATGGAAGCATGATCCGCTCGTCCTTGAGCTGTTGCACCGCCGCGAGCGCGGCCAGCACGCCAAGCGGGCCGTCGTATTTTCCCGCATCGCGCACCGTGTCGAGATGCGAGCCCAGGAGCAGTGTCTTCGCTTTCGGATTTGCGCAGGGCCAGCGACCGATGAGGTTGAAGGCCGCATCTTCCCGCACCTCCAACCCGTCCTCGCACATCCAGGAGCCGACGAGCGTGTTCGCCCGCTGCATCGCGGGGGAATGAAAGGTGCGCGTGAGCCGCCCCGCGTCATCGCTGATCGCGCCGAGTTCATCGGCGCGGCGCATCAACTCCCGCGATAGGTGCTGTAGGCCCATGGGGTGCAGAGTAGCGGGACGTGGTAGGCAGCGTGGGGATCGGTGATGTGGAAGCGGATCGGGACGAGGTCGAGGAAGGTCTTGTCGTGGAAGTAATCGCCGACGTGGAAGAGCAGTTCGTATTCGCCGACTCGCACTACGTCGCCGACGAGGAGCGGGGTGTCGGTGCGACCGTCGGCGTTGGTGCGCACGGCTTCGAGTCGCTCGCCGGTGGTGAGGTTGCGGAGTTCGATGTTCATGCCGGCGGCGGGTTTGCCGCGGGTCAGATCGAGGACGTGGGTGCTGAGTTTGGCGCTCATTCGTGGATCAGGTCGTGGAGGCGGAGCTGGGCAATCTGGAAGATTTCACCGAGCGCGGTGGTGCGCTCCTGGGCGGCGGTGTTTTGCAGCCGGACGGGAAAGGCGGCGAGAATCGCGTCCTTCTTGTTCAGCCGCGCGCAGATGACGAAGGGAAATTCGAAACGCGCCTGGTATTCGCGGTTGTAACGATCGAACTGCGCGACTTCTTCGGGGGAAAGATTCGTCAGCCCGGCGGCGGTTTGTTCGCCTTGGGATTCAGCAGTCAAGACGACGCGCCCAACGAGATCGGGATGTGCACGGATCAAGGCGAGTTGTTCGTCCTCCGAGCCCCCGCGCACCACGTCGCACATTGCCTCGTGCAGGGTGCCGACGTTCGCAAATGGCCGCGCGGCGGCGGCGCGTTCGGCGATCCATGGCGAGTGCTCGAAGACCGGGCCTACGAGCCGCACGAAATCCTCGCGCGGCAGCCCGTTGATTTGTGAAAGCGAATGGCTCACTGGGCGACATTAGCTTTGCGGCGGCGCGGACGACCACGCTAAATCATCCGCCCGATGAGCTTGAATCCGCAACGCACCATTGCCGAACTCAAGGAACTGCGTGCGCTGACCGGCGATGAGAACGGCGCCCAGCGCGTGGCCTTTACGCCGGCGTGGGCAAAGGCGCGCGAGTGGCTCCGGCAGAAGCTCGCGGAGATTCCGGTGGAGGCGCATCGCGATGCGGCGGGGAATCTGTGGGCGACGATGCACGGAGAGTCGGAGCGGGCGCTGCTCATCGGCGGTCACATCGACTCGGTGCCGAATGGAGGCTGGCTGGACGGCTGTCTGAATCTTGTCGCCGGGGTGGAAATCCTGCGCCGCATGCACGCGCAGTTCGGCGGCCGGCCGCCGGTCACCGTGCGGCTCGTGGACTGGGCGGATGAGGAAGGCGCGCGTTTCGGCAAGAGCCTGTTTGGATCATCCGCATTCTCGGGCAATCTCGACATGAACGAAGCGCGCGGTCTCAAGGATCGGGATGGCGTGAGCCTGCCCGACGCGCTCGCGGCGCAGGGCATCGACTTTGAAAATGTGAAAGCCAGCGGCGCTGAGCGGACGAATGCCGCGGCCTACATCGAGTTGCACATTGAACAGGGACCGGTGCTCCTCGATCTCGACCTTCCGCTCGGCGCGGTGCTCGGGACCTTCGGAGTGGAGCGGCACGCGATCACGTTTCGCGGGCAGGCCGCACATTCAGGCAGCACGCCGATGAACCGCCGCAAGGATGCCTTCCTCGCCGCGGCGAAGATGAGCCCGGAGATCTACCGCATCGCGGAGCGCAGCGGCGCCGGGGTCTGCACGATCGGCTCTTGCACGACAAAGCCGGGCATCGTCACCAGCGTGGTGGAGGAATGCAGGATTACGCTCGATCAACGGCACCTCGACTCAGCCGCGCTTGCGCGGATGCTCGCTGAGGCGCGGGAATCCAGTGAGCGTTTTGCCCGCGAAGGGAATGTCTCAGTCACTTGGGATCGGCTCTGGCAGATCGACCCGCGTCCATTTCACGAAGAACTGATCGCGCTCTGCGACGACTCGATCCGCGAAACGTGCGGGGTGTCGCATCGCCTGCCCAGCGGTCCGCTGCACGATGCGGCGGAGGTCGCGGCGGCGGGAATTCCGACGGTGATGATGTTCACCCAAAGCCTCCACGGCATCAGTCACAACAAGATCGAGGACACGAGGGAGGAGCATCTCGAATACGCAGTGACCGCGTTCGACAAGCTTTCCTCGAAGGTCATCGCCTGGATCGCGTCGGCAAAGGCCGACTGACGCCCGCGGCGCTACAGATCGAAGAATGCCGAGAGCTTGTGCAAAAAGCCCTGCGTGTATTCCTGCTGCTTCATCAGCACTTCGTTCCGGTTCGTCGAGCTGGCGACGACGCCCTCAGTCATCAGGCGGCGCTCGGCGAGGATTTCGCCGAGTTGCTGCACCAGCGTTTCATTTTCCTGGAGAAGTTCCCCCATCGTGTTTTTGTCGATCTCCCACATCTCGCAGTCGGTGCGCGCGACGACGGTGGCGCTGCGCGGCTCGCCGGTGAGCAGGGACATCTCACCGCAGTAGTCACCGGTGCGCAGCGTAGCGACGAGTGTCTGCGCGCCATTGGCGCCGACGAAGACCTCAGCCTCACCGTGGAGCAGCACAAACATCGACTGCCCGCTGGCGCCCTGCTCGATGACTTTTTCCCCGCGCCCGAAGCGCTGCAGCCGCGCGTGGGTGAGCAGCTTGCCGAGCTGTTCTTCGTCGAGGACCTGGAGAAAGGGATGCTTTTTCGCGGACTGCTGCGCGGTGGCGATTGAGCTCGGCGTTTTGGCTCCGGGCCGCTCGATTTGGACGGTGCGGATGGGATAAGGGATGCGAATATTGGCGCGCTGTGCAGCGT
>JBAVML010000233.1:0-4780 GCA_049690035.1 Chthoniobacteraceae bacterium
GTCGATGGGGCGACGTTGAGCGTGGACGACTTCGCGCTGGTTCGTGACGGTGGAAGTAATCTCCTCACCTCCGCGGTGACCATCACGCCCATCGGCAGTGCGGGCACAAGCTTCCGCATTGGCGGACTCGCCTCGCTCGCGGCGGCGAGTGGAAACTACGCGTTTACGGTCGGCGCGAGCACGATCAACGACACCGATGGACTCGCGGGCGTCGGGATGCTGACCGAACACTTCACGATCGACGCGACGGGGCCGACGATCGAGTCGCTGGATGATATCGTGCCGAACCCGCGCAACTCCTCGATCTCCTCGCTCGACCTTGTCTTCTCCAAGCCGATCGACGCGACGACCTTTGGCGCGGCGGATCTCAAGCTATCGCGCAATGGCAAGGCGATCAGCCTCGGGACGACGCACATCGTCGCGCTCGACACGCGTCATTTCCGCCTCGCGGGGCTCGCGGAATCCACGGGCATTGCGGGCAACTACACGCTCGAAATCAATGTCGCGGGTGTCGCCGATGCGCTCGGAAATGCGGGCACCGGCGGGGTGTCGCGGACGTGGACGCTGAGCACGAAGCAGCCTGCTGCGCCGACCGGCCTCGCCATCACGCCAGACCGCGGCGTCTCCGTGACGGACAAGCTGACCAACACCACGTTGTTGACGATCACCGGCGCCGTGGCGACCGGGGTGACGCGGGTGGGCGCGACCGATCGCACGA
Organism: Chthoniobacteraceae bacterium; assembly: GCA_049690035.1. GTDB lineage: Bacteria > Verrucomicrobiota > Verrucomicrobiia > Chthoniobacterales > Chthoniobacteraceae > Chthoniobacter. The sequence continues at coordinate 719 of JBAVML010000233.1, forward strand.
GCGGAAACGCGCTTGGCGAAGTGCCGGTGACGGGAACGAAATTCAGCCTCCCAGTGGTGCTCGGCGTCGCGGGGCAGCATGAAGTGGCAGTCGTCGCGCTCGACGCAGCGGGCAACACTTCGACCGCGAGTGCCGTGCGCATCTTCGCAGATCTCACCGCGCCGACGGCGACGATCGAGGCGGTCTCGCCGACGCCGCGGGAGACGCCGGTGACTTCGATCGCAGTCACTTTCTCCGAGGCGCTCAATCCCGCGACCTTCTCGACGGCTGACCTCACGCTCACCCGCGATGGCACGGTCCTGCCGCTGCCGGCCGGGGTGAAAATTCAGACGGGCGCTGGTGGCAGCTACGTCATCAACGGTCTCGCGTCGCTAACGGACAAGCCGGGCGTTTATGATTTGAGCGTCGCGGCCACGAGCGTCGAAGATCTTGCCGGGAATGCGGGCCAGGGAAGCGCGACCGCGCGTTGGCGGCGGCTCGACAGCAGCAGGCTGAAGCAGTTCGATGCCTTCGCCGGGAGCTACAACGGCCTCATCCTCGCTGACGAACCCACGCATGCCACCTCGGGGATCATCAACGTCGTCCTCACGCGCATCGGCGGATTCACAGCCACGGCGACCTATGCTGGGCGGAAGATTTCGCTCAAGGGGACGCTGGATGCGGATGGAAAGTTCACGGGCATCTCCGGCAAAGGTGCGACGGCGCTCGGCGTGACACTTACGCTCATTACAGATGAAGGGGCGAACGCGATCGTCGGCACGATCGGCGCCGGAAAGACCGCCTTCGTCGCGGACCGCTTGCTCTACAGCAAGACGAACGCGACGCCGCTCGCTGGCAAGTACGTGGCGCTTTTCACGGCGCAGACCGGCGGCGCGCCGGCGGCTCCCGATAGCGACGGATTCGGTGTCATCAAGGTGGCGCCAAACGGTACGGTGAGCGTCGCCGGCGAGTTTGCCGACGGCACGAAATTCTCGCAGAAGACGGCGCTCGGCGGTGAGGACGAGTGGGCGTTCTACGTGGCGATGGACGCGGGGAAGAGTTCCGCTGTGTCGCGGGTTTTCTTCCGCGAGATCGTGGGCCTGAGCGACCTCGACGGCACTGCCTATTGGTTCCGCGTTGCGCGGCCTGGCGCGGCGGCGTATCCGAGCGCGTTCACCGCGCAGTTGCCGCTGGTAGGTTCCGCCTATACGCCGCCGCTCGCAGGGCAGGAGGCGTTCGACTTCGGCACGGTGGGCCAAAAAGCGGAGATGATCCTTTCGGGAGTGGGCATCGATCCGGCTCTCGTCCTGCCGTTCTCATTCGACGCGACCGGGAAGGGCGTCTTTTCTGTTCCTGGTTTGTCGCGCCCGCAGCTCAAGCTCTCGCTGCCGGACGGGCGCGTGAGCGGGTCCGTGCTCGTGCCCGGCGACAAAGCCGCGATCAAGTTCCGCGGCGTCGCTTTCCCGAAACAGAAGGGCGGCTCCGGATACTTCATCCGCCTGCGCAGCGGCGGCACGGTGGAATTGAAACCGGCGCCATAAATGAGCGGGGCGAAGCGCGGGCGCGGGGCGCGTTTGGCGAGGTGGGGAGACGGAAGTGCACCGTCTTGGAATCGAACCAAGAACCTAGCGATTAAGAGTCGCTTGCTCTGCCAATTGAGCTAACGGTGCTTTTCTCCCGGGGACGCGTCGTGGCGGCGTCCGAGCGGGAAGTTTTGTATGCGCGGTTGGGGACCTCCGCAAGTGAAATGACGCGGCGCTCGCGAGAATCGCCTTGCGACCACGCGGGTTCGTTACGCCTCGCCGTAAATGTACTTCGTGAGCTGGTCGATGGTCGCTGTTTGCGACGAGATGATCCATTTCACGAGATCGCCGATCGAAAGGATGCCCACGATGCTGTCGCCCTCCAGCACGGGAAGGTGGCGGACCCGTTCCTCGGTCATTTTGCGCATGCAGTCGCCGATCGAGTCATCGGGTTTTGCAGTGACGGGGCTCCGTGTCATGATTTCGGCGACCGAAGTATTCTTCGATGCGCGCCCCTGAAGAATGACTTTTCGAGTGTAATCCCGCTCGGAAAGCATCCCGACGAGTTTGCCTCCCTCAACGACGGGCAGCGCTCCGATATTTTTCGAGGCCATCAATTCGATCGCGGCGTAAACCGTGGCACTCGGGTCAACGGACGAAAGAGGGCGATCTTTTTCGCGCAAGAGAGAGCTGACGGTGCCGGCGATTTCCATAGGAAGAGGCGTTTGCAAATTTGTCGGCCAAAGCCGGGCCGAGCACAATGAAAAAGCCGGGGACGCGGTAAGTTTGGAGCTTGTCACGGAAGGGCCGCGCGGGTTCACCTCGGGAATGCGCAAAGTTTTGAAATCCGACCAGCAGCCCATCGAGATCAAGCCGCAGGAGAAATCTGTGTGGATCTGTGCGTGCGGGCTTTCGAAAAACCAGCCTTTTTGCGATGGATCGCACAAGCGGATCGCCGGCGAGGAAGATGGCAAGGTTTACGAGTATGACGCGGAAGGTCACCGCCGGGAAGTCGGTGCGTGAGCGACCGTCCGTGCCTGCATTCGAGCCCTGTCCCGGCGCTGCCGCGGTTGGGGAAATGGGCGCTTGACGATCCCGGCGGCAATCTCTCTTATACGCGCGATTCCGCCCAGACCCAGCCCCTGGCCTTATTTTCCGACGATCTAAATTCATGAATTTTCGCACCCTGTTCCCGGTTCTCGCCGCCTCGTTCGCGCTCGTCTGGAGTGCCGCTGCGCAGGCCCCGCAACCGGCGCCAGCCACGGCTCCCATTGTTCGCCAGATCGATGTGCAATACGCGGGCGCCGGGGCCATCGCGAAAGAGAAGATCCTGGCCAACATGCGGACCCGGGTCGGAAAGCCGTATTCAGAACTCGCCGTCGAGGAAGACATTCGCAACCTCTACAACACGGGCAATATCTCGAATGTGCGCATCTTCGGGGAGCCGATGAGCGACGGAGTGAAGGTGATCGTGGTCGTGCAGTCGAAGGCGCAGGTCGCCGAGGTGATCATTCAGGGCGCGTCGCAGGTGAAAGAGAGTCGGTTGCGCAAGGAGATCACGGTCAAGCCGAAGGACACGCTGAATGAATCGGCTGTGGAGCAGGATCGCCAGAAGCTCGCGGATTACTACGCGAGCAAGGGGTTCACCGAAGCGACCGTGAGCGTGAAGACCGATGTAGATGAAAAACCGGGCACGGCGCGAATTGTTTTTAGCGTGGACGAGGGTGGCAAAACGGCAATTCGGTCCGTGAAATTTGAAGGCAACTCGGTGCTGAAAAGCGGGGAGATTGCAAAAGTGGTGAAAACCAAGCCGAAGTCGCTGTTGAACATCTTCTCGAAGGCGGGGCGGCTCAATACCGAATTGCTCGAGGACGACGTAAAGTCGATTCGCGAACTCTACCAAAGCAAAGGCTATGTGGATGCCCAAGTCGGCGCGCCGAAGGTGAGCCGCGACGGGAACAAAGTGGATGTCGTCTTCTCAATTACGGAAGGGCCGCTCTACCACGTCGGCAACGTTAAGTATAACGGTGCAGGGGTGTTTACTGTCGATGAGCTGAGCAAGGTGGCGAAGCTCAAGACCGGCGAGGTTTATTCGCCTCAGGCGGTACGGAGCGATGTAAAGAGCATTCAGGATATGTACGGGGCGCGCGGATATATTGACTTTCAGGCCGGCGCCAACACCGCTCCCGCGCCGGATCATACGGTCGATGTGAATTTTACCCTTGACGAAGGCGTGCAGAGTTATGTCGAGCGGGTGAACATTTCGGGCAACACGCGGACCAAGGACAAGGTGATCCGGCGTGAGTTGGCAGTCGCCCCCGGCGACGTGTTCAACACGGTGCGGGTGGATGCGTCGAAAGAACGACTGAAGAATCTGAACTACTTTTCGAAGGTCGAGAGCTATCCGTCCGACACCCTCGTCCCGGGACGTAAGGATCTGAACGTCCTCGTCGAGGAAAAGCGAACCGGATCGTTCAACTTTGGTGCCGGTTTCAGTTCGATTGAGAACCTCTTGGGTTTCGCGGAAATTACGCAGGGGAATTTCGACAATGATGAAATC
>JBAVML010000234.1:0-26853 GCA_049690035.1 Chthoniobacteraceae bacterium
TCGCCGGCGACCTGCTGCCGAATGCGACCACGGAGCAGATCACGGCGACTGCATTCCACCGCAACACGCTGACGAATGTGGAGGGCGGGACGATCGATGAGGAGTATCGCGTGGCGGCGATCAAGGATCGCATCGCCACGACCGGGCAGGTTTGGATGGGGCTCACGGTCGGCTGCGCGCAGTGCCACACGCACAAATTCGACCCGATCCCGAACAAGGATTACTACCGGTTCTTTGGCGTCTTCAATCAGACCGAGGACAGCGATCGCGAGGACGAAGAACCGAAGCTCCCACTGCCGACGGTGGAGGAGCGCGCGAAGATGGACGGGCTCAAAACCGAGATCGCCGCGCTCGAGACGAAGATGCGGGAGACGCCGCCCGAGCTCGCGTCGGAGCTGCGCGAGTGGGAAGCGAAGGTGCGGACTCCGGTGCCGTGGACGGTGCTCGTTCCCGCGGAAACCAAGGCCGCGAGCCTGGCCGAGGTGCAGGCGCTGCCGGATCATTCGGTGCTGGCCACCGGGATGCAGCCAAAGACCGACAACTACACGGTGAAGGTGCGCGGCGGCCTGCGCGGGATCACGGGCTTCCGCGTCGAACTGCTCGGCGCGCTGGATGGTCCCGCGAAAGGTCCCGGGCGGTTTGCCGACGGGGGCGCGACGTTGAGTGATTTCCGGGTGAACGTGGCGCCGGCGGGCCAGGGCGCGGCGAAGGCCCGCTACGTGCGAGTGGAGCGCACCGGCGGCGGATTCATCCATCTGGCGGAAGTGCAGGCGTTTTCCGGCGGTGAGAACATCGCGCTCCAAGGCAAGGCGTCACAATCTTCGACCTACGCCGCCGCCGTCGCCGCGCGCGCGATCGATGGAAAGACCGAAGGCAACTACGCCAAAAACTCGGTGCAGCACACGGGCGACAACGACGCAGCGCCCTGGTGGGAGGTGGATCTCGCGGACGAAAAACCGATTGAGAAAGTCGTGCTCTGGAACCGCACCGACGGCGGCGCGGGCAACCGAATCGCCGGAGCGCGGCTCGTGTTGCTGGATGCAAACCGGAAGCCCGTCTTCGACCGGAAGCTCGATCAGTTTGCGAAGGATCTCGCGATCTCGGTGGACGGGGCCAAGGCGGTGGCGCTGCGCAATGCGAGCGCGGACTTCGAGGAAGCGGGCAATGAACCGGCGCGGGCAATCGATGCGACGAGCGAGACGGGTTGGTCGGTCCGCGGAGGACAGCCGCACACCTTCGTGGCGGAAACGACGCAAGCCACGGATGTGCCGGAGGACGCGATGCTCGTTTTCACGCTCAACCAAAAGCAGCAGGAGAAGACGATCACGCGGTTCCGGCTCTCGATGACGACGCAGCCGGCGCCGGTGCGCGAACTGCCTCCGTCGATTCTCGCGATCCTCGCGGTCGAGCCCGGCCGGCGGAATGCGGCCCAGGCGCAGCAGTTGATGAATTATTTCCGACCGCTCTCGCGGCACTTTGCCGAGACCCAGAAGGCGCTAGACGCGAAACGCGCCGCCCTCGCCGCGATCAAACCGCTGGCCTTGCCGGTGCTGCGGGAACTCGCGAAGGACAAGCAGCGCGAGACGCACGTGCTCACCAAAGGCAACTACCTCGCCCCGGGCGAAAAGGTGGGACCGGGGCTTTTGTCGGCGTTCGCGTCGTTCGTGCCGGCGGACGCGCCGATGGACCGTTTGACCGCGGCGCGCTGGCTGGTGAGCCCGGAGAACCCGCTGACGGCGCGCGTGACGGTGAATCGTTTTTGGGCGCAGCTCTTCGGCACCGGCATCGTGGAAACCGAGGAGGACTTCGGTTCGCAAGGTGCGTTGCCGAGTCACCCCGAACTCCTCGACTGGCTCGCGGTGACGTTCATGTCGCCAAAGGCGGATGGCGGCCTCGCGTGGGACGTTAAGGCGCTGCTCAAGCTGATCGTGACGAGCGCGACCTATCGGCAGGCGTCGCAAGTCACGCCGGAGATGCTGGAGAAAGACGCGCGCAACCGCCTGCTTTCGCACGCTCCGCGGCGGAGGCTGGAGGCGGAAGCGGTGCGCGATCAGGCGCTCGCGTTGAGCGGGCTGCTGAGCAACAAGATCGGCGGGCCAAGCGTGTATCCGCCGCAGCCGGAGGGATTGTGGAAGGTCGCGTTCAACGGCGGGCAGAACACGTATCCGACCTCGAAGGGCGAGGATCGCTACCGGCGTGGGATCTACACTTTCTGGCGGCGGACGATGCCGCCGCCGAGCATGGCGACCTTTGACGCACCGAGCCGCGAGAGCTGCACGGTGCGGCGGATCGGGACGAACACGCCGTTGCAGGCGTTTGTGACGCTGAACGATCCCGTCTTCGTCGAATGCGCGCAGGCGCTCGGGCGGCGGATCGTGCGCGAAGGCGGCTCGACCACGGACGCGCGGCTGCGCTACGGGCTGCGGCTTTGCCTCGGACGACCCGCCGCGGATGCGCAGTTGAAGACGCTCACGGCATTGTACGACAACGAACTCGCCGCCTACCGCAACGATGCCGCGGCCGCGACGAAGCTGGCCACCGATCCGCTCGGCGCGCTGCCGGAGGGCGCCGATGCGGCGGAGATGGCTGCGTGGACGGTCGTCGCCAATGTGCTGCTCAATCTCGACGGAGTGCTCACCAAAAACTAACGACCATGAATCTTCGCCTCTCCCACGCTCGCGCGCTGACCCGCCGCGAATTTCTTCGGCGCAGTGGAAAGTTCAGCCTCGGTGCCATCGCGCTCGATGCCTTGACGCCCGGTGTTTTCGCCAAGGCACGATCGGAAAATCCACTCGCGCCAAAAGCACCGCCGCTGCCGAGCAAAGTAAAGTCGGTGATCTATCTCTCGATGAGCGGCGCGCCGCCGCAGCACGATCTCTTCGACTGGAAGCCCGAGCTGGTGAAGCACCACCTGCAGGATTGTCCGGCGGAGCTGATGAAAGGGCAGACGTTTGCGTTCATCAAGGGGACGCCGAAGCTGCTCGGGACCAGCCGGAAATTCGCGCAGCAGGGAAAGAGCGGTGCGTGGGTGAGCGATGCGCTCCCGCATTTCACGACGATCGTGGACGACGTGGCGATCGTGCGCTCGATGAACACCAATCAGTTCAACCACGCGCCGGCGGAACTCTTTCTCTACACCGGAAATATGCTCGCGGGCTCGGCGTCGATGGGTTCGTGGCTGACCTACGGGCTGGGCTCGGAAAATCAGGATCTGCCGGGATACGTGGTGCTGCTCAGCGGTGGGTCGGACCCGACGGGCGGGAAGTCGTGCTGGGGCTCGGGCTTCCTGCCGAGTGTCTATCAAGGCGTGCAGTGCCGCGCGGCGGGCGAGCCAATTCTTTACGCGAACAATCCGCCCGGAATGGACCGCGGCTCGCGGCGGCGGAGTCTCGATGCGCTGAAGGCGTTGAACGAGGCGGAGGCGGCGCAGTTCGGCGACCCGGAGACGCTGACGCGCATTCAGCAATACGAGCTGGCTTACCGGATGCAGATGGCGGTGCCGGAGGTGATGGACATCGCGAAGGAAAAGCCGGAGACGATCGAAGCCTACGGCGCAAAGCCGGGCGAGGCCTCGTTTGCCAACAATTGCCTGCTCGCGCGCCGGCTCGTCGAGCAGGGTGTGCGGTTCGTGCAACTCTTTGACTGGGGCTGGGACATCCACGGCACGGGCGCGAGCGACGATCTGCTGAACAAATTCCCGAAGAAGTGCGAGGAAGTGGATCGGCCGTGCGCGGCGTTGATTCAGGATCTGAAAGAGCGCGGGCTGCTCGATTCGACGCTGGTGATCTGGGGTGGAGAATTCGGCCGCACGCCGATGAATGAAGCGCGCGGCGGCTCAACCTTCCTCGGCCGCGATCACCATCCGCACGCCTTCTCGATGTGGATGGCCGGCGGCGGGGTGAAGCCGGGAATCGTCTTCGGTGAGACGGATGAACTCGGGTATTTCGTGACGCAGGACAAAGTCACGGTCCGCGATTTGCAGGCGACGGTGATGCACCTGATGGGCTTCGATCCCTACAAAATCAGCTACCGCTATCAGGGTCTGAACAACCGGCTTATCGGCCCGACGAACGAGGGGCAGGTAGTGAAAGGGCTCCTCGCTTGAGAAAGTTGAGCGTTGAAGGTTGGACGTTGAACGTTGAAAAACTCCGCGCATGAAGCGCTTCCTCCCCCTCCTTCTCGCCCCCGTCCTCGCCTTCGCCGCCGACGAGGCGCCGCATGCGTTCAACATGAAAATCGAGCGCATCGCGCCGGAGTTCGACGCGCTGGTGGCGCCGGGGACGCAAATCGAGAAGCTCGCGGAGGGCTTCAACTGGTCGGAGGGGCCGACGTGGTTCAAGGACTCGCTCGTCTTTTCCGACGTGCCGGAAAACGTGATCTTCCAATGGAAACCGGGGCAGACGGCGGCGACCGTTTTCATGAAACCGAGCGGGATGCTCACGCCGCATCCGGGGTTCAAGGAGCAGGGTTCGAACGGTCTCGGGGTAGACGCGCAGGGGCGACTGCTGATCTGCCAGCACGGCGAGCGGCGCGTGGCTCGGGTGGAAAAGGACGGCTCGCAGACGGCGCTCGCGGATCGCTTCGAGGGCAAGCATTTCAACAGCCCGAATGACCTGACGCTGCGCAAGAACGGCGACATTTATTTCACCGATCCGCCCTACGGTCTGGAGGGACAGAACGAATCGCCGATCAAGGAGCTGAGTTGGAATGGCGTCTATCGCATCGCCGCCGATGGGAAGGTGTCGCTGGTCATCAAGGACCTCACATTTCCGAACGGCATCGCGCTGTCGCCGGATGAGAAAATCCTCTACGTCGCGATCAGCGATGGCGCGGCGCCGCGGGTGATGGCCTATGACATCCAAGCGGACGGATCGGTGGCCAATGGGCGCGTGTTCTTTGACGCCAAGCCACTCGCCGGGCCGGGCAAGAAAGGCAATCCGGACGGAATGAAGGTGGACGTGAAAGGCAACGTCTGGACGACCGGCCCGGGCGGCGTGCTGGTGATCAGCCCGACGGGCAAACACCTCGGGACAATCAATACCGGCGAGCAGACCGGAAACTGCGCGTGGGGCGACGACGGCTCGACGCTCTACATCTGCGCCGACATGTTCCTCGTGCGGGTGAAGACGCTCACGAAGGGCGCGGGGTGGTAGCCGCGAGCGCGAGCAGGTCGCGCAAATCGTTCCGCGGCCGATCGAGCCGGAAGACGGACAAGCCGGCCCGCTCGGCGCCCTGCCAGTCGCAGACGGGATCGTCGCCGACGTGCAGCGCTTCTCCCGCGGCGACACCCGCGATGGTCAGCGCGCGCTCGAATATCAGCGGCGCCGGTTTGTCCGCGCCGACTTCGCTCGAGATGATGATGTGTCGAAAATGGCGCGCGATCCCGAGTTGATCGGCGATCGCGCGGAATCGGCCGTCGAAGTTGGTGATCACTCCAAGTGCGAAGCGGCGGCCGAGCGTCGTCAGCACATCCTCCACTTCTGGGTAAAGCCGCCAGACCGCAGGCTTCACGAACTCGGCATAGAGCTCGTCGAAGAACGGCCCGCGATTCAGCTTGCCCGGCACCACCTCGCAGCGGTCGAGGACGCGCTCCACCACCTCGCGCCACCACCCGCGGTCGTCATCCATCCGCGGTCCCTCGCTGAGCGCCGGGGCTTCCATCGTCTGCCAGACTTCGCGAAAAGCCGCTTCCAAAGCCGCCTCTTCGCGAACAATCCCGTGGCGGGACAAAACTTCCCGGTAATGGAAGCCGACGCCTTGCGGCAGGTGAAACAAAGTCCCCGCGGCATCGAAGAAAATGACCCGCGGTGCAGAGTCACGAAGCATCGTCGCAAGTCGCAGGGACGCGTTCGACGCGGGCGCCGGGTTTCACTCCTTGACGCAGTCTGAATCGGCGCCTAGGTTTGTCCACCGAACAACCGGCGCAACCCGAAGTGGGCCTAACACCCCACTTTTTTTTGTCCCCGGACCCTAACATCAACCTATGAACAGCGAAATCCTGGCCGCGCTCGATTATTTCGAAAAAGAGAAAGGCATCCGGCGTGAAGTATTGCTCGAGGCAATCAACAACGCCGTGCTCCAAGCTGCCCGCAAGGCAGTGGGACCAGCGAAGGATTTGCGCGTGGAGCTGGACTCGAAGTCTGGCGAGATGAAGGCGTATGCCAAGCTGACGGTCGTCGAGAAGATCGAGAACAAGCACGACCAGATCTCGTTCAAAACAGCAAAGATGTTCAAGGCGGATGTGCAACTCGCCGACGAAATCGAGGTGCCGGTGACGCCGAAAGACTTCGGCCGCATCGCCGCGCAGACGGCCAAGCAGGCGATGATGCAGCGCATCCGCCAGGCGGAAAAGGAGATGATTTACGATGAGTTCAAGGATCGCGCCGGTGAGATCGTAAGCGGCACGGTGCGCCGCTTCGAGCGCTCGGATGTGATTGTCGATCTCGGGAAGTTCGAGGCCATCATGCCCAACAAGGAGCGCGTGCAGACCGAGGACTACAATATCGGCGACCGCGTGCGCGCCTATGTCGTCGCGGTCGAGAATGGCGCGCGCGGGCCGGAGATCATCATCAGCCGCAGCCATCCCAATTTTGTCCGCCGCCTCTTCGAGATGGAGGTCAGCGAGATCGCCGACCGCACGGTCGAGATCAAAGGCATCGCCCGCGAAGCCGGCTACCGCACGAAGATCGCGGTCTGGAGCGCGAATGAGAAAGTCGATCCGGTCGGCGCCTGCGTGGGCATGCGCGGCGCGCGGGTAAAGAACATCGTCCGCGAGCTGAACAACGAGAAGGTCGATATCATCCGCTGGAGCGCGGACGTGAAGGAGTTCGTCCTCGAGGCGCTCAAGCCGGCGAAGATCAAGAGCGTCACTCTCGACCAGGCGAAAAAATCGGTCCTCATCAAGGTGGACGAAGACCAGCTCTCGCTCGCCATCGGCAAGCGCGGGCAGAACGCGCGGCTTACTTCCCGCCTCAGCGGCTGGGATATCAACATCGAGAAGGACGAATCGGCCGCCGAGGTCTTCTCCGCCCGCGTGCAGCAGGCCGCCGCCGCGCTCGCGATTCCGCTGGAAGTCGATCAAGCCACCGCGGTGGCGCTGGTCAAAGGCGGACTCGCCACCCTCGACACGATCATCGAAGTCGAACCGCAGGATATTGCCGACGCGATCGGGATCGAGCTCGAGGCGGCCACCGCGATCCACGCGGCGGCCAAACGCGCCCACGAATCCATGGCTCCCGCGCAGTAGGCCATGAAGACTTTAGACCCCTATTTTGATGCCCACCAAGACGACCACAAAAACCACCGGAAGGAAGGCCGACAGCGCCAAGACCGCTGCCAAGCCCGCCGCCGCGTCGAAAGCTCCGGCGAAATCCGCCACTCCTGACAAAACGAAGGGCGCGCCCGAGGAAGCGCCCGCGGCACCGAAAGTGCCGAAAGAGGTAGTCTCGCTCATCGAGCCGAGGCAGAAGACGGTGCGGAAGCCGAAGACGGCGGGAATGGAAAACAAACCGTTCTCGTCGCTCCCGACGATTTCTCGAATTCTCGAACCCGAGCCCATTGCTGCCGCTCCGGCGCCCGTCGCGGAGGCCACGCCCGCAGAGCCCGAGCCTGCGGGAGAAGCGGAACCCACGAACGAAAAAGTCGTTCACCTCAAACCACCCTTCACCGTGAAGGATCTCGCCACGGCGATGGGCATCAAGCCGTTCCAACTGATCGGCGACTTGATGGAGATGAACATTTTCGCCTCGATCAACCAGACGATCGAAGCGGATGTCGCGACAAAGGCCTGCGTGAAGCACGGCTTCATTTTCGAAAAGGAAAAGCGCAAGGAAGGCGGCGGCGTCCACAAAGTCGTTGAGGTCATCGCGCCCCCGCCCGTGCCGGTCAAACCGAAGGAGGAAGAACTCCGGAACCGCGCGCCGATCGTCACCTTCATGGGTCACGTCGATCACGGTAAAACGACGCTCATGGACGTGATCCGCAAGGCGCGCGTCGCCGCGGGCGAAGCCGGCGGCATCACCCAGCACATCGGCGCCTACAGCGTCGAGCACAACGGCCACCGCATCACTTTCCTCGACACCCCGGGTCACGCCGCCTTCACCGCGATGCGCGCCCGCGGCGCGAACGTCACCGACATCGTCGTGCTCATCGTCGCCGCTGATGACGGCATCATGCCCCAGACGCTCGAAGCGCTGAGCCACGCGAAGGCCGCGAAGGTGAAGATCATCGTCGCGATCACCAAGATCGACGTGCCCGGTGCGAACATCGACAAGGTCAAAGGCCAGCTTCAGGAAAAGGGCCTGGTTCCCGAGGATTGGGGCGGCGAAACGATCGTCTGCCCGGTCTCCGCCATAAAGAATCAGGGCATCGACAAGCTCCTCGAATCCATCGCCCTCGAGTCCGAAATGCTCGAACTCAAAGCCAGCCAGGAGCAGACGCCGCGCGGCACGGTCATCGAAGCGCAGGTCGAGCAGGGCCGCGGGCCCACCGCCACGATCATCGTGAAAATGGGCACGCTCAAACCCGGCATGTCGTTCATTTGCGGTAAATTCTCGGGCAAGGTGAAGTCGCTCGTCGATGATCACGGCAAGCCTTTGAAGGAAGCCGGGCCGTCCACCCCCTGCAAGGTCCTCGGTTTCTCCGGCCTCCCCAGCCCGGGCGACGAATTCGTGGTCATGGAGAGCGAGCGCGACGCGCAGCGCCTCAGCCAGGAGCGCATCGAAGAAGAGCGCATGGGCAAGCTCACCACGCCGCAGCGCGCGACGCTGGAAAACCTCTTCGACAATCTCGCCGATGGACTCCGTAAGAAGCTGAAGGTGATCCTGAAGAGCGACGTGCAAGGCTCGCTCGAAGCGGTCGTCACTTCGCTCAATGACATCCAGAGCAAGAAGATCGACCTCGACATCGTCCACGCTGCGGTCGGCCCGATCAGCGAGAGCGACATCCAGCTCGCCGCCGCCAGCCAGTGTGTCGTCATCGGCTTCAACACCAAGGTCGAAAGCACCGCCGCCCAAGTCGCCAGACGCGAGGGCGTCCAGATCAAACTCTACTCGATCATCTACGAGCTCATCGACCAAGTGAAAGAAGCGATGGCCGGAATGCTCGACCCTGAGACCCGCGAAAGCGTCATCGGCCACGCCGAGGTCAAAAAGGTGTTCGAGCTCTCCAAGGGCCTCGTCGCCGGCTGCCTCGTCACCGATGGCCGCATCGCCCGCACCGCCCGCGCCCGCGTGCTCCGCGGTCGCCAGCCGATCTACGACGGCGGGCTCGCCACGCTGCGCCGCTTCCAGGACGACGTGAAGGAAGTGCGCAACGGCCTCGAGTGCGGCATCAAGCTCGGCGACTTCAACGACTACGAAGTCGGCGACGTCATCGAGTGCTACACGCTCGAAAAATTCGCGCAGAAACTCTGACGCCGGCGGAGAGCAACGAGTCGCGAGCGGCGAGTGACGAGTGTCTCTCCCCGACGCTCACCCGTCACTCGACATCCCCATGAAACATCGTCTTCCGCGGGTCAACGAAATCATCAAGCGTGAGCTCGGCGCCATGCTCAGCCGCGAGATGACCTTTCCGGCGCAGCTCGTCACCGTGCAGCAGGTGGACATCACGCCGGACCTGAAGCACGCGCACGTCTTCGTCAGCATGATCGGCACCGAAGAGCAGCAGCATCAGTCGATGGCCAAGCTGCACGACGCTCGCGGGCAGTTGCAGCACGACCTGTCGAAAAAGGTCGTTTTGAAATTCACGCCACGCCTCCATTTCAAACTCGACGTCGCCGCCGAGCGCGGGGACCGCGTGCTGAATCTGCTCAGCGAGCTAGACGTGCCCGAAGACGACCAACCGCCCACCGATGAAAAGTAACTGCGCGCTCGAGCAGATTGCCGAAGTCCTGCGCGAGCGAAAGAGCTTCGTGGTGATGAGCCACGCGCGCCCGGATGGCGACGCCCTCGGCTGCACCCTGGCGATGGCGCTGTGCCTGAAGCAGATGGGCAAGGACGTGGTGGCGTGGAATGAAGACGGCATGCTGGAAAAGCTGCGCTTCCTTCCCTCGTCCGATCTCGTCATCACACCGCCAGCGGAGCCTCAGCAGTTCGACGTCGCCATCGTCCTCGACAACGCGGTGAAGAACCGCGCCGGCCGCTGCATCGAAGCCGTCGCGCCCGGCGCCCTGTGGATCAACATCGACCACCACATCACCAACGATCGTTACGGCGACCTCGCTTACATCGACTCCACGGCACCCGCGACGGGACAGATCCTCTACGAACTTTTCCGCCAGTGCGACCTGCCGCTGACCTACCCGATGGCGGACAATCTCTTCGTCGCGATCAGCACCGACACCGGCTCCTTCCAGTATCCCAATACGACCGCGCGCACCTACGAAATCGGCGCGGAACTGGTGAAGGTGGGCGTCAACGTCGGCGATCTTTCGCAGAAAATGTACGAAAGCTATCCACGCCGCCGGCTCGAGTTGCTGCGCGAGATGCTCAACGTGCTGAAGTTCAGCAGCGGCGACCGCGTCGCCAGCTTTGCCCTCACCGCCTCGACTGCCCAGCGACTCGGCGTCCAGCCCGAAGACAACGAAGGATTGATCGATCACATCCGCTCCGTGCAAGGCGTCATCGTCGCGGCGTTCTTTGAGGAACTCGGCGACGAACGCATTCGCATCAGCCTGCGCTCGAAGTCGCCCAAGGCCGATGTCAGCAAGATCTGCGGGCAATTCGGCGGCGGCGGACACACCCTCGCGGCCGGCGCCCGCGTCCGCGGCTCCCTGCACGACGTGCAGGAGAAAGTCCTCGCGGCCATCGACCACGAAATCCAGGCGGCCTGATCCGTCCCCTTCCCTTCCCCAATAAAACTGTGAATCAAGATCTCGACGGCGTCCTGCTCGTGGACAAAGCCTCCGGAATGACCTCCCACGACGTGGTCGCCATCGTCCGCCGCGCGCTCAATACCAAAAAAGTCGGCCACTGCGGCACGCTCGATCCGCTCGCCACCGGCCTGCTCATCATCGTCCTCGGCCGGGGCACGAAAATCCAGGACCTGCTCATGGCCGAGGACAAAGAATACGTCGGCACGATGACGCTCGGCACGATGACCGACAGCCAGGATGCCGATGGCCAGGTCACCGAGACCCGGCCCGTGCCGGAATATTCCCGCGAACAGATCGACGCCGCGTTCGCGAAGTTTCACGGCGATTTCTACCAGATGCCGCCGATGGTTTCCGCGATCAAGCAAGGCGGCGTGCCGCTCTACAAACTCGCACGGCAGGGCAAGACCGTGGAACGCGAACCGCGTTTCGTCCACGTCTATGGACACGAGATCAAGGAGGTGCGTTTGCCCGACATTGATTTCCGCGTGGTCTGCTCGAAGGGCTTTTACGTGCGGACCTATGCGTTCGACATAGGCAACGAACTCGGCTGCGGCGCGCATCTCAAGCAACTCCGGCGCACCAAGAGCGGAAAGTTCAACCTCGAACCGTCCGTTACGGTCGATGAACTCAAGACGCTCGATCCGTCCGTGATCCGTCAGCGCATCCTTAGTCTCCCGACGGTCTCGCGGATGCGCGGGGCGTGACGCCGGCGGCAGCGCGTTTGCGATGACCCACGTCTGTCATTCGATCGCTGATCTCGGGAAGATTCCCGGTCCTCTCTTCCTCGCCATCGGCGTGTTCGATGGCGTGCATCTCGGCCACCGCGCGGTCATCGAACGGGCGATCGCCGACGCGCACAAGGCCGGCGGCACTGCGGTCGTCGTCACCTTCGATCCGCATCCGATCCGGCTGCTGCGTCCGCAATCGGCGCCGCGGCTGCTCACTTCGACCTCGCACAAAGTCCGGCTCATCCGCGCGCTGGGCGCCCCGCAGTTGCTGATCATTCCCTTCGACCGCACATTCGCCGCGACCCCGCCGGCGGAATTCATTCGCGCCCTCGCCGCCGCCGCGCAGCCCCTGCGAGAGATCTGCGTCGGCTTCGAGTGGTCTTTTGGAAAAGATCGCGCGGGCAATCTCGCATTGCTCAAGGAACTTGGCCAGGAACTCGGCTTCGACGAAGTGGGCGTGCCCGCGGTGGAGGTCGATGGCCAGGTCGTCAGCAGCACGCTCATCCGCGGGGCCGTCGAATCTGGCGACCTGACAAAGGCTGCGCAATTCCTCGGACGCGATTACACGATCCTCGGCACCGTCGCGAAAGGCGCGCAGCTCGGGCGCACGCTCGGTTTTCCCACCGCGAATCTGAGCGCGCACAACGAACAGTTTCCCCCGAACGGCGTGTATGCGGTGGAAGTCGCGCGCAACGGCCAGTCGCTCCGCGGTGTCGCGAATATCGGCATCCGCCCCACGCTCGAAAACGCCAGCGGCGAGCGGCTAATCGAGGTCCACCTCTTCGATTTCCACGAGGACATCTACGGCGAAGATCTCGAGATCACCTTTCGCCACTTCCTCCGCCCGGAAAGGAAATTTCCCAGCCTGGACGCGCTCCGCGAGCAGATCGCCGCCGACGCCGCCAGCGCCCGCACGGTCTTTGCCTAGCCCCAGGCTCGCAGCACCCGCTCCACGAGCGACCCAGCCGCGTTGAAGAGCTCCGTGGCATTCTCCATCAGCTCATTCCCAAATGCCGCGAAGCTGACCTCCGGCGCGCCCACCACGAGGAACACCGTGAGCAGCAGCACATTCATAATGTAGATCACCACGAGGGAGAAGAACGTGCCGTGATAGGTGAGGTCCGTCTGGCCCTTCGGAATCATCCAGACGGTGAAGCTCAGATGAAAGGCCCACGTCGCGCCGAGCAGGAGGAAGAGCCACTGCAAGGGCGTCATCAGCAGGAACGTGTCGGTCGCGGCCGCCACATTGTAGAAGATGCTCGCCAGGGCATAGACCACGATGACGGCGAAGCTGTAGATCGGGTAAAAGTAGGGCGCGAGGGCGATCCAGAAATTGTGCGTGTCGCACACGATGTAGCCGCCGTCGCGGCTCCAGCCCTTGAACTGCGAGACCTTCCCCTGCCACGCCCAGACCCACATGGCGTGCGTGAGCTCGTGGCCGAACACATACACGCGCAGCGGCCGCGGCTCGCCCATCGCCCAAAAGCTGCCCAGAAACCACAGCGTCCACAGCGCCGCACCGAGGCAGAAAAACCAAAACTCTTCCGACTGCCAAAACTGGTGCTCCACCGTCGCGCGATGAAACGAGTTGAAGAACGTCTGCGTCAGCACCCACGCGAGCGGCAGGAGCAGGAAGCCGACGAGAAACTTGATATGCCGCGTCGGGATCATCCACGGGCCGGAGGCGGTTTCCGCCGAGGCCAGCGCGAGACGTTGCCCGGCCTTGCGATTGCCCGACTTCGCGCGGGATCTCCCGGCGGCTTTGGTCTTGGGTTTGCGGGCGCTGCTCACGGATGGGGTAGATTTGTAGAGCAAAACCCGATCGGTGAAACCTGAAACTCGGGGAGCGCCGAGGTTCCGCGCAATCCCTTTCGCGGTGCCCGAGTTTCGGAAGACGCCCAACCGGCAGTTGCCGGGAAGAGGGCACTCCGCCACTGCAAACCCGGCGACTCTTGGCGTACCTGGCGGCCCGCTCTCGTCGCCAAGTGCCACCAAAAGAAGACCGGCGAGACCTTCCCCAGTGTCTATGGCCGGATGGAGGCGGACAAACCGCCGCCCACCATCACCACCCAGTTCTTCGGCTTCGGGGACGATTCGCGGTTCGGCTTCTTTCGCGTAGAAGATTCTGCGCAGAGTGCCGGAAATGGAAACGAACCGTTTTGTCGAACCAATAACGCCGACGCCTGCCCGCGCGTGGTACAGTGCTTCGATCGCGGAGTTCCTCGACGCCGATGTGGATGCGGTCCTCGGGCGGCTGACGTCCAATTCTGAATTCGCACTCATCCAGACACAGCGCGACACGTGGATTTTCCAAATCGAAATCTTGCGCACTCATCTGCGCGGCCTCGCCGGCACATTGCTCATGGAGTTCAGCATCCCGCGCTTAGGCCGGCGAATCGATGCCGTGCTCCTCGTTGGTCCGATCGTCTTCGTCCTCGAATTCAAAGTCGGCGAGCAGGTTTTTGATCGCGCGGCTTTCGATCAGGTGTGGGACTACGCTCTTGATCTAAAGAACTTTCACCAAGCCAGTCACCGGGTTTCGATAGTCTCGGTCTTGATCGCCACGGAGGCGAAGGAATCTGGCCCGATCAATCTGCACGTGGACGACGACGGAGTTTATCGCCCGCTGTGCGTGAACACTTCGGGACTTCGAGCAGTTGTGGACGTGGCGATGCAGTCCATCGTTGGCCCCGCTCTCGATCATCGCGAATGGTCGCTCGCAGCATATCACCCGACTCCGACGATCGTGGAAGCCGCGCGTTCACTCTATGCGCAGCATTCGGTCGAAGCGATCGCGCGCTACGATGCAGGCGCTCAGAATCTGCGCCTCACTTCGCGCCGCGTCGAAGAGTTGGTGGACGAAGCGCGAGCAACCGGACGGAAGATCATCTGCTTCGTTACTGGCGTGCCGGGCGCAGGGAAGACGTTGGTCGGTTTGAATCTCGCGACGCGGCGGCGAGAACCAGACCAACCGACACACGCTGTCTTTCTATCCGGCAACGGCCCACTCGTCGCCGTGCTGCGGGAAGCTCTCACGCGAGATGAGGTCGCCCGACGTAAGAGCGGCGGCGAGAAAGTGCGGAAGGGAAAAGTCGCAGAGAGTGTCAAGCCTTCATTCAGAACGTTCACCACTTCCGCGATGACGCCTTGATCGAGCCGGGGCCGCCAATCGAACACGTCGTCATCTTTGATGAAGCGCAGCGCGCGTGGAATCTCACGCAAACTGCGAACTTCATGCGCCGGAAAAAAGGACGGGCCAGCTTCGCTCAGTCGGAACCGGAGTTCCTGATCTCTTACATGGATCGGCACTCGGACTGGGCAGCGATCATCTGCCTTGTTGGCGGTGGGCAGGAGATCAACACTGGCGAGGCAGGGATCGACGCCTGGCTTGAAGCAGTCAAGACGTCCTTTCCGAAGTGGCACATGTATGTCTCGTCGCGACTGACCGACAGCGAATACGCTGCGGGCAAGGCGCTGGAAAGTATCCGTGGGCGCCACGATGCCCACCTCGACGATTGCCTTCATCTTGCGATCTCGATGCGCTCATTTCGGGCAGAAAATGTGTCAGCCTTCGTGAAAGCGCTCCTCGACTGCGAGAAGCAGCAGGCGTGTGAGGCATTTGCGAAACTCACCGAGCGCTATCCGATCGCAGTAACCCGCGACTTGAATCACGCGAAGCGGTGGATTCGCGCGCGCGCCAGAGGATCAGAGCGTTTCGGAATGGTCGCTTCGTCGAAAGCCCAGCGGCTCAAGCCCCACGCGATCGACATCCGAGTGGACGTCGATCCTGTGCATTGGTTCCTCAACGAAAAAGAGGATACGCGGTCCAGCTACTACCTTGAGGACGCCGCCACGGAGTTTCAGGTGCAGGGATTGGAACTCGATTGGGTGTGCATGACGTGGGATGGCGACATGCGCTTCACCGGTTCGGGATGGAGCTATCACGACTTCCGCGGCACCAAGTGGAACAACATCAAGAACGAACAGAACCGAAATTATCTCCGCAACGCCTATCGCGTGCTGCTCACTCGAGCGCGGCAAGGGATGGTCGTTTTCGTTCCGCCGGGAGAGCCCTCGGATCCGACGCGCTCCGCCGACTTCTACGATTCGACGTTTAACTACCTCACCAGTCTCGGGATTCCAGTTATCGATTGATTACCGTCCGCTCGGGCTTCGCGGAGTTGGGCACGCGGGAGCCGAGCGAGCGGAGGAAGAGCTGGCGGGTGGACATGGTAACTCGCAGCGTGCGCTGCCGGAGCGCGCTTGAACAGCGGCGCGGCTTGCAGGGAGGCGCGGCGCTGGGAACGGGTCCGCGGGGAAGCGGTCGGTTCCAGAATTCCGCTCATCACTGGACAGGAGGTTCTGGAATGAGGTCAGCGGCAGGATGCGCGATGCCTTCATCCAGCGTGGCCAAGTGCCAGCCGCGCGCGGTGGCGAGATCGGCGAGGTAGATGTCGGTGGTCTTGCGCGGGGAGGTGATGGCCTGGCTATCGAGCGCGTGGCGATCACACGGAATGAAGGCGGGTGCTTCGTCGCGGAGGAATTCGGCGAGCACGGTGCGGGCGTCTTCCATCGTGGAACCGAGCGCGCAGGCGACCCGCAGGAAGCCCAGTTCGGTGATCGGACACACGGCGAGCGCTCGCCCCGGCCACCAGGCGTTCACGCGGGCATGGTGCTCGTGGCTCTGTACGAGGTGGGCGACGAGGGCGAAAACGTCGAGCAGCCAGGTCACGGAAACTCGCCCAAGATCGCCTCGACCTCGGCCTGACGGACGACCCGCGGGCCGGCGAGGACGAGATGTCCCGCGACGCGTTCGGCACGCAGAGTGTGGTCGTGATTGCGCGCCATGACTCTGGACTGGCCTTCCACCGTCCCCGCGGAGACGGGCAGAACCTCACCGATCGTGCGGGATTTCGTCTTCGCCAAATCTTCCACCTTTGCCTGAACGAGCAGAAACTCATCCGGCTTCAGCTTCGGCAATTCGGCGATGATTTCCTGCGCGCTCATACTATCGGCAACCTATACGTAAACCTCCCGCGGAAGAAAGTCCGCGTTTCCACCCTCGTTGGCCGCGGAGGTCGCCGCGGCTACTGGCGAGCACGCGAAAGGCGATGTTCGCGTCCACAACGACCGACCCAGAGGTCATCTCGCACCTACCCAGACGCGCACTGATCGGCGGCAAACTCCCGCTTTAACCAACGCAAAACCCGGCGCCGCATCTGGCGCATTCACCTTCACCCAGGGGTCGCGGACAGCGACGGAACCCCGCCCGCTCAGGCGCGGCCCATGTAGCCGCCGTTTTCGGTCGAAACTTTGATCTTCTCGCCCTCCTTGATGAAAAGCGGGACGGTGATGATCTTCCCCGTCTCGAGCGTGGCGGGCTTTTGCACGTTGTTCGCGCTATCGCCCCGCACGCCTTCGGCGCTTTCGGTGACGGTGAGGATGACCGAGGAAGGCAGTGCGATGCTGGCGGCTTTGCCTTCCACGTAGAGGACTTCGCACTTCAGGTTTTCGGTCAGGTAGTCCTTGGCGTCGCCGATGAATGACGCATCGAAAGCGATCGTCTCGTAGTTCTCCGGGTCCATGAAGTTGTAGCCGCCTTGGTCCTTGTAGGAAAACTCGAGTTCCTTCCGCTCCACTTCGACGCTGTCCACCTTGTCGGTGGAACCGAAGCGCACGTCCGCACTTTTGCCCGTGCCGATGTAGCGGATGATCGCCTGGACGAACGCACGCAGATTGCCCGGCGTGCGATGCATGACTTCCAGCACGATGGCGGGGTTGCCGTTGTAGCGAATGCACATGCCTTTGCGGAGATCGTTGGCGTTGGCCATGAGTGAAAAAGTTGGGTGTGGAGGGTTGAGTTAAAAGGCGGGTTCTTGAAAGGGGGCGGGACTATTCACGAATGCCGCGCGGCTGGCAACTCCGCAGTTGCGCGCGGCGGGCATCACGTGAACGGCTCCGCGTTCATCCTCGCGGCGCATTGTCTCAAAGCGTGGCAACTTTGGAAAATAGACTGAAAATCGTTTGCTATCGGAGGGCGTGAGCCCGAAGGACAGGCGTCTGGTCAAAGGATCACTCGCGCTCGTGTCCACTCTTCTGGAATGGAACCTCCGTCACGGCGCTGTCTCGAAAGCACTCAACCTCAGGCCTTTGCGCCTCCGATCCACCATGTCCCTTGCCCCTGCGCGCTGCGCTCGTTCCATCTCTCTGTATGCAGTATTGCTTTTCGGCCTCGCGAGCGGGCACTCCGCATTCGCCGACGCGCCGGGATTCGACTCGCCGGTCATCGCGCGTTCGAGCGGTCCGAATCCGCGCGCGCTGGTGGTGGCGGATTTCGACCGTGACAGCCAGCTGCAGTTCGCCGCGATGAATGTCGGCGACTCGACCGTCACCGTTTCTTTCGGAAACAATCTTAACTTTACCATGCCGACCGGCGGCACACCGGCGGCGCTCGCCGTGGGCGATCTGAATAACGACGGACAGGCCGACCTCGCGGTGGGAATGGCCGACGGCAAGGTGCATATCCTCACCAATGCGGCTGGCAAATTTCCCGGCTCTCCGGGGGATACCCGCACGTTCGAGGAAGTCGATCTCGGCCTCGACTCGCTCACCTCCCTCGTCCTCGCGGATGTGAACCACGACGGATACCTCGACCTCATCGCGACCGATGGGGTGAGCGACGTGGGGGTCGCGCTTAGCGACGGACTCGGCGGGTTCGGAATCGCGGTTTCTTACTCCGACCCGGATAACGCACAAAGCCCCGTGGACGTGGCAGCGGCGGACGTGAATGGCGACGGCGCTCTCGACCTCGTAACGGCGAACGCGGCGGGCTCGATCAACATTTTCACCAACGACGGGGCCGGCGCCTTCACGGCTGACGCCGCAGTGGCGACGGGGACGCATACTCCACAAGCCATCGCGATCGGCGATCTCGATCACGACGGGAAACTCGACCTCGTCACCGTGGGCACCGATAGCACGCCGGCTTCGGTCGGCTCGGTGAATGTGCTGCTCAATACCGGTTCGGGCGATTTCGCTACTGCCGCGATCTTTCAATTGAGCAAGGCCGCGAGCCGCATCGCCCTCGGCGACCTCACGCACAACGGCCGCCTGCAGATCGTCCTGCTCAACTCCGGAGGCAACAGCTTCACCACCTTCGATCAGACCGTGACGCTCAACGCTGGCGTGAAAACGGTCGCACTGAATCCACACCCTTCCGAAGCTGTCGGCAACACGCCGACCGGTCTCGCTCTCGGCGACTGGAATCACGACGGCAAGCTCGATGTGTTCACCGCGAACAGCGGCAGTGCGAACGTCTCGATTAGCGTGAACAAGACGCCTTACTTCACCGGCGCGAAGTTCCTGCCATCGGTCCAATTTGATGAGACCGGCGGGCCGCCCATCTTCGGAATGGTCGCTGTGGACTTCGATGGCGACGGCAAGGTGGACCTCCTGGCGGCGGGGGTCGGTGGATCAGTGCAGGTGCGTTTCGGCCACGGCGACGGCACCTTTGGTGCGCCGACTCCTTACGCGAGCAACCGCGGCGCCTTCCTGGCCGCGGGTGACTTCGATCACGATGGCACGATCGACCTGATCGTGAGCGACACCACCGGCACTCCTGGCGTCACGCCGGCGCAGATTCTCACGGGCGGCCCGAATGGGAGCTTCGCGGACATTCCCGGCAACTACTTCGGCAAGCCCGTGGTCGCGGACTTCGACCGCGATGGGAACCTCGATGTCGCCTTCACCGGCGAATCGACGAACCTCGTCACCGTCCTGCTCGGCAATGGCGATGGCACGTTCGGCACGCCGGCCACTTTTGCCGTGGGCAACAATTCCGGACTCGCCGCGGTCGGCGATCTCGATGGCGACGGCACCCCGGATCTGATCGTTCCGAACTTCGACGACAACACCGTCTCGGTCCTTTTCAACAATGGTCGCAGCGACGTGGATCAATCGTGGCTCGGCTTTCGCACAGGTCCCATCGTTCCGACCGGCAAAGGTCCGCATCAGGTGGTCGTCGGTGATTTCGACAATGACGGATTGCTCGATTTCGCGACGGTCAATGTGACCGCTGGCTCCGTGAGCGTGCTGCTCAATCACGGCAACGGCGTCTTTGCCAAAAAGATCGATACCACCGTGGGAAAAGGGCCGCTCGGTCTCGTCGCCGGCGACTTCAATGCCGACGGCACGCTCGACCTTGCGGTGGCCGATACCGCCGCCAACACGGGGAGCAACGGCGGCAAAGTGAGCGTGCTCTACGGAAAGCGGACCGGGAAATTTAACGTGGGCACACTGCTCACCTCCTCGGGCTCCGGGCCTGGGCAGATCATTGCCGCGGACCTCTCCAACGACGGCCAGCTCGACCTCGTCACCGCCAATCTCACCGGTGGAAACTTCAGCGTGCTGGCGCATGCGCTGCCTGCGGCGAACTTCACCATCGCCGTCAAAGCAACGCCCGACGCGGATCCCAACGGCACGACCATCTACGCCGGGCAGATCGTCACTTACACCATCACCTACGCAAATCACGGCATCGCCTCCGGCGCCGACAGCGTCGTGGCGGGAAACATTCCGGACCACACCACCTTCCTCGACGCCGACTTCGGCGCCGACCTCGCGAAGACAAAAAATATCGTCACCGGCCTGAGCTGGCCGCTCGGCGTGGTGGGCGTCGATGGCGGCGGGCAGAAGAGCTTCCGCGTGCGCGTGGACGCGGATGTCAAAGTCGGCTCGAAGATCGGTGCGGCCGCGGGTGACTTCTGCGTGGTGCGCTATCCTCGCGTCATCCGCGACGATCCGGTGCTGACGGTCGGCTACCCGCTCTCCGTGGTCATGTCGTCCTCCGACAATCTGAGCGCCGTCAAGCCCGGCGACTTCCTCAGCCTGCAGTTCACCTGCACCAATTTCAGCGGGACGGACATGAACAACGCGATCGTCACGGAACACATCCCGCGTGGATTGCATTTCGTCGGCGCTTCAAATGGGGGCGCGCTCGACGACATCGGCGCCGTCGTCTGGACCGTCCCGTCTTTGCTCGCTCGCAAACAAATCGTGTTGTCGCTCATCGTCACCGTGGACTGGGATGTGGAGCCAAATGCGACGATCAGCAACGGCACGAGCAAACCGTACAACCCGTTCGATCCCCCGAAGAAGATCGTCTTCGCGAGCGGCTTCAGCGCCGTCGCGACCCGCCCGACGAATACCCATCCGAATCCGAAGAAGCCGGATTTTTCCACCGAGGGACCGGAGGACGCCGACGGCGCGCCGGTGCTCTTCAAGTTCACAACTTCGGGGCAACCGCCGCTCAACCCGCCCGTCCTCGCGCTCGTGCAGACCGCCGACGCAGACGGCGTGATCCAAAACCCCGCGCTCGGAAATCTCGCGACAGTCGTGATGCCTCCGGCGGACGGTCTTCCCGGCGAAATCACGCTGCACTTCACCTGCAAAAACACCGGCGGCACCACCGCCAGCAAGGTGAAGCTCACCGGCTTCCGACCGCCTTCCACTAAGTTCACTCCCTTCAGCCAGCCGCCCGCGACAAACCCCAACTACTACCTCGGCGAGGACAACAACCCGCAGGCAATTCCGGTCAATGCGCTGGAGACGCTCGACAACATTTTCATCCTCCAAGTCGGTGACATCGCTGCCGGTGCCACCGTGCGTTTTTCGTGCAAGGTCAAGGTCGATGACAGCCGCAAGCCGGGCGACTTCCTGATCTGCAACGGCTCGTATCTTTCGAGCACCAGCTTCGGGAAGCTCGTCGAGGTGAGTCCCGACACGATGAACATGCAAGTGGTCCTGCCCGTGACGTTCCATGTGCGGGCGAATTTCAGCACCAAACCCATCGTGGATTTCTCCATTGTCGGCGAGGACGGCACGAGCGCGATCGTCATCGATTACACCAACGAAGGCGGCGTCACCGCGTCCGCCGTGGGCCTTTCCGTCCCGTTGCCGCCCGGCGTGACGAAGACCTCGTATCTCTTCCTGACTCCGGATCACAAACTCACGGCAGCGAACACCGGCACCTTAAGCGCGACGCGCAGCACGAGCGGCACCCTGCGCTTTGACATGACGAACATGGCGCCCGGTGAAAGCCGCTGCCTCGTCGTGAATGTCACCGTCGCCGGCAACACGAACTATCGCCACAGCCAGGCCGGATCGGAGATCGCCATGCAGGGTCGCTACGTCCGCCCCGCGGCCGCCGCCGCCCGGACGAATGCCATCGCCTTCGCGGCGCCGAAGCCGTCGCCACTTTCCGAGATCGCCACCAGCACCGCGCTGATCACGGTCTTCAACCAAAAGCCCGCCCGTCTCTGGATCGGGAAACGAGTGCCCGCCGCCGTGCATCCGGGCGAACTCATTCGCTACGAAATCCTCTTCGGAAACTCCGGTGGCCAGAACGCGCAGGGCGTGAAGGTCGGCATCCAGATTCCGTTTGGATCCAAGCTCGCCGACACCGCCGCCAATTCCATCTCCGGCATCAAACTCACGCTGCCGAATGGCAATGCCACCTTCCTGCCCGGCAAGGCGCCGAAGCCCGTCGGCGGTGTCGTCACATGGGACATCGGCACGCTGCCCGCGCACTCCGCCGGCGCCGTGGAGCTCGTCGTCCGCGTCGATCCGAAATTCACCGACTGCAACGTCTCGGACAATTCCTGCTACATCGCCGCGACGGACAGCACGCCCTCCACGGTCCCCGGCCCGATCAGCACCCACGTCCGCGACAAAAATTTCTTCGTCGGCATTTGGGAAAACGTCGGCTGCTTCTTCGCCACGCTCGGGAGTTCGATCGAGGATGTGGTGAAGCACACCGGCGCCTCCGCCGATGTCACCCACCTCGACGAAGGCACGCTGATCAGCACCTACGGCGGCACCGACCTCGTCTTTCTGCGTTGCCACAACGGAGCGAGGTCTGCCGTGGTCATCGCCAATGGTGGCGGCCAGGCCGTCGTCGTCGCCCACGCCAGCCTCATCGGCAATGATGGCGGGACCCTGATCGGCAATGACGGCGGCACCCTCATCGGCAACGATGGCGGCACTCTCGTCACCTCCGGCGCTGCAGCCGGCATCACCGTCAAAGGGATCGACGGCTCGCTCGGCGGCAACTTGCTCGCCTCCAACCTGCTCGCCAACGTTGATCACCTCATCGCGGCCGGAGCCGGAAACCTCATTGCAGCCGGCGCTGGAAATCTCATCGGCAACGACGGCGCCACCCTCGTCGGCAATGCTGGCGGCACCCTGCGCGCCATCTCCCCATCTGCCATCAGCCTCATCGATGTCGGCGGAGGCAATCTCGTCGCTGCAGGCGCGGGGAATCTCATCGCCACCGGTGGCGGAAATTTCTTCGGTGGGGTGTCCAATCTCGTCGGCAGCGCTTTCGGCCGCATCCTTAACATCGGCGGCGATAGCATCGTCGCTGCGGGCGCCGGCAACATCGTCTCCAAGAACCAGGCCAACGTGGTCTCCGAAAGCGGCAACGGCCTGATCGGCGAGAAGGGCTCGGGCGTGATTTCTCGCGATGCCGCCGGCATCGTCGGGCCGGGGAACTAAGTGAGCCGGCACCGTTCGCTCATCCAGGCGCTGGACCTGCGCCGCGCAGTTTAGCGCTCAGGGCGCGGGCAGTCCGATCGAGCGCAGCCAGTCGCGCACCCGGCGGCGCGGCTCGGTGTCGCGCAGCGTCCAGAGGTCGGTGTGATTGCGGAACGGGAGATCGGCGAAGGTGAAGGCGCCGGCCACGCCGGCCGCTTCCAAATACTGCCGCGTGGCCTCGGTCGAGCCTTCGTGGCAGATGAACTGCGGCCGGCCGTTCAGCCGCTGCAGCCGCGTGAGCGCCGAGGCGCGGTCGGCATCGGGATACGGCCAGTTCGTTCGCACGCCGTCGTAGTGGCTGTGGCAAATGAAGGCGCGCCAGAGCGGGGCGATCGTGTCGTTGCGCAGGCCGATGTAATTGCACGCGATCGAGCCGCGCGAAAACCCGGCGAGGATGACGGCGCGCTCGTCTCCGCCCCATTCGCGACACACCTCGCGCACGGTCTCCACGCAGTATCTCGCTGTCTCATCGGCGTCGCCCCACCACAGCGCGCGATTGCCCCGACCCGCGTCCCTGACTTCAACGAAGGGCATCGACACCCAGATGTAGTCTCTCCCCGCCGAGATGCCGTAGCCCATGCGGCACTGTTCGATCAGCCCGGTCGAAACGTCGCCAAACTTGTTCTGGAAGCCGCCATTCCCCGGATACTCTACGAGGACGGGGAACTTCGCCCCGGGTCGCCAGTTCGTCGGAAGATAGAGCGCGTGATACACGGCTGTGTCCTGCCAGCCGGCCGTCGTCTGGAAGACGCGGCGGCCCGCGGACGGCTCGCCGCTTTCGGCCGCGGGCACCTCAAGGTCTGGCTCGACGCTGCGGATGTCGGGCAATTCATCCGCCGCAGGAAGCGAGCGGCCCACCAGCAATTCGGGCAGAAAGACGAACACGAGAAAGCAGCGCGGGAGCATTCCATGAGCTTGGTGGCGCCCCCCCTCCCCGGGCAATCCCGGAACTCGCGCCGGCCATCGTCCGTATTGGCACGGCTGAAAATGAGCGCTATCAAATAGGCCCACGGATTTTCACCGCCCACCACCATGACACTGCATCACCCGGACCCAGATTCCTTCGCACTGCATTCCCTCACCCCCGCAGGAGCCGCCGACGCGCGAGTTCAGCGATGAGAGTCGTCGAAGAGCAGAGCAGCCTCTCGAGTTGGGTCACGATCATCTGCCTCGTGGGACTCGTCGCCGTGGGGGCCATCGCTTACAAGAATCGCGAGCGCTTCCTGCCCAGCGACAAGGCGACGCCGAAGGTGGTGCGCGCGAAGCTCAGCGAAGACGACGAGAACAAATTCTTCGAGGCGCGCGATCGCATCGTCGCGGGAAAATACGACGAAGCCTCGGCGCTCCTCACTTCCATCGACAAGGACACCGCACCGCAGCCGACCCGGAACTGGATCACGATGCAAAACGGACTCGCCCGCCTCCTCGCGGGCAAGCTCCCGGAGGCGCAGGCGGAATTCGCCAAAGTCGAGAAGCGCGGCCTCTATTCGCGGGATCCACGCGAAGAGAAGCTGGCCCGCTTTTTCGTCGAAGCCGCCCATCTTGCCGCCAGCGCTGAGCCGCAGTCGAGCGATGTGGCGAGAAGCTACAACCTCGACTCGACCGAAGCTTTCGCGCTGCTCGTCTTCGCGCTGAAGGACTGGAGCCTCGGCCAGTTTGAGGACGCCAGCTTCTTCTTCCGGCAGTTTAAGTCATCGACGCCACCGGATTCCGAAATCTGGCTGCGCCGCTACAAGCCGATCGGCGAGGCGTTCGTCGAGAGCTATTCCGCGTTCCAAGTGGCCAGCGACGCAGCGAAGGACGCCACGGGAACCGAGCGAAAACAACAGGCTCTCGCAATGATCCGCGACGCGAAGGCCAAGATCAAAGGCCAGCCGGGCCTGATCGCGAAACTGACCAGCCTAGAGAGTGACATTAAAACGCAGGTCGAAGCCGCGACGGCGGAAATGACGAAGCAAACCGAAGCCGCGGAGGCGGGAGACAACATGATTCTTAACGATGTGAAGACACGGGTCGCCGGCTTCAGCGAGAAACTGCTCTTTGGCGACGCGCTGCAGATCGTCTTCACCGCGACTGTCGATGGCGACAAGGCCAAGGCCGAACTCGATCGCTGGCTCAAGCGCACGCAGTGGTTGTCGAAGTTCAAGAACATGCTGGTGGCCGACATCAATTCGAGCGGCTACCTCAAGCCGCTGACCAAAAAGGATAGCACCTCGCTCGCAACGGGGGTGAAGTCAGCAGACGATTTCCAGCTCGTCACGCCGACGAAAGTGGTGGTGCCATGGAACGAACTCGCGTCCGACAGCATCATCACGATGGTGAAGGAATTCATGGCGAAAGCGCCTCCAGCCGAAGTCAACGACCGGAAATGGTTGCTCGGGAATTTCATCTACCAACTCGGCCGCAAGAGCGAGGCGCTGGTGCTGCTGCGCGAAGCCGCGCAATCGAGTCCCGAGTACAAAGACGCGCTTCCTCTCTTCCCCGAAACCGCGGCGAAGTAGCCGCGTCGCGCGGCAATTTCAGAAGCGACGCAGCCAGACGTCGGAGCCGTATTTTTCTTCCGCCAGCGTTTCGGCTTCGGCTAGCTCGGTGCGGCTGAGATCACGTCGCTCGATCTCAGCCGCGAAAACGCTCGCGAGGCGAGTGGTGAAGTCTTCCGCGATGGCGATGCCTTGGATGCTGCCCTGGTGCAACAGCCCCCAGCGCGTGCGGCGTTGCGCCGCGCCCGCGACCTTGCGCTCGCCCGCGAGGACATCCGCCTCCGCAGGATTTTCAAAGCAGCCGCTCGATATTTTCGCCGAGCTCGAGGCCGCGAGGCTCGTCTCGACACCGTTCCCGCGCAGCGCCAGCGCGATGGCGCCGTGAATCTGCCGGTACGATTCCCCCGCTGGAAGCCGCGCGAACGGATGGCTCGCCGGTGCGATCAGCGTGTAAGTCACATCGTCGCCGTGCACGACCACGCCGCCACCGGTCCAGCGGCGCACCATTTCCCGCTCGTGCGCGCGCCCGGAAAGCGCCGCAAACTTCTCAAAATAGCCGAATGAAATCGCCGGCCGATCCCAACGATAGACGCGCAGCACCGGCTCTCGCGCCGCCCGCAGCAGCAGCTCGTCGACGGCCATGTTCAACGCGGCGCCGTGCGGCTCGGGATCGAGCACCTCGGTCATTTTTTCGAAGAGCATCGCGGCAACGTAGCGTCGTCGCGCACGACGACAATCTTCCGCGTTTGCCTTTGCGACGCAGCCCGTTACTCTTCGCCTTCCTATGGCAAAAGTCGCACTCGGCAAAGGTCTCGGCGCGCTTATCAACACCCGCGTCGCCTCGCCCACGCCCGCCGTCGAAAGCGGCGAGCGGGTGCAACTCATCAGCGTGGAGGAAATCGTCGCATCGCCCCTCCAGCCGCGCACCGTGTTTCACGAGGAGAACCTCGACGAGCTCGTGGCCTCGATCAAAGAGCACGGCATCATCCAACCGCTCATCGTCCGACGGCGCGGCGAAACCTTCGAACTCATCGCCGGCGAACGCCGCTGGCGCGCCGCCAAGCGGGTGGGCCTCACTGAGGCGCCGATCATTGTCCGCGAAGCGTCCGATCAAGATGTCCTCGAGCTCGCGCTCATCGAGAACCTCCAGCGCGAAGATCTCAACGCCATTGAGGAAGCG
>JBAVML010000235.1:0-29667 GCA_049690035.1 Chthoniobacteraceae bacterium
CTTCCTCACCTTCATTATCGCGTTCTATGGAATGCTCCCCGCGGCCGAGGCTGTCGCTGCGAAACTCCACGTCCTCATCGTCGTCGGACCCAGCACGCACCCCCCTGGCACCCATGAAGTCGCGGCCGGCGGGCGCGTGCTGAAGCACTGCCTCGACACGATGGCGAACGTGCCGGGCGTGACAGCCGATCTTTTCTACGAATGGCCGCAGGACGACGCGATCCTCGACTCTGCCGCATCCGTCGTCTTCATCGGCGATCAATTTCCGCCGATGCGCCTGCCCAACAGCGCCGCGACGATGACCAAGCTCGACGCCATGATGAAGCGCGGCTGCGGCATCGTCTGCGTCCACTACGCCACGGGCTTGAGTGCCGCAGACGTCGGCGAAAACGGCGAGCATCCGCTGCTGCAATGGATGGGCGGCTATTTCGCCACGAAGTGCAAACACCACCAGTCGATCGCGAAAATCTACCCCGCCGCAACGATCACTCCCGCGGTACCCACGCATCAGATCTCGCGCGGCTGGCGCGAGTTCACGCTCAATGACGAGCCCTACATCAACAACTACTTCAGCGACCACGACAACAAGCTCGCGCCGAATGTCACCGCGCTCGCGACCTCGCTCCTGCCGCCCGAGGCTCCGAAATCCGAGATCGTCTCGTGGTGCATCGAGCGACCTGACACCGGACGCGGCTTTGCCATCGTGATGCCGCACTTCTTCCGCAACTGGAAAATCGAGGAACTCCGCCGCTTCATCCTCAACGGCATTGTTTGGACCGTGAAAGTCGAAGTGCCCCCGGACGGCGTGCAAACGATTCTGCCCGACCTGGCGAGTTTCCAGCCTGAATCGCTCGAGCCAAAGCCACGGGAGCCGAAACCCGCAGGGCCAGTAGTGCCGAAGTGATTCCCGGTCGTTGTTGAGCGGCTCGCATCCCGGTTTCTCTCCCTTCGGAGGCCCTCACGTCGCCCCGGGCCATCGACGCATGGTAAATGCGCCGCGGGAAAGGCATATGGCCTGCTTTTGCATACCTGCTCATGAACGTGTCGACAGAAAGACTCGAAGCAAGTGCGGGCACCGAGCCGGGAGCTCGGTCCCACGCGCAGCCTCTGCCTGGCATCGTCACGGAGGAGGAGCGGACGCTCCTCGGCATTCGGCAGGCCCGTGATCTCGTCTTGGGGAAGAATCGAGAACTGATCGACAAACTCGCCCAGGCCGAGGACCAGATCGCCGAGCTTACTTTTCAAAGAGACGACTTCATGGTCGCCCGTGATGTCGCACTAAAAAAGGCCGCGGTACTCGAGGCAGAGGTCGTCCACCTCCGCGAGCAGGTTTCCCTTCTCACCGAGCAGCAGGCTGCATTGGGCGAAGCTGAAAAAATCTACGTTCTCGCCCGCACGGAGATCGAAGCTGATCTGCTGGCGCTGGCGGAAGAGCGCGATGCCGCTGTGTCGGCCCGCCGTGCGGACGCGGTCGAGATCGAAAGGCTGCGCACCGAACTCGCCGCGGCTCAAACGACACCGGAACTATCCGGCCCCGGGGCAGCCGAACTCAAGGAAGCGATGCGCCAGCTCGCCGTGGCGCGCGACGATCACGAACGCTTCGCCGCCCAGCAAAAGAAGTATATCGCCGTCCTCGCCGACCAACTTTCCACGGCGACGTGCGCGGTGCAGGAAGGACGGCGCCACGTCGAGCGACTCGAAGCCGAGAAAAAGCGGCTCGCCGACGAGAAAGCCGAGTTGGAAGCGGCGCTCGCCGCGAATCCGTCTGCGGGCACTCTGCCCCCGCACGCCGACGGCAGAAGCCCTGTCGCTCCGCTTTCCGGCCCGCCCCCTCCGAAGATTTCGAAGCCGGCGCCGACGCCAGTATCCGATCAAGAAATGCGCGATACGATCGGCTCGCTCATCGTGCAGTTCGAAACGCTCAAGGAACAGCCGGTAAGTCTGAAAGCCCTCGGCGCGTTCGAAGGTGGCTTGCACGCTTTCGGGGATCGGACACGTGACTCGGGCCTCGATCTGATTCACCACATCGTCTCGACGGCTGGCGACTACGCCAGCCGCCTCCACATGACTCCAGGCAAAATCGCGGCGTCGCTCCCCACGTTCGACCGGGCGCTCGAGATGCTCGGCTGGCTGGGACTGCGCGGTCGTGCCGAGATGCTCGATGCGACCGGCGCACTCGTTTACGCGGTGGATGATGATTTGGATAATTGCGAGTGCATCGCCACCGCGCTCGAGAAAGTGGCGCTGCAGACGAAGTACGCTGTTCGCCCCGAGATCGCTCTCGAGCAGATCGCCGCAAATGCGTTCGAGCTGATCATTCTCGATGTCGATCTTCCCGGAATGGACGGATTTGAACTCCATTCGCACCTTCGAAAGATGCCGGCCCACGCCGCGACTCCGATCATTTTCCTCAGCGGCCACTTGAGCACCATCGAGCGGCTCGAAGCGCTCGGAGAAGACAACAACGAGTTCGTCGCCAAGCCTTACAACCTCAGCGAGCTGAGCCTGCGCGTGCTCTCCCGAATCGTCGAAGCCCGACTCGGGTAAGCATCACGCCGGTCGCGCCGCTCCCGTCCAAAGCCAAGGGAAATTACGGCCATCCGAGGGAACGGAGTTTGCTAAATTTACCAACCGCCATGTCTGCCATTTCCATCGAGCCTGCCTCCACCGCGCCCGCCGGGCGCCGCGCCACCGCCGAACGCCTCATCGCGCGAACGGAACACATCTCCGTTTCACCGCCCGTCGCCTTCCAGATTTTCTCGCTGGTCCGCAATGGCGTTTTTCCGAGCGACGCGCTGATCGATCTCGTCCGGCTCGATCCGGATCTCACCGCGCAGCTCCTGCGCCTGTGCAACTCGGCCGAGCTTCGCGGCAACGGCGTGAGTTCGCTGAAAGAAGCGGCTCTCCGCCTCGGCAACGGCGTGATCGCGGCCAAGGCCATGTCCCTTGCCGTCGGCCGCCTCGTGGCAGTTCCGCTCACAGCCTACTGCCCCGATCCGAACGCGCTCTGGCGACACTCGGTGCAGACGGCCCTCGCCGCGCGTTACCTCGCCCCCCATTGTGAAGGCGGACTGAATCCGGAAACCGCATTCACGGCGGGCCTGCTCCACGATCTCGGCAAGCTAGTCATCAACGCCGGTGCTCCGGACGAACTGAACCAGATCGTCGCCATGCGGAAGGAAAAGCATCTGCCCTATGCCGACGCCGAACTGGAAGTGCTCGGCGCGGACCACGCGGAGATCGGCGGCCTCATCTTGGAGCGCTGGAACTTGCCCGCACAGATCGTGGACGGTGTTCGCTATCACCACGCGCCAGACTTCGATCGCTCCGGCATGGCCAATCTCATCCACGTCGCCGAAGCTTGCAGCAAGGTCACCGAAGACCCGGAGTCCTGGGGCGAATTCAACCGCGTCGTCCACCCGTTCGTCCTCGACACTCTCAAGCTCAGCCAGGAACGCGTGAAGGAATGCTGGGAAGCGGTGATCCTTGATACCCGCGTCCTCGAGGCTTACCTCGGGTAGGCGCCGATCATCCGCTCAATCGTCGTCGTCACGTTTGCCCAGCTTCTTCTTTTCGGGAAAAACGAATGCGGCACGAATCGGAGCGGGCATCGGCGAGTCGGCTCCCTTGATGGAGCGCCAGATGACCTCATTCAGCCGCAAATCGTCGACAGCATCCTCCCGCGCAAAGTTCATCCTCGACGACTCTTTCGCGCCGTAGGCGGTGCGCAGGTTTTTCTCTTCGAGATCGACGTTCGCGGGTCGCGCGGCGTAGGGGCGAAGGTCGGGAGTCTTTTG
Source organism: Chthoniobacteraceae bacterium (assembly GCA_049690035.1). Lineage (GTDB taxonomy): Bacteria > Verrucomicrobiota > Verrucomicrobiia > Chthoniobacterales > Chthoniobacteraceae > Chthoniobacter. The sequence continues at coordinate 3,798 of JBAVML010000235.1, forward strand.
GAAACTGGCGAACATCGGCATCGCGGCGGCGTCGAATTGCGACATCGGTTTTAGTCCGAGAAGCAGCTCCATCGTGCGCAGCATGCTGGTGGTGCTGTACATCGTGGAATCGCGTGAACCGCGACGGATGTACGGGCTGATCGCGAAGGCGATGGTGCGGTGCGCATCGACGTGGTCGGGGCCGTTTTGCGCGTCGTCTTCCACCACGAAGATCGCGGTCTGCGGCCAGAACTTCGATTTGCTCACCGCCTCGACGAGCTGACCGAACGCGAGATCGTTGTCGGCGACCTGCGCGGTCGGCGTGTGTTTGCCCGGGCTCGTGCCGCTGGTGTGATCGTTGGGCAGCCGGACGATTTGCAGTCGCGGCATCTCGCCTTCGCGCTCGAAACGCTGCAACTCGCTGATGAATCGCGCGGCGCGTTTCACATCCGGATACGCGGTGTCAAAGCTCCAGAAATACGGATCGAAGTGACCTTCCAGCGACTTCGCTTTGGCCTTCGTCGGATCGCCCGCGCGCTTGGGGTTCGCGACCCATTCGCCGTAGCTGCGGTAGCTCACGCCGGCTTCCTTCGCGCGATCCCAGAGGTATCCGCCCGCCGGCACGGCGATGGGGAAACCACCCTCGGACGGATACGGAAACTTCCCGCTCTTGCCGTGCCCATAATTGAGCGGCCAGCTCTTTTCCACGAAGTCGGTGGCATACGCGCCCATCGTCCACTCGTGGCCGTCGGCGCTGACTTCGCTCTCGACGTAGAAGTTGTCGAGCAACACGAACTCGCGCGCGAGCGCGTGGTGATTCGGCGTGATGCGCTCGTCGAATAGACAGATCGACGGATCGCCGTTGCCCTCCTTCATGTCGCCGAGCACCTGGTCGTAGGTGCGGTTTTCCTTGATGATGTAGATGCAGTATTTGATCGGCGAGGGGTCGCCGAGCTTTTGCGGAATGGGATTGCCGTCGAGTGAGAGGGCTGCGGTCTTCAGAGCGGTGGTCGGCGAACACGAGAGGGCACGCGCGCTCCACGTTTTCATCTGCGCCTCGAACTTCGCGGCTTCCGGCAGCTCGATGATGGACAGCGTTCCCGGAAAAAGCTCGCCGATGTATTCCCGAACACCGGTGTTCGCCGGGCGGCCGGGCTGCGGGCCGTTGCGGTTGGGCCGCGAGACCGCACCCTTGCCATTCGCGACGAGCAGCTTTTTTCCATCGGTGGAAACGCGGACGCTCGTGGGATACCAGCCCACCGGGATGAAGCCGAGACTGCGCGCCTCACGCGGCGTCGCGATGTCGAAGACGGCCACCGTATTGATGTTCGCGTTGGCCACGAAGAGCCGTGTTTCGTCGGGCGAAAGCGCGAGCGCGTTCGGCGTGTTGCCGGGCTCGGCACCGGGCGCCAGTTCGGCGACAAGCGTCTCCACCGTCGTGCCGGTGGCGGTGTCGATCACACTCACCGAGTTGCGGTTCGCATTGGCGACGAAGAGGCGCGCGCCATCGCGAGTCAGCGCCATCTCGTTCGGGTGATCTTCGGCCTTCCAGCGCGCGACCACTTTCCACGCCTTCGTATCGATCACCGCGACCGCAGCCTGCGCCCAGAGCGACACGTAGAGGCGCGACCGCTTTTCATCGAGCAGACAGGCGTAGGGAAAGGGCGCGGAAGGATCAGCCACATCGAGCAACTGCTGCGCGCGCTTGGTGATCGAGGGATCGTCCGTCGAGACCAGCGGCTCGGGCGCCGCGGGGGCGGCGGCTTCGGTGAGGAGCAGTTCCGTGGTTTCCTCCCCGGCAGCACCGATCACGGTGCGGGTGACGCTCTGGCCCCAGACGTTCGCGGCGTAAATGGTTTTTCCATCAGCCGTCACTGCGAGGCCACACGGGATGCCGCGCTTCTTCACGTCGCGCAGCGCGATGGTGGCGTGCTGGCTGAGATAGCCGTCGGCGAAAGCGAAGCGGTGAATCACTTCCTGCGAAGAGCCCGAGACGAAGAGCGTGCCTCCGTCGCGGGTGAAAGCGATCCCCTGGAAACTTTCCTCGATCGCCACGCGCGACACGATCGCGCCCGTCGAGATATCGACGACGACGACCTCGTGCGAGCCATGGCCGCAATGCAGCACTGCGGCGAACTTCCCGCCGGGATGCAGGGCGATGCTGGAAGGAAGGTCGCCGAGTTGCACCTGCTTGCCGACCGGACGCAGCCACCACTGATTGGGGAGCAGCACAGAGCCGTCGGGCTGCACGCCCGGAAGGTCGCGAACGCCTGGCGTGGGCCGATCATCGGCGAGTGAGACCACCGTGATGCAGATGAAGGAGAGGAACAGGAGCGAACGCATGAAATGAGGAGGGGGCGGATGGTCTATGACAGCGCCGCCGGCAGAAGGCAAACCCCCTCCCGCCCGGTGATTCCGCGAGCACACAATATGGTGACGGTCGGACAAGGCGCGTGGAGTTGCGCGGATCGACCGCGGTGATATTCGTGCCTCCCCGTTCATGCGCCGCTTCCCCGTCAGTCTCCTTCTCGCGCTTATCACCAGCTCGCTCCTGGCCGAAGATTTCCAAGGCTCCGCGCATCCCCTGCCCTACGACGAGCCCCCGATCAACTACAGCAAAGGCACACCGACAGATTCCATCGCGCAACTCCAGGCGAAGCTCGACGCGAAGGAAGTGAAGCTCACGTTCGACAACGAATTTGGCTGGCTGCCCGCGCTGCTCGACGCACTGAAAGTGCCAAAGAGCTCGCAGACACTGGTCTTCTCGAAGACCTCGCTCCAGCGCCGCGAGATCACGCCGCAGAATCCGCGCGCGCTGTATTTCAACGACGATGTCTACCTCGGCTACATCCCCGGCGCGCCGCTCATGGAGCTGAGCGCGGTGGACCCGAAGCTCGGCGGCATCTTCTACTCCATCGAGCAGATGCCATCGCGGAAACCGAAGTTCACCCGCGAGTCCGATTGCCTGCGCTGCCACGCGGCGCCGCGCTCGATGGGCGTTCCCGGTCACGTCATGCGCTCGATCGCGACCGACGAAACCGGCGAGATGGATCCGCAGAGCGAGTTCACCACCATCGATCACTGCACTCCGCTCGCCGAGCGCTGGGCCGGCTGGTACGTCACCGGACAGCACGGCGCGCAGGCGCATCGCGGAAATCTCATCGGCGCCAAAGCCTTCGCCCTTTTCGAAGAGGAGCCGCTGCATCGCGGCAACCTGCGCGACCTCAGCGAGTTCTTTGACCAGAAGAAATACTACGAACGCGGCAGCGACATCGTCGCGCTCATGGTGCTCGAGCATCAAACCAAGATGCACAACTACATCACGCGGCTGAACTATGAGACGCAGTCGATGTTCGCGACCTACGGCCACATCCGCTACCTCAACAACCAGGTGAACGCCTTCCTGCGCCACCTGCTCTTCACCGAGGAAGCGCCCCTCACCGAACCGATCTCGGGCAATGCCGCGTTCACACAATCCTTCGCCGCGGTGGGACCGCGTGACCCGCGCGGGCGCTCGCTGCGCGACTTCGATTTGCAGACGCGGATCTTCAGATATCCGTGCAGCTTTCTCATCTACTCGCCGGCCTTCGACCAGCTCCCGCCGGTGATGCACGATCACCTGCTGCATCGCCTCTGGGAGATTCTCGTCGGAAAAGACACGACGCCCGATTTCGAAAAAATCCCCGCGGAGCAGCGGCAGGCGATCCTCGAAATCCTGCGCGCGACCAAGCCGGGCCTGCCCGACTACTGGCGCGAGTCGTAGCGGTCAGCGTAGCGCGGCGACGGCGACTTCCAGCTCCGCCGCGATCTGCTGCCAGCCCGCGCGCTCGTTTGGCACCGTGGCAAAAGTGCGCGCCTCGCCAATGCGCAACGCGAGCGGCACTGGGCGCGGCAGGCTGCTCCCCGGTGCGAACGCGCGGTGCGCACCTTCCAGATAACACGGCACGACCGGCACTTCGGCGCCGGCGACGATCATCCCGATGCCCGGCTTGAAGCGGCCCATCTGTCCGTCGCGGCTGCGCGTTCCTTCGGGGAAAAGAATGAAGATCGCAGGCTCGCCGATGAGTCGGTCGCGCAGTTCCTGCATGGCGTGAGAGCCGCAGCGTTTCCGCCACATGGGCAGCGCGTTCAGCATCATCGCGGAAAAGATGGACGCGACCGGCGTCTCGAAAAACACGTCGCCCGCCGCGATGGTAAATGCCGAACGCCGCAGCCGCCAGGGCAGCGCCGAGGCGAGCGTGACCGCGTCGAGATGGCTCGTGTGATTGGCGATCATCAAGAACGGCGCCGCCTTCGGAACATTCTCCACACCACTCACGCGGAGCCGGTGATAGCCGAGCAAATACACCCGCACCAGCGCCCGCCAGCCAGCCTGCGTGATCGAGCCTGCCAGCCCGGTTTCGCGCTTCAGGCTGCGAAGACTCTCGCCGGGCGCAAGTCCGGTGTCGGCCGCGGGCTTGTATTGCCAGTCGTCCATCGCGGCGCGTCAGTGTCCTCCGCTGAAGATGCGCACCGTCTGGTCCGGCGCAACGCCGACGAAATAATTGATGTAATGAAAAAGCGCCGGCCCGACGAAGAGCAGACTGTCGAAGCGGTCGAGCAAACCGCCGTGACCTGGGATGGTCGCCGCGAGATCCTTCACGCCAAGATCGCGCTTGATGCTCGACATCACGAGATCGCCCCACTGCCCGGTGAGCGAAAGCAGCGCCCCCATGGCGAGGAGATGCACGGGCTGATCGAGCCGCGTTCCGGCGAAGATGAAATGCGCCAGCGTGGCGAAGAGCGCGGTGGTCAGCACGAGCGCGCCCACCGCGCCGCCGATGGTTTTGTTCGGGCTGGTGTTCGGCGCGAGCTTACGCCGGCCAAAGGTCTTACCGGTGCAGTAGGCGAACACGTCGTTGAGTTCCACGCAGAGCACGATCGCGAGCTGAAGCGGCGGACCGAGACGATCGTTGGCGAGCAGGCTGAAATTTCCCAGCGAAACGCCGAAGAGCATGAAGGCCAGCACTCCCAGCGCGACGCGTTGGATGTAGCCGCGCGGCTGATCTTCAAAAAGCGCGAAGATGACAATCGCCGAGACGACCAGTGAAGTGAGCGCGCTGAAGAATCCATACCAGTGGTCCGCGACCGCAAAGGTAGTGAAGACACCGCCGAGTGCGACGAGTGCGGAAACCAGACGCTGCCGAAAAAGCCCGGTCGCGCGCGCGAACTCGCGGTAACACAGCGCCCCGAGCAGCGCCACGGCGGCGATCGCGGGCAGACGTCCGAGCACCAGCGGCACGATCATCAGTGGCGCGAGGAAGAGCCATGACCGGTAACGCGTCCAAAGGTCGGTGCGCAGCGCGGGCGTGAGTTTGCCGGCTTTTTCCAAGATGAGGAAGATCAGCGGCGTGACCGCGAGCATCGCGCCGACGCTGACCAGAATCCACAATGTGACGGGATGGAGCGGTGGCATGGTCATGATGCCTTCACGCGGAGAAACGCGGCGATCCGCGCGAGGCGGCGGATGGCCGTGATGGCGCAGCCGAGGATGATCAGGGCGAGGACGATCACCACGACGGTGGGTGGCGCGCCGGGCGCGAGAGGCGCAGCCATGTGTCGCGGGAAAATCGCACCCGCGAGCGAGAGCACGGTCAGCGCGAACATGCGATGCGGTTTGGCCATCGGGCCGACGAAGATTTGGCCCGCACCCACGCTTGCGCCGAGCGCACGCACATAGGCGACGAAGACTGCCATCAACGCCGCGGCGAAACCAAGCAGCGGCGAACTTCCCGCGGCATAACCGGCGCCGATGAAAATGAACGTGTCGGCCACGCGATCCGGCGCTTCATTCCACAACTCGCCTGTCGGACCGCCGCGCCCGCCTTCCACGGCGACCATGCCGTCGAGCATATTGGCCAGCAGCCGGAGCTGGATAAACGCTGCCGCTGAAAGCCAGGCGAGACGCACCGCGATGCCGTGCGTGCAGGCGGTCGAGGCAAGGGCGAGACCCGCCGCACCGGCGAAGATGATACTGGCGAAGGAAATCACATTCGGCGGGACGCCGACGCGCGCGAGAGTCTCGGCGAGTGATTTGAAGAATGGAATGTCGCGGCTCTTGAGCGGCCGCCGGCCTTCGGTCGAGGTGGGCATGTCAGCGGCCCATGAAATACATCCCGCCGACGAGCAACACCATGCCGCAGATATTGGCCGGCTTGATCGGCGTGCCGTAAGCCGCCCACGCGATGATCGCTGCAAAGATGAACGTGCTCGCGTAGATCGGGTAGAGCACGGAGAGCGATCCGCCCCGTTTGAACGCCGCGACGAACAGAACCATCACCGCAACATAACAGACCACGCCGCCGAGCAGGCGCGGGTTGGCGAGGTAGCTCCCGATCGAACCACCGGCGCGCTCGGCGCCGGATTTGTAGAGGAATTGTCCTACCGCCCCGAACAAGGCGGCGAGGACAAACATCACGATTGAAACAACCGGCGTCTTCATTCCGCGCCTGTATCAGGCCGCCCGGCGTTTGGGAAACATTCGCTGCCCTCAGCGCCTATGAACCCGAGTCGGGCGAATAGCCGAGTTGCAGTTTAAGCCGCGCGATCTCCTCCCGCATTTGGTCGCGACGCGATTGCAATACGTTGACGTGCTGCTTCGCCCGTTCAAGGCCCGCGCGCACCGCCTCCAGCTCCGCCTTCAGCGCATCACGTTCGGCCTCTGCGGCGTGGAACAGGTCCAGGTTCTCTTCCATCTGGAGCTCGAGCGAATCGACGGTCAATCGCACCGCATCGCGTTCCTGCCGCGCCGCGCGCATGGCTTCCTGCGCCGTCGCGAAATCCGCCTTCGCCCGCGCAAGCTCCTCGGCCAGCCGGTCGCGGTCAGCCGTCGCGCGGCGGGCTTGCTCCACGGTTTGACTAGCCACTTCGAGTTGGGCACGAAAGTCCTTTTCCGCATCCGCGGCCCGCGTGCGCACGCCCTTCTCCGCTTCCTGTGCCGCGGCGAGCTGCACCAGTAATTCGACCGTCTGCTTTTCCTTTTCCATCGTCTCGTCCGCGGCCTTTTTCTGAGCCAGCCGCGCGGCCTCCAGTTCCTTGCGCATTTCCTCGTGGTCGCGTTGGCGACGTTGCTGATCTGCCTGCAGCGCTGAGACGCGGTTCTCCATGGAGTCCCCACGCTTTTTCGCTTCGCCCAACTCTCGCTTCAACTGCACGGCTGCGTCGTTCAACTCCTGAGCGGCACGCGCGGCGTCCTCTTTGAGGCCGGCGCTCTTCGCTTCGTGTGCCTGCTCGAGCTGCGCGAGCTTCGACGCTGCCTCCTGTTGAGCCACGGCCGCCTGGTCCCGCGCGGCCGCGGCCTGGTCTGTGATCTCGCGCCGGGCGGCTTCCAGGTCGGCAGTCAGACGGGTCAGTTCCTCGCCTTTCGCCACGAGCTGGCGCTCCAGCGCTTCCCGAGCCGAGGCGTTCTCCTGGATCACCCGCCGCGCTTCGGCGAGCTCGGTTTCGCGGGCGGCCAGATCATTGATAAGTTGCTCCACGCGCTGACGAAAAACTTCGTTGTCTTTGAGCGCTGCCGCGCGTTCCTCATCGCTCGATTGCCGCAAGGCTTCGAAACGCGCCGAACCGTCGGCGAGCTGGGTCTCCGATGCGGCAAGTCGCGATTCGACGTCCTGCTTGGCGGCGAGCAATTCGTCCACGGCTCGCTGCGCGTTGGCCGCCCGCGTGTCCGCGTCGCGCCGAGCGGCTTCCACCTTCGCCTCGGCGTCCTGCTGGGTCTCGAGAAGCTTCGATTCCGCGTAGCGATGAGTCGCCTCCAGACGGCCGGCGAATTCGCGCAGCTCTTCCTCCTTCTCGGTGAGCTTTTGCTGCGCCGCGTCGCGTTCGGCGGTCGTGCGCATCAACATCTCCCGCGAGTCGGCGACCTCGCGCTCGCGCGCATGGAGATTGTCGAGCAAGGAGTCCACGCGCTGCTGAAGGTCCTTGGTCTCCTCGGAGGTTTCGTCGAAATGGCTGCGCAACTGCGCGTGCTCGTGGGCCGCCAACTCCGCTTCATGTTTGAGCCGCTCCAGTTCATTTTTCGCCGCATCCATCGTCAGCGAAGCGGTGCGCAGGGAATCTTCCCGATCTCGGAGCGCCTGCCGCGCCTGGTCGAGTTCCGCAGCGCGAGCTTTCAGTTCGTCTCCGGTCGCCGCTAGCTGCGTGCGCAAATCTTCAACCTGTTGCTGCGCGGCGTGGTGGCCGAGCGTCAGCTGTCCCGTGGCCTCCTCCTGCGCAGCGAGCTTGGCCCGCGCGGCGTCGCGCTCCGCGGCCAAAGCGTCCGAGCTGCGCTGAAGTTCCGCCAGGTCTGCCTCGCGTTGTTGAAGGAGTCCGCGCACCTTTTCGACCTCGCCGTCCTGCGCCCGCAGACGTTCGAGCGGCTCACGCGTTTCGTCGAGTTCGCGTTGTACCGCCTCAGCGCTCGCCGTGTGCTGCGCGAGACTGGCCTGCGTCGCCGCCAGCTGGGCTTTCACGCTGTCGAGCTCCTGCAGGGCCACCGCGGCGCGCTCGGTCTCGCTCTTCAACCCATCGCGGGTGAGGCTCACCGTGGTCAGCGCGACTTGAGCAGCCGCGAATTCATGACGCAATTCGTCGAGCTGCTGTTTCAACCTGATAGCTTCATTCGAAGGCCCCGCCGGGCCGCCCGGAGCTTTCTCCAGCGCCGCAACGCGAGCGGCCAGAAGCTCGCGCGCCGCTTCCGCACTGGAGAGCTGCGTGCGGAGCGCCTCATTTTCCGCGCGAAGGCGCTGTTCGCCGGGGGGAGTGGCAGTTGAGGAAACCGGGCTAACTGAGCGATGCGCCGCCGCTGCGAGGTCCTCGCGAAGCCGGGCGAGCTCGGTTTTCGAGCGCTCACTTTCACCACGAAGTCGTGCCGCTTCTTCGAGCGCGGCGGAGAGTTCGTTCTGCTTGCGCTCGAGTTCCTCGTACGCATTTTCCGACCTGCCCGCCAAGGCTCCGAGCCGGCGCTGCGCGACGACCGTCGCCGGCCGGCCCGCCATCGCAGGGATAATGAGCGCGGTCGCACAATGAGGACAGTCGATCTTCATCCCGGCGGCACTGTCATCGACAGCGAGACGCTGATCGCACTCCGGGCAATGGAACTTGAGGTCGGCCATGGGGAAGGCAGCACCGTAGCAGTTGCGGGCACGATGCCAACGTTCCAGCGCTCTTTCCGAAAAATCGCCGGTTTGGACCAATCGGCGGGAATTTTCTGCACCGACTATAATCCGCTTGGCATGGCGAAAGGAACCATTATGGTCGTCACACGTGACAGCACAGCCAACCCAAACCGGGTTCCCCCTTGAACTGCCACCAGGAGATTTCGCCGCCTATATTTTCGATTGCGACGGAACCCTCGCCGATACAATGCCTACGCACTATCGCGCGTGGCAGACGGCCCTCGGCGACCACGCGCAGAATTTTCCTGAAGCGATGTTTTACGAACTCGGCGGCACGCCAACCGCGCGCATCGTCGAGATCCTGAATGAACGCCACGGCTTCGATCTCCCCGTCTCCGACACGGTCGCGCGCAAGGAATCGATCTTTCTCGAACTGAGCCCGCAGATCGCGGCGATCGAGCCCGTGGTGGCGCTCGCGAAGCGTTACCACGGCGTGAAACCGCTCGCCGTCGCGTCGGGAGGTCATCGCCGGATCGTGATGAACACGCTGCGCGCGATCGGTATCGCGGACCTCTTCGACGCCATCGTTTGCTCCGAGGATTACCAGCGCGGGAAACCGTCGCCTGACCCGTTTCTCGAAGCCGCCCTGCGCCTCGACGTCTCGCCCGAGCAGTGCCTCGTCTTCGAAGACACGGCCACAGGCATCGCGGCCGCGGACGCCGCTGGAATGCGCTGGGTGCTCGTCCCGCCGCCGCCCCGCTGAAGCCCGACGCCCGGGGAAATCTCCCGCCTTGCGCGCCATGCCGCGCACCCGTGAAATGAGGGACTCGATGGATTCCCGCACGCTCCTCCACACGCTCAAGCAGTCGTTCGGCTACGACTCCTTCCGCCCGCTGCAGGAGGAGATTATTTCCGACGCGCTCGCCGGTCGCGACGTGTTCGCGCTGCTGCCTACCGGCGGGGGCAAGTCGCTCTGCTTTCAGCTCCCAGCCTTGCTGCGCGAGGGATTGACCATCGTCGTCTCGCCGCTCATCGCGCTGATGAAGGACCAGGTCGATGCGCTCACCGCGAGCGGCATTCCGGCCACATTCCTCAACTCGACGCTCGGTGAAAAGGAATCCAAAGCACGCTTCCGCGGGCTGCATGGAGATGAATTTCGGCTGCTCTACGTCGCGCCCGAGCGGCTGATGCTCGCGGGATTCCTCGACGTGCTGAAAGGCTGGAAGATCGCGCAGATCGCCGTCGATGAAGCGCACTGCGTGAGCGAATGGGGCCACGACTTCCGGCCCGAATACCGCAAGCTCGCGGACTTGCGCGATCACTTCCCCGAGGTGCCCGTGATGGCGCTCACCGCCACCGCGACCGACCGCGTGCGGGCCGACATCGTCGAGCATCTGCGCCTGCGCGAGCCGCACTGCTACGTCGCGAGCTTCAACCGCCCGAATCTCGCCTATCGCGTGCTGCCGAAAGCGAAACCGTACGAGCAGACGCTGCAATTCATCCGCAGCCGCGAGCAGGAGTGCGGGATCATCTACTGCGCGAGCCGCAAGGCCACCGAGTCCGTCGCCGAGCGGCTCAGCGCCGATGGCATCCTCGCGAAGCCATATCACGCGGGCCTGGATGCCGATATGCGCTCGCGGCACCAGGAACTTTTCCTCCGCGACGAAATCCACGTCATCTGCGCCACGATCGCCTTCGGCATGGGGATCAATAAACCGAACGTCCGCTACGTCATCCACTATGACCTGCCGAAGAACGTCGAGGGTTACTACCAGGAAACCGGCCGCGCCGGACGCGACGGCCTCCCGAGCGAATGCCTGCTCCTCTACAGCCCCGGCGACGTGGTGAAGCAGACCTCCTTCATCGACGAAAAGACCGACCCGCAGGAGCAGCGCATCGCCCGCGAACAGCTCCAGCAAATGGTCCACTACGCGGAAATCGCGACGTGCCGGCGCGCGTCTTTGCTCGCGTATTTTTCCGAAGATTTTCCCGAGCCGAACTGCGGCGGCTGCGACAACTGCCTCGCCCCACGAGAAACCTTCGACGGCACGCTCGCCGCGCAGAAGCTGCTCTCGTGCGTCTATCGCGTGCGGCAGGCCACGCCGAATTTCGGCGTCGGGCTCAATCACCTCATCGAAGTCCTCACCGGCGCGCGCACGGAAAAACTGTTGAAATGGGGGCACGATCGCGTCTCGACCTACGGCATCGGCAGCGAACACTCACGCCCCGAGTGGCAGGCCATCGGCCGCGAGCTCGTCCGCCTCGGCTTGCTCCGGCAGACCGCCGAGAAATTCTCCACCATCGAACTCACCGACGAAGGCCGCGACGCGCTGCGCACTCGCCGTCCGGTCACGCTCACCCGCCCGATGGCCATGCCCGTATCCCACGACCGGCGCGACGGTGACATCAGGTGCGACGAGACGCTCTTCGCCCGCCTGCGCAAGCTGCGCAAAGATCTCGCCGACGAACGCGACGTACCCGCCTACGTCATTTTTTCCGATGTAGCTCTCCGCCTCATGGCCCGCGACTACCCGACCAGCGACGCCGCCTTCGCGCGCATCGCGGGCGTGGGCGAAAAGAAGCGCCGCGAGTTCGGCCCCGCGTTTCTCGGCGAGATTGCGAGTTTCCTCGAAACCAACCCGAAGCAGGTCTTCGCCGAGGCGCTACAGCCCTGGATCGGCCCCGCGCCGAAGCGTGTGGCGAAAGGCTCGGCGCAGGAAACCTACGAGCTTTTTCAAACGGGAAAGTCGCTCGTGCAAGTGGCCAAAGCGCGGAACCTCAACGTGCGCACCGTCGTCCAGCACCTCGTCGAAATGATCGCCACCGGCCATCCCTGCGACCCGCGCCGCTTCTTCCCCGCCGAGACCCAGGCACGCATCGAAGCCGCCTTCGCCAAACACGGCCTCGAGCGGCTCGCGCCCGTCCGCGAATCGCTCGGCGCCGACATCGACTACGACCAGCTCAACCTCTGCCGCGCGCTCATCCAGGCGATGCTGCGCGACGCGGAATGATCGCACTGGTGGTTACCCGACTCCACGCATGTCAGCGACGCGGGCGGAATGAGGTCGATCCCGAGCACTTGGACTGACAAACTAGCGCGCTCGCCCGAGGTGGCGCAGCAGCCGATAAAGCAACTCGAGCCGCGGCATCGCTGCTCCAGCAGCACGACCCTGGCGCAGCGGTTCGCCCCAGATCGCTTCCACCTCCACTGCGCGGCCGAGTTCCCAGTCGATCAAACTCGAGGGCCGGTACGCGCCCATGCTGGAGCTGCGTTCGATTTGGAAATCGGCGAAGGTGTCCGGGATCTCGTGGCCGAGCCGGCGCGCGGCGTCGAGCGCCTCGCCCATCAATGCGCGAGCGCTCGCCCGGAGGCCGTCGTCCGCGAGCACGTCGGCCACCGTCGCGCCGCCCGCGACAATCGCGAGGCCGTTGAACGGGATATTCCAGAGCAGCTTCCGCCAGCGCTCGGTGATTAGCTTTTCCACCGAGTGCGCCTCGATGCCCGCCTGCCCAAACGCCTCCGTCACCGCCATCGTCCGCGGCTGCGGTCCGCCGACAAATTCCCCAATCGAAATCGTCCCGTGATCGAAGTGCTCGATCACCCCAGGAGCCATCCGATTCAGGCACACGAAACACAGCCCTCCCATGACGCGCTCCGCACCCCACCGCTGCGCGAGATACCCTTCATTGCCCAGCCCGTTCTGGAGCGTCAGCAACGTCGTCCGCTCGTGGAGCAGCGGCGGAATCAATTCATCCAGCGCCGCGTTCGACGTCGCCTTCAGCGCGATGATCACCAGATCGCACGGCCCGATCGCCGCCGTCGTCGCGAAAGCGTTGACGTTTTGCAAATGCACATCTTTCCCCCGGGTCCGAATCGTCAAACCATTCGCCCGCACCTCCGCGAGTTCGGCTCGCATGAGAAAATGCACGTCGCAGCCCGCCTGCGCGAGCATGCCGCCATAGTAACCGCCCACGGCTCCGGAGCCGACAACCGCGATTTTTCCCAGACCGTTCACAGCATCACTTTTGAACGCCTGGGCCCGGTGGGATTCGAACCCACAACCAAGGGGAACAGGGGTGGTGTTTCGGAATGTCGGGAAATGTCGGTTTTCACAGGGGATTGTCTGGCAATTTCTGAGGAGTTTGCTACAGCTTGTTACATGGCATCGACCTACCTTCGCAAGGCTTCTCCATTCATCTGGATGCGGATCAAAACGGATGACGGCCAATGGATTTCCAAACCAACGGAGTATCGCAAAGACAACATCGGCGACCGCAGGCAAGCGAAGCTCCTCGCGGAGCGACTCAGCGTCGAGGAGCGCGCTCGCCGCGCGGTGACGGGCAAGGAGACTTGGGACGACTGGGTCGATAACTGGATGATCACGCGTTATGGAAATCGCGAGACGACCACTCTCGGGCTCTACAAACGGTATTGGAAGTATCTGCGTCGCTGGATGGCCACCGAGCAGATCCAAACTCACGCCCACGTGTCGTTCCAGACGGTACTCAAGTATAAGGAACATCGTGAGAAGGCGGGCGTGAGCATCAACTCGATCATCCACGAATTGAAGTTTCTCGGCGTGATCATGAACGAGGCCGTCCGGCGTTTCGGCGGCACGAATCCGTGTCAGAAGTTCGGCTTTCAGCGAGTCCCGACGAAGGGCAAAGAGCCGTGGAAAGACGACGAGGTTGCGATGGTTGCGGCGGCGATCAGCACGCAAAGCGATTTCATCCAGGCTTCGTTCCTCCTGGGCTACTACCAGGCGGCGCGCGTCCGGCAATGCGAAGTGCCCCTGAGCGACATTGACCTGAAACGCCGGCGCATCACCTACTGGCGCAGCCTGAGCGGCCGTCCCCTCACCAAGGGCGACAAGCCGTTCACACAACCACTCGCCAAAGCGGCGATTCCGGCACTCGCCGATCTCATCGCGCGCCGACGCGCGGCCGGGCACCTGTCGCTTTGCGATGTACCCGTGTTGCCGTCTCTGGAGTGGCGGCGCTTTCTCGATTCTTTGGGTGATCTGCGACATCTGTCCCATCACGGGTTGCGCACGACTTGGATTACGCAGGCTGCCTTGAGCCGGAAGCGGATCTCGCGCGAGGAGGCTAAGGCATTCGTGAACCACGGTTCGACAGCGATTCACGAGATTTACCAGCGACTGAACGCAGACGACGTAGCTCACGTTGCTGACGCTCTTGATCGTCCCGGTTTTCAACTGAATGTTCCGCCGCCTGCGCGCGGAGCCAAGCCTTGTAATGCCCAGGCGTTGTGAGCTTCTTGGTTGCGAACTCGAACCGATAGCCGGCCTTCACGTCCGCATAGATCGAATCCTTTCCGAGCGTCATGTACGCCGCGAGCTCACGGATACGCATGGGTGTATCGTCGGTGGGTTTCCGAAATTTCAGCAACGGTGTAGCTTCAAAGTTCATGACAGAAAGGAAGTTGAAGGGTGAGGCAGCGACGGAAGAGGAAGACCCGGATGTCTCCCACGGTTGTCCGCGCCGAGTAGAGCCCCGCGGTTTGCATGGCCAGTGCGATCGCGGTGGGCGATTCGTGTTCCAGCCGATCGCGATTCGCGAGCAGCCATTCGTCACGCCGTCCTTGCATCTGGCGGCGCTGAGATGGAACGACGGCGCTCATCGTTTACTTCGCGTCCTCCAGGTTGATTCCAAGCTCGCGCGCAAGTTGCAGCCCGACTTGGACCGAGGGACGCAGCTCCTCAAAGAGCTGTAGCTTGCGCTCCTTGGGCCAGCCAGTGAGCGGATCGTGCGTGTCAACTTGCGTCCACCAGCGATCGAAAATCTGACGGAAGCCTTGGATGGTGGGCAGGCCGCGCCCCTCCGCAGATGCCCCGCGCTTTACGATGGCGCCGACGGAGATAGACTCCTTGAGCTCCGCGGCGCTGAGATGATGCTCTTCTGTCAGGTCGGACCATCGCTTGCTCTGCTCGTCATTGAGTCCGCTTCGTCCAAGCACAAAGTAGTGTTCGCTCGTCAAGTGCTCGGAGCGGAGTTCACGCGGCACGTCGTTGATGGCGAGCGCGCGGCTCACGTCGAGCTCAGTGAACTCGAGCTGCACGAGCGCCTCCTCCACGGTCTCTCTCTGGAAGCGCTTGCGACCGCACTCAATGAAATCGGCAAGCCAAAGCGTGGACGCTGTCTTCATCCATGAGAGCATCAGCATACCCTCCATCCACTGCGCCAGCGTTGGCTCGCCTTTGAATTCAACGCCGGTCGCGCTGAGGGTGAAAATACGGTTCTCGCGGAGCTTCGCGCCAGGCGCGAGCCCGCTCGTCAGTGCGAGGTGGACCTCGCTGGGCACTAGCGGCGGTTGAGGTTCTGTGATTTCAGAGTGCATTTTTTGGTTCTCCAATGGTTGGTTTGTTTGTCTTTGGCGTAGGCAGCGCGGGCTTCCGCGCTTTTGGCCCCCTCCAGCGGGGGAAGTTCGAGCAGGTCGCACCACTTCCAGGCCACACGCCGCAACCACTCCACGCTCACGTTGCAGAGTTCGGCACTGTGCCGGAGGCTCCGCAGGCCGTTGAGTGAGGCCATCCGCGCCGCGTGCGCGAGTCCGTGCGCTCGCGCCTGCAAATTCTCGGAACCCGCGAGGAAAAAACCGACAACACGCGCGAGCATGAGCGAGTGGCGCTCTACCAGGGCATCGTTCGTCCGCCGCTCGATGAACGCGGCCAGCGCTGCGCCTTGCTGCGGCGTCACCCCAAAGTTCTGTGCAAGTTCGTCGCCGAGTTGATCGACGGCAGCAGCGAAATCGATCTCAACGCCGCAATACCGGTCGCCGATTACAGCCGCGTCCTCGCGGCACACAATTTCGCGCCCTTGATCCGGCGCAGGATCACGACCGCAGTCCGGCCCGTCAATGCCGGCGGCGGCCAGCGAGGCGCGCTGTTCGGCGGTCATTTCATCCCAAGCGCGGCGATACTGCGCGTCGAGTGCGGATTGTCGTTCGAGGTAGCTCACAGGGGTTGATCGTGGTAAAACGTGCGGTAGTGTTCGGGTGAACACATCGTTTCACCCGTTAATAACGCCCGTCAAGATATTTTCCAACATGGGTGTTGAGAATTTCGGCATTTTCCCTTTCGGTCTCCCTCGTGAGTTTTTTTAGTGCCGCCCTCGATTCCCTCATGCGTGAAAAGGACTTCACGCAACTTGCCCTCGCGCGCCTCGCGTCAGTGAATCAGGGCCAGGTCTCCCTCTATCTCAAAGGTGGTGGTCGGCCCGAAGCAGAGGGGCTCCAAAAGCTTTGCGACGCCTTTGGCCCCGAGGGCGTCGCCCTGTTGGTCGCTTATCTGCGCGATGAGGTGCCCGAGAAAATGCGTCAGGAAGTGGAAATTCGCGCCCGCAAGAAGGCGCCTCATGCGAAGGAGAGCACCGCATTCGCTGAGAGGCTGGAACAACTTCCTCGCCGCATCCGCGATCTGCTCGAGGACGCCGCCCGCGAGTGCGAGCGGCGTCCCGAGCTGATCACGGCTTTGGAATCGACGATCGCGCTTATCCGCGGGAGGTAGAGTTTTCCTGGAGGCCGAGCGCCTCGCGAATGCTCTGGCAATCGTGATCCAGCCATTGCAGGACGACCGCCAGCGAAGCCTGGAGATCGATGTCGTCCACGGCCGCGGAGAGCAACGCCTGCAAGTGCTTCATGATCCGTTCGTGCGAGCGCAGCGTCTCTTCCTGCACCCGGCGTGGATCATCGAGCGCGGGCACTTCCGCCTCGACGATCTGCGGCCAGCCGAATTGCACAGACATGATTTGATAGATGCGCTGGAGCAGCGGCACCGGAAAGACCCGGATGACTCCGAGCGATCGATCGACGGTCGTCATGTAGGAGAGCTGCATGGCTTCCGCGGCCCGCCCGACCTTGTCACCGAAGCGGGTGATGTCTTCCATGTGCCAACGGTTCGAGACGCGGCGGAGGAAGCCGGGAACGGTCAGGTGCTCGATTTTCGCCGCTTCGGCGAGTTGATCGAAATCCTGTTCGACCGCCGGAGCGGCCGAAGTGACGGGGGCGGGTCGTTGCTGGCGACGGGATTGAGTAGTGTTCATGGAAGCACTTATTCCCGAGTTCCCCACTTCCGAAATGCTGCATTGTGCTGCACAGTGCTGCATGGCCACGAAGTATAAACGTTACACGGTCAACGCTCCCCACGTCCTCGCCGAGATTATCGACGAGCGCATTCCAGAATGTCCCTACGACTCCGATTCCGCCTATTTCCTCGGGCTTGCAATCTTCGATTGCTGGTCGCGCCGCGAGCATCGCTACACCGCGAAGCTCATGGCCCAGCCACCCCGGATTCGCGACGCCGCATTTGCGAAACTGGCAGCGGAGTTCAAGGAGCACAAAGGTGCTTCGACTCCAGGCTGGTTCGATCATTTCGTTCAGAGAGTCGTCGAGGCCGAGCTTGAGAAGGTGCAGACGCCCAAACGTTCCACTCGGCCAAAACCCTCGAGCGCTCAGCCTCGACGCCAGTCGGCCACGGGTAATTCAGACACGAGAAGCCACAACGTATTGGCGACGTAAGACACCCTTACGTAAGGATGGCGACCTGCGCTGCGAGTTGCTCAGCGCTTCCCAAGCCGAGGCGATTCGAAAAGGAGCGCAGGCGCGGCGTCGCTTCGAGGTAGCAGCGCGCGCACTCAGCGCGCAGTTCTGAGTCCGCTTTCCACGAATCATCGTAATGGATTTTCCGCCAGCGTTCGGCGGGCAGATATTTCCCGGCAAGCCAGGTCTCGCGCGGCAAATCCATTTCCGTCTGCCGATCGCACTCCTGGTCGATGACCGCAGAATTTCCGCCGAGGGCGTGCGACTTGCGTGTCCAAAAGCTCAGCGCGCGAATCGGTGACGGATCGAACTGGATGCCGGCGAAAACGCAGAGGCCGGCAAGCACCTTTTCCGGGCACCCGGCCAGAGCTCGGTAGTGAATGAGAAAAGCCCCGCTCTCGCGAATGTGGTGCAGGATCTCGCCAGCAAGATTCTCCCAATGGAAGAAACACTCCGCCACGGTCGAGATGGAGCCTCCCCTCATTCGCTCGTGTGCCCGGACGCTGCACGCCCACTCGTGCGGCGTTTTGAAAATCGCGATCGGCTTGACGCGATAGCGCGACGGCACAGGGGTCAGGCGCTGCGGACTCTTACTTGTGTCGGCGAGGAAATCGGCCCCGGTCTTCGTAAAGGCGTAATCGTACGGATTCTCGTCGGCACGGTCCTTCCAAAAAGCGCACTGCTCGGCAGGCAGTCCGCAGACGTGGCACGGACCACGCCGAATACCGGGAGGCTTCTCCTCCCACAACTGCGCGACTTCGCCGAGGCTCGAAACGCGCGGCTGGCTGTCCAGCAGCGCATCGAGGAGTGTGCTCCCGCTGAACGCCATCGAAAGAACGTGCAGGACGGTTTTCATGAGCGTGCAGAAGCGATGCGAGCCCGCGCTTCTTCAACCGCGTCCACCATCCACGACGCAGCCGTGGCGTGGTATTTCGCCGAGTAGATTTTCGAGCCCGCGTAACTGCGCACATGGTCGATGTTCTCATCGACCTGCCGCTTTCGGTTGATGTCGTCGCCGATGAATTCCGGCGTGATTCCCGCGTCCCGCAGCATGTAACCAAAGCCTGTCTCCGTGTCGGGCCAGCCGCCGGGAATTCCGTGGATGCGCCAGGGCACGCCGTGATGGGTGTTCATCCGCTGCATCGACCAGCTCGCGCCGATCACCCGCATCGTGGGCATGTGCAGCGTGGTGGCGGTGTGGCTCACCATGCCGCGCCAGTCGTCGATTCCGTCGCGCGGGCTCATCCGGTAGCCGATCACGGGATTCTTCGCAGTGCAGCGCGACACCATGTCCGCGAGGAAATCGTTACGGCGAAGAAAGCAGTCGGCGTGAGTGTGAAAGATCAACTCGGTCCGGCAAAGGCTTTGCGCCACGTCCAGCGCGATCGCCACCGGCTCGCTCGCGTGGCGGTAGGCGTGCGCGGCGAGGAAGTGGACCTCGACATCCTCGGCGCGCAGCGCTTCGAGCTCGGTGCGAGCTTTGCGCGGGCTCCCGGTGTCGATCACCATGATGTAAGGGCGCTCGCTCTGCGCGCGCAGGACCTCGATGCAGACTTTCAAAGGCTCGATTGTGTCCAAGTGCGGGATCGCGGCGGTAACGCGGTAGTTGTGCGGCGCGGTCTTCAACGAGCCTGCCCAGCCGGCAAAGATCGGCGCGAGAAGCGCGTCGTTGTTGGCCGCCTCGCCGCATCCGCCACAACAGGGTTTCCCGCGTGGGATGGAAGCATCTCTTGGCGGGACCGGGCGAACCGTGCTGCCGCCCATCAATTCGGCGAGTGTTTTCATTCTTCGTGAACGTCCTCCGCGATTTGGATGAAGAAGCTGTCGCTCGAAAGCGCGAAGCCATCGAGCTTGCAGCGGATCTCCGCGATGATTTGGACCGGCTCATTTAACACCCCGTCGTCGCCCATCAGCTCGTCGAGAAACGCGCTGCTCACTGCCAGGTCGGCGCCGAAGTAATAACGCCCGTCGAGCGTCGCCTGCGCGGCATCCAGGCTGAACAGATATTCGCGATCGGGCGAATCATCCAACCGCATCGCCAGCGCCACGTTTGTCACCCCGTCTCCCTCGGCGAGCACATCGCGGCCGTCGCGCGGAAGGATCGCGAGGCGCACTTTGTCACCGCGTTTCAGCATGAGGATCTCCGGCGGCTTCTCCGCCGTCGCGACGGTGCGCGTCGTGGTCGTCTCGCTGTTCTCCGCGGTTTCCTTCGTGGTCACAGTCGCGTTGTCGCCGCGCACACCGGCGCGGGCGTAGTAGCTGCGCACGCCGCGATTGCTCAGCGTGCCGCGCACATCGAATTGCAGGTCGTAGAGCGTGCGATCGGCGTGCAGCCACGGCACGTAGAGCCCGCCCGCGATTGAAAAGACCACTGGGCGGCGGTGCAGTTTCGGCATGCCGCCGCAGCACACTTGCGCGACCGCCGTTGCGTCCCACTTCCCGCTCGCGGTCGGCTTGCCGCTGATCGCGACGATCTGCTTCGTTTCCTCATACGGACCGGGGCAGCTCAACTCCGCGATCTCCACGCCCGGAGGCGCGTTCACGAGAAACCATTGAGCCACCGAACACGGGCCGAGATATGAGAGGACGCCGAGCACCGGCTCGCCCTGCCATCCGGCGATCTCGTCCTCGTCGCCGAGCGTGATGACCGGCTGCACTGTGAGCGTGAAGATTTGCTTGTCCGTTTCCATTCCGGCTTTTGCCAGTAGCTCGAAGCCGTGCGTTCCCACCGCACTCGATTTTCCGGCGAGCACGTAGCTGCCGTTTGGCAATGCGCGGACGGTGACACCAGCCGGCGCTTCTTCAGGATCGGAGAACGAAAAGATGCCCGCGGGCAGCGACGTAAGCGGAAAGCTGAAATCTTGATCCTCATACACCGCGAAATTGTCCGCGCTGGTGATCTGAATGGTCGGAACGCGAATCCGCAGCACCGTGCTCCCGGTGAAGGTTCCGTTGCTCCATTCGATCGTCACGTCGCTGGTTTCGCTCACATCCGCCGTTCCGCTGATCTGCGCACCATTGAGCGTGAGCCAGGCGGGCGCGTTCGTGATCGTGATGCCGCTGCCGACGCTGATCGGTCCCACCGGCTGCGCGGAGATGTCCCACGCGAACGCTTGCCCGAGCGGTGCAACCACTTCTCCCCAATCCTCCCCGGACTTCGGCGCCACGGCGCCACCGTGCGGCTTGAGCAGCACCAGAATCGAAGGAGTGCGGACGTTGATCGTGAGCGTGCCGGCCGCCGTCGAGAGTGGGTTGCTGGAGTGCAGCGTGACCGGATACCCAGCATCGCCTTCGTTCGGCGTGCCGCTCACGGAATCCACGCCGTCGAAGGAGAGCCCGTTCGGCAGCGTGCCCGTGAGCGTGATGGAAACTGCCGGCGTGTTCGTTGCGGCGCGGAAGAGGAAGGGCACCGTGTTCCAAGCCGTGGGATTGGCGGGCAGATTGGTGAACACGAATGCGGGAGTGACCAGGTTGAGCGTCAGGACTTGCGTGTCGTCCGTCGCACCATCGTCCGCTTTGATGCTCACCGCGTAGCTGCCAATAGCCGCCGTGGTCGTGCCGCTGATCGTGTCGCCAGTCAGTGAGAGACCCGCTGGCAGCGCGCCCGCGACGACCGAAAAAGCCGCGCTCGCCGAGTTGGCGAAGATGCGGAAGCTGAACGCCTCGCCGCGACTGACACTCACGGTCCCCGGGAGATTGGTCAGCGCCACGTGAGCTGCCGCCGTGGTGAAACTCACATCTGCGGTGGAATCCGTGGTGAGCGTCGTCGCCGCAGTCGTCTGCTTGCCGCCGCGCACGCGCACCGAAGCTGTGTAGGTTTTCGCGTTTTGCAGGACGTAGCCACCCGCGAAGGGGAAGTTGAGCGGGATGGTGTACGCACCTCCGTCGAGATGGTTGATGCCGATTTCCAGCCCGCCCGCCGGCAGTCCCGGTCCCGAGAGGCGCAGAAGGTGAAGGCTCTCGTTGTTGGCGTTGTCCGTCCACGTCAGCTTGATGCCGCGGAAATCGTTCTGCGCGACGACAAGGTTTGACGGCGCGTTGATTTGCACCACCGCCGTGGGCAGCTTCGGCAGCGTGATGAGCGGATTGCCGGAGATCAGCACCCAATCCGAAAACGTGCCTTGAGCGGCAAACTCAGCGCGGATGCGGAATTGGAACTTGGCGCTGAGGGCGAAGCCGTGAGCATCCACGAACGCCTTGCCCGAAGCCGCTTCCACGAGATCCTTCCATCCCGTGGTCCCATTCGAGGACGTCTGAATCAGGTGCGTCGCGCCCGCCTCATTATTCGTGAATGTAAAACGCACGGCGGGTTTGTTGGCCGGATTGTCGATGCCGACGTGAGCGACGGCGAAGTCGGCGGGTGCAGCGGGAATGGGCATGGTTACTTGATTGCCGACTCGCCAGTGGAGTCATACCAGATGAGACCCTTGGCGTTCGGGATGGAGTTTTCGGTGTCGAAATCCCTGAGCCGCGCGCGAATGACGAAGTTCGCGCTGGACGGCTTGTTGTCGGCAGTCGAGCTGCCGCCGTAGAGAAACTTGGTGGCGGTGACCGCACCCGTGGAACCGATCACGATCGCGCAGCCGTAATCGTGCTTTTGCTCCACGTCGCCGATCACGATGCGCTGCTCGAGCATCGGCGCCGCCGTATCCCAAACCACGTCCTGCAGGTTCAGCGAGGTCGGTGTCGGCGCGGACTGGCTCGGCGCCTGCCCGATCTCGATGACGAGCAACGCCTGCATCTTCGTCGTCGCGACGACCATCCGCAGCTTGAGCTCGCCATCGACCCGAAACGCCATCCCCGGCCGCAGCATCGAGGAGTTGATCGCGAGCATCCACAGCTCGCGTTCGAGTTCGGTTGGGAAGTAAGAGTTCGTCGAGTCGTTCCGCGAAAGCTGGAGCCACGCGCGCCCGTCGCTGCCGAAGAATCCGCCGACGGGCACCTTCCTGGTGCGGAGTTGAATCTCCGCGCCGGTGTCATTGTAGAAGACGCTGCCCGCAAACCCGGCCGGGTCTGGCAAAGGCAGCGCGGTGAATGCAGTCACCGCCGCGTCGTGGATCGCCGGGAAGAGGCGGCCGGGGCGCAGCTTCACCTTGCCGCTGAGGTCGGGCACCGCCGTGTAATGGCCGGGGTAGAGCTCCGTGCGCTTCGGCAGATCGACGCCCTGATCGGCGGCGTCAGCATCGGTTTTCGCGAGGCCGCCCGTGACGGTAACGAGCGCCTCGATGGCCGAGAGCCGCGCCTTGATCGCGACGAGCTCCTCGCGCAGAGTCGGCGCACCCTCCTCGTCGCCCGTGATTCGGGCGATCGGGTGGTAGTGATCCTGAAAGGTCGCGACGTTGTTAATCGTCGAGATGATGACCGCGATGGAATTTGCCTCCGTGGGCTCACTCGCGAGCGTGATCTCGATCTGATTCTCGTCCGTGATCCTCGCCGCGTATTCCCCCGGCTGGAGCACGCGGCCATTCGCCTTGTTTTCGCGCACGAGCAGGCTGTCGATCTCGTCCGTGTTCATCCCATGCGTGATGGAGAAGACGCTCGCGCCCAGGTCGTCGGGACTCGGGATCGTGAAGCGCGCCTTCTGACTGCCGGTGATGACTGCACCCTCGGAGAACGGCACGTAGGACTTGCGGCCCATCCGCTTGAGCCAGTTGATCGACGGCACCAGCGCGAGCTCGTCGTAGATCAGCTCGCGGATGAGCTTCACATCCGCCTGCACCGTGAGCTTGCGCACCTGCACCCCCTCCGTCTCGATCGTTTCGTTCGCGCCGACGTAGCGGACCTCAATCTCGAAGGTCGTGGCGGCCGTCTTATCCACGCGCAGCGCGGCAGACGCAGCCGCCCTGTCGAGTTGCAGCCGGAAGTTCAACGCCGCCGGCGGTGTCGTGACGAGCTCGACCTCGATGAGATCCTGCGCAGCGCCCTCCAGCGCCCCGATGAACTCGATGTAGGCGTATCGCTTCTCGGGGTTTGTCACCTGGAAGTGCGCAACGTCGCGGTCGAACATCCCATTGAGCGCGTCCGCGACGGTTTCAACCGTCAGCGCCTCGCCGCCGAGCACTGCGGAACGGTAGCCCTCCCACGTGAAGTAGAACGTGCCCTTGAAGTTATTCGGCACGTAAAGCTTTTGGATTTCATTCTTCGCCGCCTCCGTGCCGGTTTCGCCGGCACCGGAGAGCACGCGGGTCACTCGCGGCGGGTCAGGCAGCGTGTCCTCTGCGCTGTCGGCAAAGGCGTAAGGCGCCTGCACGAGCCGGATCTCGTGATACCACACCGAATTGTCCTCGTAGGCGCGGATACGCACGAACGACTGTGGAACCAGCGTGTTGTATTCCGCGACCGAATCATCCGCGGGCTCGAGTCCTGCCGCTTCCTCGCCATCGTCCGTGAGGCGCACGATCCAGCAGCCAGCGGTCGGCTTGCTGCACGAAAGCCCCACGCCCTCGCCGAGCGCGGTCAGCAGTTCCTCGGCGGTTGCGCCGTAATCGATCGCGGCGGTGTTGTTGCCGACGACATTCAGCTTGAACTTGCCGGCCGTCGGCGGCGCGAGCACCGGCCCGATCGCGGCCCGGATGCCGACCACGTTCAACTGCTTCTCGACCGGATCTTGCGTGGTCGTTTCGAGAAAGCGCAGCGAGCAAATCCACGTGTCGCTGAGCTTCGCATCGGGCAGGGTGAACGCCGAGCCATCGGAATCGACCAGGGTTTGACTGATCGTTTCAACGAACAGAGGAAGCGCGATGTCGCTCATGAGCTTGCCTCCTCGTGCTCAGTGTCAACTTCCGCGTCCGCCCCGAAGAAGAACGGATCGAAGCTGATCTTCGCGTAGGGAAACGAAGGTTCGAGCTCGGGCACCGGATTCTGCTCGGCACGCCTCGCGGCCCGGAGCGCATTGGTGACCTGCGGATCGAGGTTCGCCATCCTTACGTAAGGGTGGAAATGAAGTGGGGCGCCCCGTGCTTTAGGGTCGTATTACGATTAGCCCTCAGTCGGCTGGACAATGCCGCCGGCCACCGGCTTGAAGTTGAGCTTCCCGTCCGCCTTGCCGACACCGACGAAGATGGTTTTCATTCCCGGCACAAGATCGCCCGCGACGCACATCTTCCCCGCCGTGGCGCTCAGGAAGTAAGGCTCACCCTCGACGGCAACGCCCACGTCAATGTCGTCGTCTTCGGTGACATAGTTCACCGGCTGGCCCACGCCGCCGCTGTTCACGGCCATACCCTGCACCGCCTGCGCGGCGGCCGCGCCATCGGCATCGGAGAGCTGGAGCTTGCCGTTGCCGTCCTTATACACGATGTCGCCGGCCGCGATCGCGACCCCAGCGTTGGCACGTTGAGGATTCGCGTTGCCGCTCGGGACAACATTGGCGGGAGTGAGATCGAGATTTGCCATATTCCGCCAACCCCGGTGTCAACTCCCCTGCTTTAACATCGACATTCCACTCGGAAGTTTGACGCTACGAATGAGGATCTCGACCGCTGAGACGCCCGCTCGTATGACTGACCATAAAAAACCCACCGTGAAGCGAATCGTGATCAACAAGTCCGGCCCATTTCCGCAAGCTGTGAAGCTAGCCTACCAAACTGCCGTAGCGGAGGCGACGGACAACGGTTCGACTCGCATCACCCTGCTCGTGCCGGTCAAGAAGCAGTTCGAGGTCACCGTCACTGGTGAGTTTCTCGGGCGCCCATTCGCAAGCAAGCTCGCCAAGGAAGGGTCTCTGCCGTTTACGCCTGAACTGACCATCGACCTTTATAGCTTGGACACCATTTCCAAGGCTTACGACGTAGAGGAGCTACTTGCGGTTTACGTCTCACCCGCAGCCGTGGAGTCCGCTATTCAGCAGTTCCACAGCCTCAAGACCATTATCTACCTCCCGTGGATGCCCGACGAATTGACTATGTGGCGCGGCTATAAGAATCCGACTGTGATAGACGTCCCCGACGAACCAAAAGCCTAGACTGTCTCGGCGTCGCTCGCACCATTCCCTCTAAGTGCATTCTCACGAATGGATACTGACGCACTAATCGGCAAAGCAATCACTCGCTCACATACAATCGACAAGCTGTTACGGAAGCACTACCCAACAGCGAAGGTTGGTCTCCATGCCGCCATCAACGACCTCGCGGACACCTTGCCCGCCATTTTGGTACGCGCCATTAGAGTAGTCGCCATTGTTCGCAATGCCGCCGCCCAT